>PLHC01000102.1:0-14749 GCA_003138795.1 Granulicella sp. | reverse complement strand
CACCGTGCGCGCCCGCACCGACGACTACGCCCACGGCCTCTACTATCGCGACTCGGACTTCACCGTCGTCGACCGCGTCGTCGAGCTCGCTGCCCAGCGCAACGCCAAACCCGCGCAGATCGCCCTCGCCTGGATTCTGTCCAGGCCCGCCGTCTCCGCGCCGATCATCGGAGCGAGCAAGCTCTACCAGCTCGAGGACGCTCTGACCGCGCTGCAACTGAAGCTGACGCCCGACGAGATCAGGCAGCTGGAGGAGCCGTACGAGCCGCATCCGGTCCTCGGCCACAGCTACTAGAGCGAGATCATCCATCGCTCTTCAGGTTTACCGCATCAAAATCCTAGACCCGGTGGCTTCATTGAGTGAAGCCGTCTGGGTTTCGGTCGATGCAGGTCTTTGCAGGGTGAGAACGCCATGAGGATGGAGACGAAAACGCGCCACGGATGGCTGGCAAGAGCGATCGTCTGCATCGCCGCCGGGGTACTGCTTTGTGGGCTGCCCGCCCGGTCGCAGGAACAGCCCCACCCCACACTACGCGACCTCAGTGGGACGATCACCGACGGCCACGAGCCCATACGCGGCGCCGTCGTCGAACTGCGGAACGCCAGGACCAACCAGGTCGTCACCTACATCACCGACGCGAGCGGCCGGTACAACTTCAAACGGCTCGACGGCAATATTGATTACCAGGTCTGGGTGCTCTTCCGTGGACACCGCTCCGCAACCCGCAGCATCAGCATGTTCGACAGCCACATGGCCAAGGTCATCGACTTTACCGTGCGAACCTACTGAGCGGTCGGATTCGCGCTTAACCCCGCTGATTCTCCGGCTGCTACACTCGTCTTCAACAACAACCTGCGACGATTGCTGTCCCAATTTGGGACGTTTTAAGCTAAAAGAATCTCGCAACTGCCTCATCCCGCGAGGCTCCTGATCCGATCAAGGCTGTATGGGTCAGGACCTCACAATCGAATCTCAGGGTTCCAGCTTGCCGCAGAGACGTTTCGCGAGCTCCCGATTCCGCGCCTCCACCACCACGGTTGCCCATCGTCGCTGCCGCACGCCGCTGCGAACCTGGGCCGCCGGCCTGCTCGTCACGCTCCCATTTGTCCCATTTCCGCTGCTGCACGCGCAGCAGCGCCCCTCCCGCGCGCCACCGCCAACCTGACTGCCGCATGGCAGCCGCTGGGGCCGAGCTCCATCGTCTCCGCGACCTACAACAACCTCAACGGCCGCATCACCGCCATCGCTCTCGACCCCAACGATGCCAGTGGCAATACGGTCTATATCGGAGCCACCGGCGGCGGCGTCTGGAAGTCGACCAACGCAGCCGGAATGCTCTCCTCGGCCAGCTTCGCTCCGCTCACCGACACCCTGCCGGCCTTCAACCCCAACGCCGGAACCAGCATCATCCCTTCGCTCTCGACCCCAACGACGCCACCGACTCCTTCTACGGCGAGGGTCTGCTGCGCTCGTCCGACGGCGGCCTCACCTGGACCCTGATCCAGAACTCGCAGGACGGCGCCAACGGCGACCACTCCTTCATCGGCCTCGCCACCGCTGGCATCGCCTTCAGCACCGCGACGCCCACGCTGGTCGTCGCGGCCTTCTCCACCTCGCCGCAGTCGGCCCATCGTCAACGCGGCGGGCAGCCTCTCCATTCCCGGCCTGTATTACTCCACCGACGCCGGACAGACCTGGCAGATGGCCACGATCTACGACGGTGCCATCTAGACGCGCCTCACGGTGCAGCCCAGCGTCAACCTCACCACCGCGAACTGTGCCCGGTCGGCTCCACCGGCACGGGCAGCTCGACCGCCCCATCTTTCGTGGAGCTTTAGCCGTGCGCGCGGACACCGGCGACCTCTATGCCCTCGCTGTCGACGTCAATAACCTCGATCAGGGCCTCTGGCAGGACCTCTGCAGCGCGACCTCCAACAGCTGCGCAACGCCCGCACCGACCTTCGCCAACCGCATCGACAACGGCGCACTGGAGGTCGACAGCGGCAGCGCCGCCATCACCCAGGGCAGCTACAACCTCGCGCTCAGCGCTGCGCCCGCAGCGTCGAACGGCACCAACCTCTACGCCGGAACCGTCAATCTCTACCGCTGCGTCATCAGCGCTGGCTCCTCCAGCTGCATCCTGCGCAACACCACCAACGCGCTCGACGGCTGTAACGCACCCGCCCAGGTAGCGCCCGCGCAGCACGCGCTCGCAGCCGTCGCGCCCACCGGAACCCAGGCCACCACGCTCTCCGGAACCGGCGTCTACTTCACCCTCACCGCGACTGGCGCCACCAGCGACACGCTCTCCGGCTCCGGCAACTCCGCAACCTACCCGCTGCTGCTGAGCTCGCTCGCCGGACTCTCCGGCAACGTCGCTCTCACCTGCACCGGAGCTCCGACCAACTCCACCTGCATCGTCGCTCCCAGCATCGCTCCGCTGGGGAGGGGGGACGTCGACGATCTCCGTCAGCGTCGAAACCGGAGTCGCCGTCGCGGCGCTCGCAGCTCCTGCAAGACTGTTCAACCCGGCGGCGATCAGCGCGAAGACACTCCCTCCTCGCGCTACTGCTGCCGATTGCGCTGGTCACGCGTCGCCGCCGCTATCGCCGGCTGGCGCTCGTCTTCGCCCTTACGTGCGCACTCAGCGTCCTCAGTGGTTGTGGTACGAGCCGCGTTATCCCCGCTTCGACGGACCCCGGCGGCAGCACGCCCACGCCCGACGGCACCTACACCCTGACCGTCGCCGCATCCTCGGCCGGCCTCACCCACAGCGTCAACCTCACGCTCGTCGTGCAGTAGCCACGCAAGCCCAATAGCGGAGCAGGCCCAATAGCCACGCACCTCCAGTAGCGACGCATGCGACCGTAGCAACTCACACCACCGCGCCCGCCGCCACCGCGCTCGCCCACGCCCACTGGAAGTTGTACCCGCCCAGCCATCCAGTCACGTCCACCACCTCGCCGATAAAGTACATCCCCGGAGCGCGCTTGCTCTCCATCGTTCGCGCGTCGAGCTCCCGCGTGTCGACACCGCCGACGGTCACCTCGGCCTTGGCAAAGCCCTCGCTGCCGTCCGGCCGCAGCGTCCATGCGTGCAGCTCGGCCTCCAGCTTCGCGATTCCCGCATTCGTCCAGTCACCCGCATCCGCATTGGCCCGCAGCCTCACCCATCGCTCCGCCATCCGAGTGGGCAGCACCGACCGCAACGCCGCATACGCGCTATTCCAGTCACGCCCCGCCGTCTGCGCCAGCAAGGGACGAAACACCTCGTGCCCCGGCGCCAGATCGAACTGCACCTCACCCCCTGGGCTCCAGTACGACGACACCTGCAACACCGCCGGCCCGCTCAAACCACGATGCGTAATCAACAGTTTCTCGCGAAATCTGATCTTTGATTTGTCCTCCTTCGCAGAGCGCGGAATCCGCTTCTGCCGTTCGTTCGCATCGGCGACCGCGCTCCCGACAACCTCCGTCGACAGCCCCGCCAGGTCGCACCACCGCTCCCGATCACCCACCGAGAACACCAGCGGAACCAGCCCTGCGCGCGGCTCAATCACCGCATGCCCGAACTCCCGCGCGAGCTCATACCCAAAGCCCGTCGCGCCCAGCGCCGGAATCGACAACCCACCCGTCGCCACCACCACCGACGCGCAGGCAAAACTCCCAGCACTCGTCTCCACCACAAATCCCGCGCCATCGGCAGCGCGCCGCACTGCGCTCACCGTCACGCCACAGCGCGTCTCCACGCGAGCCTCCGCGCACTCGCTCTCCAGCAGCGCCACAATCTGCCGCGCCGAGTCATCGCAGAACAACTGCCCCAGCGTCTTCTCGTGATACTTGATCCCGTGCTTCTCCACCAGCGCCACAAAGTTCGCCGGAGTAAACCGAGCCAGCGCCGACTTCGCAAAGTGCGGATTCTCGCTCAGAAAGCTCTCCGGTTTCGCATGGATATTCGTGAAGTTGCAACGCCCGCCGCCGGAGATCAGAATCTTCCGCCCCACGCGCTCGCCATGGTCGAGCAGCAGCACGCGCCGTCCGCGCTTGCCGGCCTCGAACGCACACATCATCCCGGCCGCGCCCGCGCCCAGCACCACCACGTCATACTGCATTTCGGTCGTCACAAACCCAATTCTATGGGTTCTATCGCCTGCGGGCTCTATCTCCGCCTATACGGCAGATACACCGGCTCCCACACATTCGCGTGCACTGCCTCGACGAACGCGTCGCCCTTGACCTCCGCGAGTCCCTCGGATTCTGCCTGCCGGCCCAACGCCACGGCTACGCTCAGCGACACCGCGCGCAGCGTGTCCAGCGGCGGCAGCAGCGCGCCGTTCGGGTCCTGGTGCGTGGGCGACAGCGCCGCCAGCGCCTTCGCCGCGGCCATAATCATTCCCTCGCTCACCCGCTTCGCCCGCGAGCTCACAATCCCCAGCGCCATCCCCGGGAAGATGTACGAGTTGTTCGTCTGCGCGACGTCGATCACCTTACCGCCAAACTCTACCGGCCCAAACGGGCTGCCGGTTCCCACAATCGCGCGGCCATCCGTCCACCGGATCACGTCCGCGGGCGTAGCCTCGCAGCGGCTGGTCGGATTCGACAGCGGCAGAATCACGGGTCTTGACTCAATACCCCGTACCATCGCCCGCACCACGTCCTCGCTGAACGCACCGGCCTGCCCCGAAACCCCAATCAGCACCGTCGGCTTCACGCGCTCGACAACCTCCAACAAGCCAATCCCGTGCTCTCCACGAGCCCACCCGGCGGCCGCACTCTTCGCCCGCGCGAATCCGGCCTGCTCTTTCGTCAGACCGTCCATGCCCTCGATCAGCAGCCCGTCTTTATCGACCGCGTAGAACCGCTCCCGCGCCTCTTGATCGCTCAACCCAGCGCTCACCAGCGCCTTGCGCAGCAGCTCCGTAATCCCCAGCCCCGCAGACCCAAACCCGAAGACCACAATCCGCTGCTCGGTAAACGGAATGCCCGTAATATTCACCGCGGCCAGCAAGGTTGCCACGGCCACCGCCGCCGTTCCCTGGATGTCGTCGTTGAAGCTCGGCAGCACATCGCGATACCGCTCCAGCAGCCGCGCCGCGTTGTGTCCGGCGAAGTCCTCCCACTGCAGCAGCACATGCGGCCAGCGCTTCTTCACCACGCGCACAAAGCTGTCGACGAACTTGTCGTACTCCGCACCGCGCACGCGTTCGTGCCTCCACCCGATGTACAGCGGATCGGCAATCCTGGCCGCGTTGTCCGTGCCCACATCCAGAAACACCGGCAGGCACTTCATCGGATGAATCCCGGCCAGCGCCGTATACAGCGACAGCTTGCCGATCGGAATGCCCATCCCGCCCGCACCCTGATCCCCTAAACCCAGGATCCGCTCTCCATCCGACACCACGATGCAGCGCACGCCTTCATACCGCGGATGCCCCAGGATCGTCTCGATGCGCGCGCGGTTCGGATAGCTCAGGAACACGCCCCGCGGCCTGCGCCAAATCTCCGAGAACCGCTGGCAGCCCTCGCCCACGGCCGGGGTGTACACCACCGGCAGCGTCTCCTCGATATTGCGTGTGATCAGCGCATAAAACAGCGTCTCGTTCACATCCTGCAGATCGCGCATGAACGTATACTTCGCGAAATCGTCCGGCAGCGAGCGGAACACCTTCAATCGCCGCTCCACCTGCTCATCCAGCGTACCCACATGCGGCGGCAGCAGCCCATGCAGCGAGAACTCATCGCGCTCCGACTCCGGAAACGCAGTTCCCTTGTTGAACATCGGTGTATTCAACAGCCCGAGCCCAGTCAGCGAAGTCTCTAAAAACTGCGGCGTTGCGCGTGGCGTTGCCATGTGACTATTCTATCCAAGCCGCATCATCGCTACCAAAGCCTCGCTATCCGATTAGCGTCAATTTTGTTCCGTATTCAGTTTTGTTCCGTATATATAGACGACAATCCCAAAATGGTCATCCTCATCGCGCGACCACTTCCAGATTGACCATCACGCGAGAGCCTGACTGATCGACCCCCCATTCCGGATCGTCGGCAATCCGCGACCCGCACCGCTACCATAGAGCCCAGGGAGAGCAACGCATCATGAACCCCGCCGAAGACCTCGACATCCTCACCCAGCAAGAAGCCCTCCTGCGTTTCACCGCCTTCAACCCCGACACCGCATGGCAGCTCGGCAACCGCCTGCGCGCCGCGCTCCGGGCCCACAACGCCGGCGGCCCCGGCGAAGCCCCCGGAGCAACCGTCGAGATCGAACTCGCCGGCCATCTCCTCTTCGCCTGCGCAACGCCCGGAGCAACGCCCGGCCAGGCCGACTGGGTTCGCCGCAAGCGCAACATCGTGCGCCGCTTCGCACGCAGCAGCTACGCCATCGGCCGCACGCTCGAGCGCGACGGCGACACCCTCGAATCCCGCCACGGCCTCACCCTCACCGACTACGCCGCCCACGGCGGAGGCTTCCCCCTCTGGATCGTCGACACCGGCTGCGTCGGCAGCATCATCGTCTCCGGCCTTCCCCAGCGCGATGACCACAACCTCGTCGTCACCACCATCGCCGAGCACCTCGGCATCGCCATCCCGCACCTCGCCTGACCCAACATCGGGCGACCATTCATGCGCAGCTCTACCGTGCATGCGATGGGGCGCAAACCTGTCCGACTACACTTAGTCCAGATGTCCACTCTCCGCATTACACGCCGCGCCGCCGACCGTCTCCGTTCGGGCCACCTCTGGGTTTACCGCACCGACCTCGAACCGCAGCCCCACGACGCAATCCAATCCGAACCCGGCTCGCTGGTCACGATCACCGACTCGCGCGAGATCCCGCTCGGCACCGCGCTCTACTCCAGCGCCTCGCAGATCGCCGCGCGCCTCATCTCGCGCACACCCGCGCTCTCCCGCGAGCAGTACCTCGCCGATCTCCGCACGCGCATCGACGCCGCGCTCGAACTCCGCCGCCAGCTCGCACCCGCCACCATCGCCAACAACGCGCATCGCCTCATCTTCTCCGAGGCCGACAACCTCCCGGGCATCATCGCCGACCGCTACAACGACCTCGTCCTCCTGCAGCTCCTCATCCAGGGCACAGCGCAGGACGACGTCCGCGCCGTCCTCGTCGCCGCACTCCGCCAGGCCTTCGCCGCCGAAGTCCAGGCACTCAACGGGGAAGTCAACGGTGGACTCACGGCCGGGCTCACGATCTGGGAACGCCCCGACCCGCGCATCCGCGAGCTCGAGCAGCTTCCCCCGTCGCCCACCGGCGCGCTCTTCACCACCACGGTCGACTCCATCGCCCCCGACGGCCTCTCCTTCCGCAGCGCCGCCGACAAGAGCGCATCGCTCGCCGCGCCCACCACCACCACCTTCGCGCTCAACGGCCTGCGCTTCCACTACGACGCGGCCAGCGGCCAGAAGACCGGCGCCTTCCTCGACCAGCGCCTCAACTACGCCGCCGCCGCCCGCGCCGTCGAAGCCTCAGGCCGCACTGGCCGGGCGCTCGACATCTGCACCTACCAGGGCGGCTTTGCCCTGCATCTCGCCCAGGTTTGCTCGCAGGTTACCGGCGTCGACGCCAGCCGCGCTGCGCTCGAAGCCGCCGACCGCAACCTCGCCCTCAACCCCGAGCTGGCCGCACGTTGCGAAGTCGACTGGATGGAGGCCGACGCCTTCGAGTACCTCCGCCACCTCGACGACACCGCGAAGAAGTCCTCTTCACCATCCGCCCTCTTCGACGCCATCGTGCTCGACCCGCCCGCCTTCGCCAAGTCCAAGCGCGCCACCGAGGGCGCTCTGCGCGGCTACAAGGAGCTCAACCTCCGCGCCCTCCGCCTGCTCGCGCCGGGCGGAACGCTGATCACCAACTCCTGCTCGCACCACGTCTCGCTGCAGGACTTCACTGAAGTCGTCGCCTCCGCCGCAGCCGACACCGGCCGCCGCGTCCAGCTGCTCGAAACCCGCGCCGCCGCTCCCGACCACCCCGAGGTCCTCACCCTCCCCGAGACCCGCTACCTCAAGTGCCTCATCTGCCGCGTCGACTAACGCACCGCGCCTTCGCCACGGCCACGCAGTGTTTGCAGCCTCTAGAACCGCAGCACCGTTCCCGCCTGGTAGGTCCAGTTCTCGTTGGTCAGGAAGTACTGCTTCGACAGCCAGTTCAGATACGGATAGGTGCCTATGCCGGGCGGATCCGTGTAGGCCTCGCGGTAGCGCACCGGCTGGTTGCCCACCACTGCCCGGAATCCCAGATAGCGGTTGATGTAGACATCGCCCTCCACACCGAGCGCGACGCTGAAGTGCGTGATCCGTCCGATGGGCGGCGTGGGGCTGGTGGTGGACGGGCTGGTCTCGTAGGCGCGATCGTAGCTCAGGAAACCTGGCCGCAGAAACGCCTTCAAGGCGTAGTACTTGCCCGTGTAGCCGGAGCGCAGCCCAAAGGTTGCCGTCAGGATGTTGCCGCCCGCTCGGTCAGACGGCAGCGGGCTGGCAGCGGGCTGGTAGTTCAAGTCTGAATCGAGGTCGGCATAGGTCGCAATCCGCCGCGAGAAGCCGAATCCGTAGCCGCCGGTCTTCTGGCGGCAGGGTGAGCAGCTTGCCGTGTTCACCGGCAGTGAAATCCAGTTGAAGTGCGGGAAGAACTCATACTTCGGCGCGGCCAGAATCACCTCGTCGTCCCCGGGCAGGAAGTGCGTCGTTGGCGTTAAGTACACGGTGTACGACCCATGTTGCCAGTCCCGATACCACGGAACGCGCCACCGCAAGAAATTCGCCATGGTCCGCGATGGGTTCAGTGAGCCGCGCAGGAGCTTGGGAAAGATTGCGTGAAGTCTGTCGCCCTGCACGCGATCGCTGATCAGATGATCGATCGCATCCTCCATCACCGTCCAAACCGTGCCCACCACCGGCGTGCTCATCAGCTTCACCCAGCCCGTGTTATTCGTAACCTTGAACTGACTCGGATTGGCGTTGTAGGCCGGACAGGGATATGCGCAGCCGACCACATAGTTGTAGCCGCCCTCGTTGCCCAGCGCCGTTTCGCCCAGCGGCCCCAGCTTCTGGTCAAAGCTGTAGATCGTGGCCCACAGCGAGGATAGCAGCCTGCTCTTCCAGTAAACCTCTCCGTCGTTGATGCGATAGTCGCGGGTGCGCGGACTGTTCTGGATCTCGATGAACTCCGTCACCGAACCCTGCAGCGGATGGGCGACATACGCCACCAGAAAATCGTCGCCATCATCCCAGCGCCGCCAGTTCCACTGCCCCGCCGACGCAATGTAGTCGTGCCAGAAAGGCCTGTCCGCCGTCAGATCTCGGAAGTAGGAGTCGGCCAGCAGGCGCTGCGAGTTCTCAACGCCAAAGAAGGCGAACGACTCCCACAGCAGGCCCTTCCAGTGGTAGCTTTCCTGCATCGGCTCTGGAACGCCGTCCGGGCCAACCGCTATCGTGTACCCGTTGCTGGGCCGGTTCATCCTGCCCAGCAGCGCGTCCAGGTCAATCCGCGCACCCTGCCCGGCATACTCCCTGTCCCGTGGATAGCTCTCCGCTCCTGAAGCCAACCAGGGCATGGAAGCAGCGCCGTTCGCCTGCGCGAGCGGGTCGTGGTGCAGCCGGGCTTCGTTCTGAGCTTCGTTCTGAGCTTCGGCTTCGGTTCTGTCCCTGGTCTCGGCCTTGCTCTCGGCAGCACCGGCAGCCGGTGCGTTTGGGTTAACCGCAGCGGTCGATTCCGCTGCGGCAGCAGCCTTTGCCAATACAAAGCTGGGCGCATCCGGCAGCGACGCATCCTGCTGGGCAAGAGCGATTGCCGGAACCAGCGAAAGAATCCAGATGAACCGGAACTTCTTCATCTTGCCTACCTCAAGCCATCCCCCCAAACCACACTCTGCAGCGCCTCACTGCCGATGCCCAATTTCTGGATTCTGCTTCCTGAATCCTGCTTTCTGGATTCAGCGTGGCCTGTCAGAAAACGGTTGCGGGCGCGTGCAGGGCGCTCAAGAAATAAACTTTGCGCACAAAATAAGGCTCTAACTCATTGAGGCTGAGACAGTATCACAACTGCCCCATTGTCATGGATTAATTAACCGGGTCGTGCTCAACTTGAGCATCAGGCGCCTGCGGCGACGCTGTTCCAGACGTGTGCAGCGGCAGCTCTGTACTCTTCGCCATCGCACCCTCCGCGCTACCTGAATCCCCGCCTTCGACTACCATCATCTCTACGAGAAATCCCATGCCCCTTGACGACATCAAACCCGACACCATCGAGACCATCACCCTCCGCCGCGCCACCGCCCCCGACGCCACCGCGCTCGCCCTCGTCGGCGCCGCCACCTTCCTCGAGGCCTTCACCTGGATGCTCCCCGGCGCCGACATCGTCGCCCACACCGCCAGGCACCACTCCGCTTCCGCCTATGCAAAGTACTTAGCAGACCCCGAAACGCGCATCACCCTCGCCGTCACCGGCGACGACGTCCCCGTCGGCTATGCCATGCTCTGCACGCCCGAGCTCCCCACCTTCAACGTCCTCCCCACCGACATCGAGCTCAAGCGCATCTATCTCTTCTCCCGCTTCCGCAGCGCGCCGGTCCTCAGCCCGCCTCAATCCGGGCAAGCCGGCTCGCCGATCCCCAACCTTCGCCCCGCCCAGGCCCTCCTGGACGCCGTCATCGCCGATGCCCGCACCCTCCACCGCACCCGCCTGCTCCTCGGAACCCACGCCGACAATCTCCGCGCCATCGCCTTCTACCGCCGCAACGGCTTCACCGAGGCCGGAACCCGCACCTTTCAGGTGGGCAACCAGGTCTGTTCCGACCTCATCTTCGCCCGCCCTCTCTAATCCAAGCCAAGCCACCCCCGACCCGCCGCTCAAGGATTCAGCAGTGAAGCTCTCCGCACCACCCATCCGCTCCCGCAACTCCGCCTCTCCGCACGGCAACTCCCCCACCACCGCACCCGGCTACGCCAACCCCAACCAGCAGCGCGTCATCGCCGCCACCGGAGCACGCTCCACATCGCGCGACAACCAGACGATCTACCACCTGCGCTGCGGTGCCTGCGGCCACGACTACGGCTGCAACGGCCTCGACATCAAGGCGCGCCTCTGCCCCAGTTGCCAATCCGGCGCACCCGGCGAACCCCTCCGCGATCCCTCTCCAAGTCTCTTCGACTAAATCCCGCCTCACCTTTTCCCCAGGCCCGCCGATAGAAGAGACATCCCGCGGCAGACTCGCCGGACAGTATGGCCGTTGGCCCCGCACAACGCGGGGCTGGTTCTGCATGTTCCCTCCCCGGGCAGCGTGCAGGTGTCCTGCTCCTCCAGGTCTCCGCGCACAACTCTCTGCTTGAAAGGTGCCCATGGCCTTGCTCCGCTCCTTCGTCCCTATGTACTGCCTGCTCTTCGCCCTTGGTGCGGCCATCCTTAGCCTCTATGTGTCTGTTGTCATCTACTGTTTCCGTGTCTATTGTCATCTACTGTTTCCCCTTAACGACGCCCAAAATTCCCGATCCAGATGCTTCTGATTCTCGCTTCCATGGCTGAGATGTTGTTGCTGCTGGCCGGCCACCTGGGGGGTCGCTTCCAGGATTCCCATGGTGAGGATCCGCCGGGAGAGACCTCTGGATCTATGCGATGGCAATCTGCATCGGTTTCAGACGCCCCCATCGAAACCCTCCGCATCCCCGCACCACGGCCCCCAGCCCGTGCGGGCCGTGGCGCACGACGAACCTTTTCCGTCCCGCTTGCGTCTAATCTAGTGGTAGACTTAATTCGCTGGAGACGTGCGCCTCCGAGTTGCCGAAGCATCGCTGATTAAATTAGCAAGTGTCTTCCGCCCGCGCCCGCGGCCTTGACCGCATCCCCCGTCCCAACGACCCCGTCAAAACCAAGGGAGTTCTTCGTCCAGATCGCTCGAATGCATCGCGCGCGAAGAATTTCCGCAAATTTATTTTACGAGGCTTCGCGACCCGCGCGAGTCTCCTCCAGGAGTGTCACCCGTGGCTGAAGAACTTGATAAGTACGAAGAAGACGTAGACCACATCATCGACACCGGCAAGGAGAAAGGCTACCTCACCTACGGCGAAGTCAACGACCTGCTCCCCGGCGACATCACCTCGCCCGACGAGCTCGATGACCTGATGACCACCATCAACACGCAGGGCATCGATGTCCTCGCCGAGGGCCGCCGCGGCTCCAAGGTCGACGACGACCGCGACTCCGACAACGAGTCCGGCGAAGACTCCGACGACGTCGAGCTCGACCTCTCGCCCGGCACCCTCGAGAAGACCAACGACCCCGTCCGCATGTACCTCCGCGAGATGGGCACCGTGCCCCTGCTCACCCGCGAGGGCGAAGTCGAAATCGCCAAGCGCATNNCTCGGCGAAGACCTCAAGCGCGGCGTCCGCAACATCAAGGAGGTCGTGACCTTCGACGAAGAGGAGCTCACCGAAGAGATCCTCGCCGCGCGCGTCAAGGCCACCGTCGCCCGCATCGACGAACTCGTCAAGCATCAGAAGAAGGCCACCGACTTCTTCGCCAAGACCGAAGACCCGCAGGGCAAGGACGCCAAGGCCAAGGCCCGTTTCGCGCGCAAGAACCTCTGGCTCATGGGCCGCGAGAACGCCTTCGTCTCCCGCATCATCCGCGAGTTCAAGTACACCAACAACGAGAAGAAGCGCCTACTCGACAAGGTCAACAAGACCGTCGACGCCATGCGCACCCTCGAGCGCCAGATCCGCTCGCTCGAGACCAAGTTCGACGCCTCGCGCTCCGAGGAGCTCAAGAAGGAGTACAAGCGCCAGCAGAAGAACTGCTGCGTCGATCTCGAGCGCGTCGAAGCCGACGCCGGCATCTCCCACGAGAACCTCAAGCGCACCCAGCGCGAGATCATCCAGGGCGACATGGACGCCGAGAAGGCCAAGCGCGAGCTCATCGAAGCCAACCTTCGCCTCGTCGTCTCCATCGCCAAGAAGTACACCAACCGCGGCCTCCAGTTCCTCGACCTGATTCAGGAGGGCAATATCGGCCTCATGAAGGCCGTCGACAAGTTCGAGTACCGCCGCGGCTACAAGTTCTCGACCTACGCCACCTGGTGGATCCGTCAGGCCATTACCCGCGCCATCGCGGATCAGGCCCGCACCATCCGCATCCCGGTGCACATGATCGAGACCATCAACAAGCTCATCCGCACCAGCCGCCAGCTGGTGCAGGAGCTCGGTCGCGAAGCCTCATCCGAAGAGATCGCCAAGCGCATGGACATCCCCGTCGCGAAGGTCCGCAAGGTCCTCAAGATCGCGCAGGAGCCCATCTCGCTCGAGACCCCGATCGGCGAAGAGGAAGATTCGCATCTGGGCGACTTCATCGAAGACCGCATGGCCGTCAGCCCCTCCGACGCCGTCATCGCGGTCAACCTGAAGGAGTACACGTCGCAGGTCCTGCGCACGCTGACCCCACGCGAAGAGCGTGTGATCAAGATGCGCTTCGGCCTCGAAGACGGCTCCGAGCACACGCTCGAAGAGGTCGGCCAGAGCTTCCAGGTCACCCGCGAGCGCATTCGCCAGATCGAAGCCAAGGCTCTCCGCAAGCTGCGCCACCCCAGCCGCTCGCGCAAGCTCAAGGCCTTCGTCGACGGCGTCAAAGACCTGTAGTTCTTAACGACCACTTACCACTATCGACAACAAAAGGGGGGAGCCGACGGCTTCCCCCTTTGCTATGCGGCTATGCGGCTATGCGCGATTTCCAAGCGCACTGCCTGTGCTCAGAACCTGTAACCCAGCTCAATCGATGCGATCGGAAACACGCGGAGGACGGAGATATCTTTGTTCAGTTTTGCCTGCTCGGCCTGCTCGTTGGCCAGTATCGCAGGGGTGGAGTTGATAGGCATCGGCGTGCCTGGAGGGCAAGCACCATCGACAGTACTGGCGGTCAAGCAGACCGCTCCGGTGAGGTTCATGGTCAGGACCGGCGTATTGATGTACTCAACGCCGATCTCGCTGGACATGCTGAAATGCCCACCCTTGCGCGGAAGCAAGTTTCCCAGACCGATCGTCAGGCTCGGCGCCACCTTATTGCCGAAGGCCACATCGAAGGTTCCGCTAACGGGGCTGGTGCTGCTACTGGTGTACTGTACGCTGCCCAGGGTGAAGTTATCACCACCGGGAACGCTGGCGGTTGCCGACACGCGATTGCCGTTGTACAAAATCGCGCCCGGGCTGATACGGAACAAACCGCCGAACGGAAACCAGTCCACGCTGGTGTTCACCGAGCGAAAGTAGATATTGCCACTCACGCCGATGCCATTTTCCGTCACGTTCGCGTTGTAGTTGAAGAAGCTCGCGCCTCCCCGAAGATTCCACTTGCGCGCCAGCGGTGTGGCCACATCGAACCCGATGCCGTCGATTCCCACCTTCACCCCCACGGCAACCGCCGAGAAAGGCCGCGTGTTGTACATCGGCACCGGGCCAGCCAGCGGTTGCGCAGCCACACTCAGGGCTGCTGCGGGTGCCTCCGTCGAGGCTGCCGCGCTGGACGACATCGCCCCCGGAGCCGACGGTGCCGGTTGGGATGACGATGCAGCAGCCTCCGGAGCCGGTCCGGAAGCGGCGTAGCAACAGGTCGAAGCAATGGCGGCAAAGCACACGGCTATAGCAATCCGATTAGCCTTCATTCGAATCTCTTTCACATTTGCAGAATTGTGACTTCCGAACAAATGTACATGAAGAAAGCCGTCCGACCACCTCGCCCGCTCCACCACC
>PLHC01000022.1:6439-17620 GCA_003138795.1 Granulicella sp. | reverse complement strand
CATTTCCGAATGAGGCAACACGCTCGGGAGGTCTAATTGTCGCCCATCACTCATTACTGGGAGATCTTGGATTTTCGCACCGGTCAACCACCACCGCTGAACCAGGGCTCGTACCACGTCAGGCAACCTCGGCTGCTTTCTTCGCAACCGATCGCACTGCTTTGACATTTTTATCGATGGGATGGGCAATGGTGCGCGACATCTCTTCGGCCTTTTCCCCAAGCAGCTTGTTAAACTGATTCAGGAGCTCAGCATGGTACTTTGCTAGATACTTCGCAACACGAGGATTAGTAACCAAACGTTCGACGTATCCGAGGCCAAGAGTTAGGTCGAGTGCCTGGGTGGCATAAGACTCTTCCACCTGCTTCAGGTCGGTGAGCAATGCCTCTGACTCCTGTTGGAGGACTTCGAGCTTAGCACCGCTGCCAGGGCTCGATCGACTGACCTTCTCAGGTGTCACCAGCAACTCAGGCTTTGTAATTGTCAGAAGCGCCTTCGCCATTCTGGTTGAATACGCGTTAGCGTGAATCATTCGCTCGGCGGCTTGGATCTGACCGATTGGCTTCATTTTGCGCAGGATGCCATAAGTCTGGACGGCGACCCTCCGATTGGTGAGAAGTTCGACAACCTCTTTGCATATACCGTCCAACATCGATCGTTTGCGACGGATGGTTTCTACGTCGACGGAGAGCGATACCGAAATATCCTGCTCGCTAACTCCGTTCGACAAGGCCTTCAATATCATGTAGTGCTCGCCGATGTTGGAGAGCTGGTTGACCCGCTTGTTGTAGGTATAGCCCTCGTCGTCGGTCGAGAGGATGCACCGAACCTCCACCTCGTTCCGCTCCTTCAGAATATCCAACCGAATTGCTCCGTCGAGGAGCAGATACGTTCCGTCTGCAACCGGAGAAACGACGAGTGGTTCCACCAGTCCTACGTAGGCAATCGAGGCGGCAATCTGTCTATACTTCCTTGATTTCCGCACTTCTGCTGGGAGTGCGCCCCTCGCAGTTATGGAGGCAATTGGGAGCGACACCGTCTTGAGCTCAAAGCCGATGTTGGCAGGCAAGGTCACAGTTAGGTCCTTTCTATCCGATGCGCTCCGCGAGATGACTGGGAATATCTTGGATCGATTCGGCTCGCAGGAGCGTAACGAAGTTTTCATCTTGGAGAAGCCGCTTTATCGAGGTGGATAAAATCATCAGCCGATGCGTAACCGCGTTCAGGCGAGCCACAACCGACCGCTGTTGCTGGACGTGCTGCTCATACTCTTCGATCAGCACGCCTGCCGATAGGGTTCGCTTAGTAAGGCTGGTACGCCCTGATGTGCGATCCTTCGCCAAGCGCATCGCGACAATGCGACGCGCCATCTCCAGTTTCGCTCCTCGCAAATCACCCTTCTCATAGGCCTCGATCAGAGCAGCCTGGACCTCTTCATTGGTTCCGGTGGAAATGACGATCGCAATCCGAAGCGGAATTCTCCCGGCGTCCACCGCCTGAAGTAGAACGCTTTCACCTTGCTTGAGAAGCTGCGCTATCCCGTATGCATGACTCTTCTCCACCCCGAGTTTTTCGGCTATTTGTTCCGTCTTGTATCCTCTGTCCAGTAAGCTTCGGAACTCCACCAAGAGGGCGCGGTTAGAGGGCGGCCGCCTGGCTACATTCTCGACCAAGCTCATCAGGTATAGCTGCTCCCGAGTGATCGTAGTGACGATCGCCGGGATCACTGTTTTCCCGAGAGCCATGAACGCCTCCAGCCTTCCCTGGCCGCACACCAACTCGAACTGGAATCCACCGCCAGCGGAGATGTGGTGGTTAACTAGGATCGGCCTTTTGAGCCCCACGGTTTCTATGCTGGCCACAATTGCCAGGAACTTGACTCGATTCCTGGGTCGGGGGTTAGCAACGAGTATCTGGGCAATCTCGATCATCTGAATGACTTCTTCGCTCATGCAACCCTCTCAATTGGCGAGCGTTCAGCCATGCCGACCAGAAACCTCAGGTCGTCGAATCTATAAAGATCAATCAGGATGCCGTTCTCTTGGCGGAGTCGAAGCCGAGTGGTGAATAGATCGGTGCCGGGAAAGAGATAGTAGTCCCGAACCGTTTGATTGTCGGGTTCAAGTCGGACCGCAACCGAAACGTCCGGCCGGAGTGATGCATCGAACCTAAGGTTCCATCGCATGCTGCCGGTAGCGGTGGCCTGACACCGAGCCACAACCAGCGACATGGAGAACTCATCGTTCACGACATATAAGTCCGTGATGGGATCCTGCCGTACAGATGCCCCGGCCTCACATAGCTTCCTCACCAACGTCTCGCAATGCTCGGCGTGAGTGCGGCGTAGCGCTCGGTTGAGTTCGATGAAGGCAAAATCTCGGTCGGGCGTGAAGCCCACCAGCGTATACGCCTGTACTAGGGTGTTGAATCGAGAACGGTAGGCACTGCTCGAAGGCATCTCCTCGGTCTCGTCGATCAGAACCCCAGACAGAGTGCCATAGCGTTTGAACAGGCTGCGTAGCCGCTCCAACATTTCATCGTCGGAGATGTGTCTTGAACGTGCCTGGATGATCTGCTGAGCCCTCAGGAACTGCTCGGGAGGAATGACGGCTTTGAACGCAGCTACTTTCCTAATCCACATCTCCGGAGGATTTACGACCCGCTTCTTTTTCAGCTTGAACGATTTTCGGTTGTAGACGTTCATGCCCGCGTACTTCGGATTGGTCAACAGTTGATGAACAGTCCCGCGTGTCCAGGCTCTCGACAAGTCTGTCAACAGACCACGATCACTGAGGGACTGAGCAATCTGAGCCTCGGACTGCTCCCGATTCGTGAAGGCTTCAAATATTTCCTGAACCACCTCGACTTCCTCGGTCGGGCCAGGCACGAGGACAACCCGATCCGTCTGGATACTCTTCTGTTGCCCCCGGGACAACAGCTCCTTCGGATTGCCATCCATAGCGACCAACTGCCGCCGCAAGCCGTATCCGGCTGGGCCACCCTGGCGATATCCCAACTCAATCAATCGGCACTGTCCAGCGAACACCTTGACCGAAAGCTCCCGGCTGTATTCACCAGCCATGGTTCGCTTCACGCTCTTGATCAGCGTGGAAATCGGGCTGCCATCGTTCTGGAACTGTTCCGCGCAATAGTGAACGTTGACGCCCGCTCTTCGACAGACGTACTCATGGTAGGCACTTTCGTCGACATCCTGAAAGCGCCCCCACCTGCTAACGTCGTAAACCAGTACGGCGCTGAAGTCCGCATGGCCGGATTCTGCTTCTGCGAGTAGCTTCCGCAGCTCTCCTCTGCCTGCGAGGGTGAGGCCGCTTTTCCCAGAATCAGCAAACGTTGCCACAATCTCCATGCCATGCTGCTCCGCATAGCGAGCAATCACTTCCGACTGATTTTCGGTAGAGTATTGCTGATGCTCGGTGGACATCCGGACGTATTGCGCCGCGCGTTGCGGATTCCGGGGAGACTTTGACGCCTGCTGGTCCATGGTGACCGCCTGTCGATGCATCTCGGTTCGGCCTGATCAAGTCATTGATGCCTGATCCGCATCGAAGGCGCGATCATACACGAGACATGTTAACCTAGCTCTTCATCGGGGACCCTTCCTTGCAAGCTATTGAAAGAACGATGCTTAGGGGTAGATTGTTGGTTTTGGAACAAAACTTGAGCGCTCATGAGTGGTCTTCGAAAAGACGTTGGTCGTTCGCACCGATCCAACCTCAAAAATGCCGTATCGAAAGGGAGAGATGGAGAATTCATGGGTGGACGACTACTACGATACGTTGGACTTCCCTTGCTGGGAGCCTCACCATTTCGGTCGAAAGTAACATGTCGATGCCAAGCTCAACATGCTGGCCAAGATATCTGCTTGTGTTCCATCTGCAGTGCGAAGGGGGCTGACAATCGAGCGTCGGGTTCAACTCTTTTGCGCAGACGAATGAGCCCCATTTGGTCTAATAGCTGTACTGGAGGGATGACGATGAACGACCTTTTTCTCAAGGTTGACGGTGTGAGAGAAGAACCAGAAGCCATGACGTGGTCCATCAACTCCGCGTTACAGCGGAACAAAGTCTACACAAGCACGGGAGACAACGGGGGGCGAGCGGAGTTCCGTAACGAGTGGGCAAAACTGATGCGCAAGGAATCTGAGCCCTACCGTCAACCTGCCTTCTCTGTATCGGATGACCAACATTGCGCGGCCATTGGTAGGATTTCAGACGAACTGTCGCGGAGGTTTGGAAAATATCTGAGCGATGGGCGGCTACGGTTCGGCACCTCGCAGAAAGCATTCAATCTCTACTTAAAATACCTCTGGGCGATGGGAGTGGCCGCGATGCCACCCCACTGCCCAATCGATAGGGTCGTACTTGAAAGACTAGGAATTGACGCTTGTTGGACGAAAAGCGATAGCAGGGATGAGTACATGGAATGGATAAACGAGATCAGGAAAAGAGTCCAGGTGGCAGAGTGGGAGAATGAAGTCTGGTTGCGATGGCGTCTGAGCAATTCAGGCTTCTGAGAACGTGGCCTTTGCATCGCTATCAGCATCATGTGGCTTCAGACGACGGAGACCTTGCATTGAGAAGCGCCTTCGCAGCTCGGGATTCTCGCCAGCACCCCTTCACAGCCTTCGAGATTGCCACGCCAGGAGTGAAATACTGCCAGAGAGAAGTTAAGGACGCGGTCTGATGCGAAGGCGCTGTTGTATTTCTTCGTATATAGGCAAGGGAGTGCCAGACTCAATCGTCACTGCGATCCCGTAACGAACCATAGCACCGTCGGCCATCCCTGCGTCTTCTTTACACCAGACTCGTAAGGCGAGATGGCCGTCATCGATGAACGCTACTGCCGAATCTCCTTCAAAGTGCTCGTGAAACGCACTCCCCCGCTTGCAACTGGGATCAGACGGTTGGCTTTTTGCCCTTTTAACACCGAGCACCTCGAATGGAGCGTCTGGAGCTGCCTCAATTTTAACGCAGCGATAGCTTTGACGGCCCACCTTGATGGGCGAGGTCCAAGCGACTGTGACAGATAGCGAACGCGGATCGGTTACGCGTTCAAGACTTTGTGGGAGTGGGATGCGATAGCTTTGTGCGTTGTCGGCCTGGAGAGTTCCGTAGCCCACCATCGTCGCCCGGTTGGCAGAACACTCCAGTGCTCGCTCGACATCTGGCACACCGTACCCCACGAAACGCGTGGAATTATCAGCCCGTTCCACGTGTAGGCGACGGTCTGCAGGTCCGCAAATCTCCTTCAACATCTCGCTGTTGTCACTCCGGCGTGCAGAATGAATAAGCAAGGCTTTCACGACAACCGCATAGTACTGCGGATCGATATCGGCGAGCAGGGAGCCGCCGTCACTGTCCATAAGGGCTTCGAAGATCTGTGAACTTGCTCTGGTGGCAAGTGCCGTAGCGGGACTGGTTCCCGCCGTGAGCGCCACTTGGTCTAGACGACCTTGTCCCAGTGCGTCCGGCGCTGCTGCGCTCAGGCCATAGATGCGGCGGGGCTGACTAGGTAAGACTTTCAGGATGTCTCCGGAGGTCTGCATTCGTACATGCTCTCGGCCCCCGGAGAGATATAACTCAGGCTTGATCATTCGCCTGTAGCCTAAGCCAAGGCCGGATGTGATGTTGGGAAGGGTGTCATCTTGCAGGGGATCAACCGTGTTGAACGTACCCTGACGCGCCGCCACGCTGTCGTGATGCCGCGCTCCAATGGTCAAAACATTGAGCGCTTCTGCCGGAGACAGAATGGTCCGCTCGTGCTTGGCGTTATCTAGCGATCTGATGATCGCCTGCTCGCGGTCTTGAGGTGAAGCCTGCTCGAACGCTGTCCAACTCGTATAGCCAGCAATCTCTAGCGAATTTGGCACGTTGCCGCCGCTTACGAGGAAGAGGAGCCCGTATTTATCCGCTAAGAAATCGAGCAGCCTGGCAAGCGGACTCATAACTCCGGAGAACGGTCGCCGGACATCGCCCATCGAAAAATTAATAAGGAAGACCGCCGGTGCAGCACCTTCTTCTACCGCGGTCCCCTTAATGCGCAGCACTGCACGATGAACCGTATCGACCAGGAGCCGGTCGTTGTCGGTCTCTTCGATACCTTGCTCATTGATGAACATGATTGGGCGGACGTACAACGGGCGCGACAGTGCTGCACCGGTATCGTTGCGGTCGCCATGCAGGATGAGCGAAGCCATAGCTGTGCCATGCATGCGCTGCGACACGAGCGCACGGCTTTCCAGATCGTCTGGATCATCAATGATGAGCCGGTTGACAAGGAGCGAATGTGCCTGGACAGGCATGCCATCCAAGAGCGCTGCGATCGGCTGGTTTCTTGCAATGTCTGGAGCAGGACCTACCGCATCGAGTGAGCCGTCGGGTGCAGATTCTATGTCTTGGGGGTCGCGGAGAACACTCTGGGGGCGGAGGAACATGACTTCATCGGCGAGCGCCAGTCTGACTGCTTGAAGATCGATGAGGCGCTGCACGTAGGCACTTGGAATATCCACGAGGAGGCCGTGATAGGCAATATCCTCGATGAGAGATTCGTGGACGACGCGACCGCCTGCCTCAGTAACGGCCGTTCGAACAGCCGCTGAGGCTTCTTGCCTGCGTGCCTCACTAGTGCGGTACCAAAGTTCGACCTCCGCCCGGATGGAACGGTCAGGGTCACGCGCCATTTCTTCACGCCAGAACTCGACCGTCTCGGCTGGAATACGATCCTGCGGCCCCCAGGGTCGCAGATCATGGAGCTGCGAAAATAGATTCGCAATCGGTGCAAGGCCCCTGTCGAGCGGCTGGTCATTTTTCCAGCGCTCCCACAGGCTCACCAACTGACGAAGCGCTTGGAGATCAGGCATGGCGAGGTACAAGCGTCCTGGCACTGTCCTGCCCGGCTTGTCTCGTCCTCTCCTTTTGGCATCACCATACTGAAGTGCGAAGTCTTCGTCCGCGGCGAAGTCGGTATCGATTTCGGCCATGAACTCAAGGCCTTTAACCTTCCCAAGTGCCTTTAAAAAATCGGCGACTGTGCCGCCGATCTCAAAAACAATTACTCGTTCGGGGGCGAGAGCTGTGGGATCATCCCGCAGCTCGATGGGATCATCGGCCCTTGAAAGGACCGTCTGGAGGCGATCGAAGACCGGGCCGAACCGACTCCGTTGTCGTCCCTTCGTGGGTTTTCTCACATTGGAAATATTGCGCCCACCGTCCGGGACTTCGGCTCGGCTAGGGTTTGGTAGACGAAGCAGAGGAAGCTCTGGCATTACCCTCCCCTTTTTGTGGTGTCCGTGTTGCTCTGTTTTGCGAACTCCACATACTTAGTTGTTGGGAGACAATACTCTTGAGCACTTTTTCTCCTGCGGAAAGCACCTGGCGTCGGCGCACATCAAGGCAGAATTGTTCCGCGTCGGCATAGCTGATGGGGCCCAATGCTTTGGCGATGGCAACAGAGGATTGGCCTGGAGTATCTCCGAACCGGGCGAGAAACGATCCTATGAAGTCAGCGAGCTGCTTGGATGAAGGCAGAGGAAGATTGAGACGCAGTTGAAACCTGCGCCATGCAGCGCGGTCCAGCAGTTCTGGGTGATTAGTTGCAGCCGCCACAATGGTGTAGCTCGGAAGCTCGTCTACCTGCATGAGCAGTGATGAGACGACCCGCTTGATTTCACCCGTTTCGTGAATGTCTCCGCGCTCTTTACCGATGGCATCGAATTCGTCGAAAAACAACACACAAGGGGTTGTGCGTGCATAGTCGAATACTCGCTTGAGCCGGGAGGCGGTCTCCCCTAGATAGCTCCCGATGATGGCTTCATAGCGGACAATAAGCAGGGGCACGGCCACCGCTTCTGCAATGGCTTCTGCGACCGTAGTCTTTCCGGTGCCTGGAGGGCCAACAAGCAGAACGCGATTGCGTGGCTCAAGCCCGTGAGCACGCAGGATATCGGCACGCTGCTGCTCTTCGACGAACTCACGAAGGTTCTGGCGCGAAGCATCTGACAGAACCAGATCCTCCATTCTGCGGCGCGGGATCACCTCGCTTATGAAATCTCTGCCTCGGCTGAACGAATCGATAGGGGTTATCCCTGCGTTGTGCATGCCGTTTCCATCCCCATTTCCGTTGGGCGCAATGGCCTTTGAAAGTCTGTCAGCCAACACATCATGGCGCTTTGCGCGTTCCTCCGCAATGATCGCCTCGGTTACCGTGCGGAATCCACGCTTGTCCCCGGTATTTCCCGCCTGAACGAGTGAAATCAGAAGATCACTGCGAGCCATGGTTTCCTCCCGCACTGTTCTTTTGCAGTTTCTCTAGGGCAGCCTCAAGCAGCCAATTGTTGCGCGAAAGCGGAACATCCCGCTGATCAAGCTCTCGATCAATCTGCTGAACCACTTTTTCGGGAAGCCGTACTGTGACCGGCACGCGGGCTGCCGCAGGCTGCTTGGAACCCAAATTTACGGGCTTGCGTTGCATAGTGACATCATAGTGACATCACAGCGGATTGCAACATCAGGTATCCGCCCCGGTCCAAACCGTCAGGCTGGTCAAGGGTGCTGCAATGCGGTGGTTCACGGCTCAGTAACTTTGCCGCCGTGTGCTCGGCCATGGGAGTCAATACCCATCTGATCGGCTGCACCCAATTATCTAGCTAAAGAATTCGTGCGGCGTGGGCGAGGCCTCCGCGTATCCTTCGATCCATGTCCGCCTCGTCCACGCCCACCCTCTCGTCCTCGTACCTCACCCCACAGCAGGTAGCCAAGGAGCTCAACGTCTCCACCGACACAGTCATGCGTCGCTTCTCCAAGGAGCCGGGCGTCATAGACCTCGGGACACCGGAGGCAT
The DNA here is from genome assembly GCA_003138795.1 of Granulicella sp. Lineage (GTDB taxonomy): Bacteria > Acidobacteriota > Terriglobia > Terriglobales > Acidobacteriaceae > Granulicella. The sequence goes on along the minus strand of PLHC01000022.1, from coordinate 8,761 downwards.
GCCACAAGCGTCGTCATCGGGTCTTGAGAATTCCACGCGCCACACTCGAGCGGGTCATCCGCGAGTCGAGGGTCGCCTAAACCACAATCCAAGCAGACGTTCAATTCATATCGCGATCCAACGACCCTTGCACAGCGTCTTCGCCTATTATTCGCTTTATGGCGACAGGGCAAAGGGACGATAACCATCGGGTCTACATGTCTTTTTTCATTCGGGGTGGCTGGTCGGTGCAGTTCCTCGAATCAGATCTTAAGAGTCCTGTTGGCGGGATTCGGACCTTCGCGGATCCTCAGAAAATCAGGGAGCTCGTTGGCCGGACGCCCACCCCGATGAACCTCGAGGCCCGTAACATGCTCGAGCATGGAATTTCTCAGGGCCGGGGCGGCATCTATCTTCAGCTCACCGCCGAGCAGTACCGTCGCTTAAAAATATGATCGAGCGGCGAGGACGCGCATCCAATTTGCTGCACGCTGAGGAGGGAAGAGATGAGCGACGACCTCGTACCTGTCGAGTTCCCCGAACACTTTGATGAGATGCTCGATCGGTGGAGCGCTGCGAAGGATAAGTGCGTCGGCTGGTGCCTGTTGTGCGACCGCGCCATCGCGACGGAAGCGGACCTCATCCCTGGCACCGACACGCACAACTGCCCCAAGGGACGGGCGCTCGAGGCGGCCAGCTCTCTTGAGGAAGCGAAGGCGGACACGAAGCCCTTGAACCGCGACCAACAGGACGCGTTGGCGTGGCAGATCATCCACCGCAGCCAGCCGATCACGCTAGAGGCGGCTACTCGTCGCAGGCCCAAAGACTACCTCGAACTCGAGCAGTGGCTGCGTGACGGCGTGGGGTTCGAGATGGCGTGGTCCGAATTTCTCCACGCCTTCTTCGCGGCCAAGGTAGCTTCCTTCTTCGCCCACCCCAGCCCACCGTCGCTTAGCCCCGGATGGCAAGCGATCGTCGCAGGCTCTGCCGAGTGGCTCAGCGCTGAGTTCGGGCTGCCGCACCCAGCATGGACAGACGACCCGAAGTACTTCCTCGATGCGCCCTGGGATCCCTGGCAGGAGCTCGGTCTCGACGTCACGGACACGATTGAGGGCACGCTGGCGAGGTCGCCGGAAGCGTTTCGCAAGCGCAACGTGGCGTTCTTGAGTAGGAACCTGATTACGCTCTAGCACCCGAGGCAGTTGGTAGTTCGGCACAGTGGCACGCACGCCAGCGATCAAGCCAGCGTGCACGTTTGCGAGCGGGGCCGCTTTCAGGGGAGCAAGCAGGTTTGTATACATGTATACATGCAAGCAAGTCTGTATACATGCAAGATGAGGACCACGGTGGCAAGGCAGCATGCTGGCGGGCGTGCACGGCAGGATGCGAGCGGCATGCATCCCTAGCAACGAGCGAAGCCCAATTGGATACTCGGGAGAACTTAGACCTATTCTCGAAGCTCTGACAAGCCTGATAGATTTCGAATGCAGGACGGTTGTCGCGCCACAAGTCGTATGGCGTCCGGCCAGGTGCCGCCTGCTTGTCCTGGTGACGAAGCAGGATGACCGTCGCTGGAGCGAGTCCGTGCTGCGCCAGCAGCGAATTGAAGAAGATAGGCATGATCGCTCCCTGCGCAACAAATCAATAGTCGACAGTACGACTCTACCCCCGATACGGGTATCCAGAGGTGACTGTCCGTGAACAACAAGAATCCCGACCTCCTGCGCTGCCTCCTGCTTGCGCTGCTCCCGTAGTGCATGTGACTGAGCCGGACTTAGTTGCTGCCACGGCCCAACTTCACGCTCCGGCCTAACTCGCAAGCTTTTCAGGTTGTTATCAGAGTGGCGTGCCCGGCGTCGTTTGCACCAGTTGAGGTGAGGCAAACTGGTGTGAGAGGAGCTATTTACGGCACGAGGGAAGAAGTGTAGACCAGAGCAAATCGTGAATCTGCTGCTTCAGGTTGAAGTCGGGGTAGCGAATGGCAACCCTGGCGAAGGAACCGAGCGTAGCGCTCTACGACAGCGGTAGACCTTGCGCTGGTGCGGAGGACTCGTGCTCTTATCGAAGCGGGCGTAGAGGAGCACCAGGCGGTTCCCAGCCCGGAGGAAGAGCCATGTGACGCTATACTCCCGCTCTTATCACTGCCATCTTGAGCCGCTCTACCGCCATACCGGAATGTGACCAAAATGTGACCAACTCAAAAATGCAATCATCTACATTGAACAACTTAGGACTACTTTAGTCACAACATGCCGTGCGGGGCTAATGGGTTTAAATATCCTGTTATGAATAACTTATGTATAGATCTTGCCGTGCAAATTGGGGACTCATAATCCCTTGGTT
>PLHC01000022.1:5838-6427 GCA_003138795.1 Granulicella sp. | reverse complement strand
TATGCGATCGGCCCGCGAGCGTGCGACTCTGTTGCGTGCACAGTTGCGGTCTGGGAGCGTAGGTGAGGACGAAGATTTGGGATGAGGTGCGGCGGAAGGCTCCGGTATATGTGGGGTTTGCGGCGACCGGTGTGGCGCTGACGATCCCCGGAGCGGTGCTGCCGCTGCTGCTGCGGCAATGGGCGATGAGCGACGCGAGCGGAGGCCTGCTGCTGTTCTGCTTCTATGGGGTGGGATCGCTGGGGGCATACAGCGCGCGCGGAAGGATGAACCGGTCGGTCGCGCGGGGAGCACTGCTGACGGTCGCCGGNNTTGGGTGGGCGGGCCCATGGACGGCGTATGGAGCGATCGCGCTGTATGGATTGGGCCTGTCTCTGACGATGACCTCGATCAGCTTATTGATGTCGCAGCGCTTCCCGGCCGAGCGGCGACTGGAGCTGACACGGCTGAACCTGGTGTGGGCGATCGGTGCGGCGATGGGGCCGTGGCTGGCCCTGCGGTCGACGCGGGGAGGCGCCATCACGGAGGCGCAGGCGATATTGCATGCGCAGAATGTGCTGCTGGGTGTGGCCGTTTTTTTTGCCGCGGC
>PLHC01000022.1:0-5801 GCA_003138795.1 Granulicella sp. | reverse complement strand
GGCGAGCGGCTGGCTGACGTCCTATGCGCAGCGCGCCGGCGATTCGCTGGGCATCACGATCGGAGCGGCGACGTTTCTGTGGGTGGGAGCGCTGGTGAGCCGGGTGGTGCACTCGACGAGCTGGGCGGCACGGCTGCCGGAGCGCGGAGTGCTGGGGACGAGCGTGGTCGCAATGAGCGCGGCGCTGGTGCTGCTGGTCGCGTGGCCGGCGGGTATCGCTACGATGGTGGCGGCGGCGGTGCTGGGGCTGGCGGCAGGGCCGGTGTATCCGCTGGTGCTGGCGGCCGCGCTGCGGCACCGGGAGAATTCGACGGCGTTTGCGATTGCGGGCGTGGGAGCGTCGATGCTGCCGCTGGCGACGGGANNACTCGCTGCGCGCGGGACTGGGCGTTCCACTGGCGGCGGCGGCGATGATGGTGGTGGTTGTCGCGGTGTCGCGCAGCTCGCTCACAGGGAAGGGTGAGTCCGAAATGGAAGCCTTGATCGCGTAGGCTAAAGCGTTCGTAATCACAGGACGCTCAATGGATATTCAGGGGTTGTACTCGAGCTCGTGTGGGGCGGGCCAGGTCATGGTCTTGTCGGCGCGGTTCACGTACATGAAGACCTTGTGGTCGCCGTTGACGCGGACGGCGACGATGACGCCGGTGCCAAAGTTGCCGCTGCCGTCGGTCTTGGAGATATCGACGTGATGCGAGGTGATGGGGGCTTTCACGGGGCTGTCGGTGGTCCAGTCCTCAGTAAAGCGAGAGAGTGGGTAGTCGCTGTACCGGGCGGGGTGCTGCTGCCAGTCGGGGTCGTTGTAGTAGAGGGCGTAGGCCTTGGCGTAGTCCTTGGCTTCAAGGTCGTCAAAGAAGTTGTTGACGCGGTGCTCGTAGCCGAGGTTGGTGAAGAGCCAGCCGTGGCCAAGTACATATCCGGCGAGAGTAAGAATGCCGAGCAGAAGAACCGTGACCGCCAGACCGATGAAGATGTTGCGGCGGCGGTCATCGCGGGCGGGGTCGTAGGCAGGTGCATTCATCAGGTCCGTCAGGCTCATCGGCAGCTTCCTCGTGCTTGGGTTTCGTTCACAGGATATTAGACACCGCGGAGTGCGGATTGGGATGTGCGGGCGGGCTATCGCCAGGGCGAATTTACGGAGTCGGTGCGGGGGAAGGCGTCGCGGAGGTGTTCGAAATCTGCGCCGGTGGGAAGTAGATAGACGGAGAGAATGTCGAAGCGCAGCGGCACCGATGCGCGGCTGGCCCCAGGGAGCTGGCGGAGGTAGGCGGAGGCCATTTTGCGGAGAATTTGCTGCTTGTAGGGGTCGACCTCGGTGTCGGCGGGAGCAAGGTCGTGGGCAGTGCGGGTCTTGATCTCGAAGATGACGAGGGTGGGACCGTCCCAGGCGACGAGGTCGAGATCGCCCTGGATTCGCTCCGCCCGCCAGCGGCGCGCGACGATGGTGTAGCCGAGGGCGCGGAGATGGAAGAAAGCGGCGTCCTCGCCGCGCTGGCCTGTGAGCAGATGCGGCGGCAGAGGCGACTTGCGGTCGGCGAAGGTGCGCAGCACCTTGTAGGCGCTGCGTTCCAGCGAAAGGGCGAGCGAATGCAAGCTCATGCGAGGAGGATAGCGTATCTGCACCACATCTCCACAGGACACGCGATATACTTGGTTGTGCACACCAAGCACAACCAAATCCACCAACTAAAGAGGTCGTGGCTATGTCAGCAAAGTACATCTTTGTGACGGGCGGAGTTGTGTCGTCATTAGGCAAAGGGCTGGCTGCAGCTTCGATCGGCTGTCTGCTGGAGGCGCGCGGCTTGCGCGTCAACCTGATGAAGTTCGATCCGTATCTGAACGTCGATCCGGGGACGATGAGCCCGTTTCAGCACGGCGAGGTCTTTGTGACCGACGACGGCGCGGAGACCGATCTCGACCTCGGGCACTATGAGCGGTTTACGCATGCCAAGCTCTCGCGCGATAACAACCTCACGACCGGCCGTATCTACGAGCAGATCATCACCAAGGAGCGGCGCGGCGATTACCTCGGCAAGACGGTGCAGGTGATTCCGCACGTCACGAATGAGATCAAGAGCGCGATGCGCAAGGTGGCGGCGGCGGATTGTGACGTGACGATCGTCGAGATCGGAGGAACGGTGGGCGATATCGAGTCGCTTCCCTTCCTCGAGGCGATTCGCCAGATGCGCCAGGAACTGGGGCGCGACAACACCTGCTTCGTTCACGTCACATTGATTCCGTGGATCGCCGCAGCGCAGGAGTTGAAGACCAAGCCGACGCAGCACTCGGTGAAGGAGATGCTGAGCATTGGTATTCAGCCGGACATTCTGCTGTGCCGCGCAGACCGTGCGGTGCCACTCGAGATGCGACAGAAGATTGCCGCGTTCTGCAACGTGGAAGAGGCGGCTGCGGTCGTAGCGCGCGATGTGCCCTCCATCTATGAGGTGCCGCTGAACTTCTACAAGGAAGGCGTGGACGCGCTGGCGATGAAGTATCTGCGGCTGGAGACGAAGGAGCCCGATATGTCCAAGTGGGAGGACGTCGTGCGCCGCGCGTACAACCCGAAGGATGAGGTGGAGATCGGCATCGTCGGGAAGTATGTGGAATATGAGGACAGCTATAAGTCGCTCAAGGAGGCGCTGGTGCATGGCGCTTTGGATTCCAACCTCAAACTCAAAGTCACGTGGGTGGAGGCCGAGGGGCTCGAGGCGGAAGGGTATGAGTCGCAACTTGCGGGCTTCGACGGAATTTTGGTGCCGGGCGGGTTCGGCAAGCGCGGCATCGAAGGCATGCTGAATGCGATCAAGTATGCGCGAGAGAACGAGGTGCCGTACTTCGGGATCTGCCTGGGGATGCAAGCGGCGTGCATCGAGTTTGCGCGGAATGTGTGTGGACTGGCAAAGGCGAACTCGGGCGAGTTCGATCCGGCGACACCGCATCGCATCATCTACAAGCTGCGCGAGTTGATCGGCGTGGAGGAGATGGGCGGAACGATGCGTCTGGGCGCATGGGATTGCGTGATGGAGCCGGACTCGCTGGCGGCCAGGGCCTATGGGAGGACAACGATCAGCGAGCGCCACCGGCATCGGTATGAGTTCAATCGCGAGTATGAAGCCGTGCTGACGGGCGGCGGTTTGCGTCTGACCGGAACGACGCCCGATGCAACGTATGTGGAGATCGTCGAGATTCCCGGTCATCCGTTCTTCCTCGGCTGCCAGTTCCATCCGGAGTTCAAGTCGAAGCCGCTCGAGCCGCATCCGCTGTTCCGGGAGTTTGTGAAGGCGAGCTATGCAAATCGCGGATTCCTGAAGGCTGAGAAGATCGTGCGCGCTGAGGTCAAGGCGTAAGTTGCGTTAGGAAGTCACTATGACGATGCAGTACAACTACGGGCGGCAGCGGGGATCGGGAACGTTCTTCGGCGTGGTGCTGGCGCTGGCGCTGGGCGCAGTGGCGCTGGGAATATTTGTGCATCATGCGCGGTCGGGCGTGGCGGGCAAACTGGCGACCATGATTACGGGAAGGCCACTGACCATTGTGTCTGCTCCGGATGTGGTGGAGAAGGTGCAGCAGCTGAACCGGATGGAGACGGTGGCGTACTCGCTGGACACGGTGGTCGAGGGTAGCGAGTCGAGTACAGTACCTCCCGATGCGCCGGCCAGCGACAAACTGCTGATGATCGTGCATGGGCAGACGACTGCGGGTGTGGATATGAGCAAGCTGCAGCCGGACAGCGTGGAGATTACAGAAGGCGCGCAGGGGCGGTCGATCCGGCTGACACTGCCGCCGTCGCAGGTGTTTGTGACGACGATCGATGAGCAGAAGTCGCGGGTGTATGCGCGCGATACGGGATTGTTTGTGAAGGCCGATCCAAATCTGGAAACGCAGGTGCGGCAGAAGGCTCAGAGCCAGTTGCAGCAGGCCGCGCTGAGCGATGGGATTCTAGATGTAGCCATGAAGAACGCGAGGGCAACGGTGACGGCGATGCTCGAGGGATTGGGATTCGAGCATGTTGAGATTCGATAGATTGCGTGAAAAGGGTAGAACTTCAATCGATCCGCAGGCGTCCTATATAGGGAGATGCAGGCAGTGATCGCGACAGCACCGACATCCACCGGAGAGCCAGCAGGCGAGTTGCAGCCGCGGACGAAGTACGTGCGGAAGCCGGCGCTGCCAGCGCTGACCGGGCTGCGCTCGCTGCTGGCGGTAACCATTATTCTGTTTCACTTTACGCCGCCGGGGCTGACATGGAGCAGCCATCCGTCGATCACACTCTATCCGCTCATCAACCTGGGGTACGTGTTTGTCAGCTTTTTCTTTTTGATCTCGGGATTCATCCTCTCGTACAACTACGCGGGACGATCGCAGCCGATGAACGGGATGGACTTCTGGGTGGCGAGGTTCTCGCGGCTGTATCCGGTATATGCGCTGACGATGCTGGTCTCGATTCCAATGCTGATGACGGAGTGGGCGGTGCGGTCGCGCGGGGACTTCTGGCTCGGCGCGATTACGACGCCGCTGCTGATACAGGGGTTCTTTCCTCACCTGGCGACGTTCTGGATGACGGTGACATGGACGCTGTCGTGCGAGGTGGTGCTGTATATCGCGTTCCCATGGCTGGTGCGGCTGCGCTGGCCGTCCAGCCCCGGCAAACTGCTGGCCCTGGGGCTGGGAATCTGGGCGGTGGGGTTGGTGCCGCATTCGATCTACCTGCTGACCAACCCGGACCACTTCACACACGCCGCGAACCGCTACAGCGATGGATTCTGGGTCAACACGCTGAAGTTCACGCCGCTGCCGTATCTGTGTACATTTCTAGCGGGGCTGACGCTGGGGCGGCTGCATGAAGCAGCGAGGCTGAGTACGCGGGCGAGAGTTGTCGTCGGTGTGGCAGGCTTCGCGTCGGTGTGGTTCGCGGCCTATCACCTGTCCGATCAGATGCCGTATGTGATGGTGCATGGCGGTCTACTGACACCGTTGTTTGCGGCGATCATCCTGGGGCTGTCGGGACCGAGTCCGCTGGCGAGATTGTTCTCGTGGAAGCCGCTGGTGGAAGTAGGCGCGTCGACCTATGCGCTGTACCTGCTGCACTTCAATGTGTACATCCTGCTGCATCTGCATCATGTGCCAGAGAAGCTGCACGTACAGAGATTCGATCCGTGGATCTCGTATGTGTTTGTGGTGCTGCTGGCGATAGCGGTGCGCAAGTGGGTGGAGCACCCGGCGCAGTTGGCGATCGGCGACTGGTGGAAGCGGCGACAGGCGGCCAGGCAGGAGTGCGCGGCGGTTGCGGTCGGCTAGTTTTTTCAGGGAGTCTGCGTGCGACGGCCGCAGATCCGTGGTCTGCGACGATTCACTCCGGGCATTCCGTGCTGACCAACGAGGCGCACCCACGACACGGACCTTCTGGCGAAAGCGCGCGTGACGGACCAATGGCAGCGAGTAGAGGCGGCGGATGTCTTACGCGGTGACGAGGGAGCCTAGCTTTTCGCCTTCGATGACGCGCAGGATGTTGCCGCGCTCGCGCATGGAGAAGATGATCATCGGCAGGCTGTTGTCCTTGCAGAGCGAGACGGCGGTCGTGTCCATCACCTCGAGACCGAGCTTGATGATGTCCATGTAGGTGATCTCGTCGAACTTGATGGCGCCGGCGACCTTCTTGGGGTCGGCATCGTAGATGCCATCGACGCTGGTGGCCTTGAGCAGGACTTCGGCACCGATCTCCATCGCGCGCAGGCTGGCGGCGGTGTCGGTGGAGAAGTACGGGTTGCCGGTTCCGGCGGCGAAGATGACGACGCGGCCCTTCT
>PLHC01000118.1:3854-5995 GCA_003138795.1 Granulicella sp. | reverse complement strand
AATTTATATGCGTCGGCCCTGCGCGGAGGAGGTCGTGGCGGGCGATGCGATCGAAGACGGCGCTACGAAGAGCGATCTTTGCATTTGGCGCCGGGAGGAGATGAATTCATCTTTGAAAAGAACTGATCGAGGAGACGAACTGATCAGGGGAGGGTGTTGAGGATGAACTTCGGAAACTGGCAGAGAGCCGCATCATGCTCATGCTCGTGGGTGCGTGGCGTCATGTCGCCGGGCGCGTTGATGATCTGCGGGACGCCGTCTTCGGGGTTGCGACCGCCTTCGCGGAGCTGGCGGGCTCCGGCGATCCAGAAGCTGGGATCGATGTCGATGAAGACGCTGTCGCGCAGCTCGATGGCGGCGAGTCGGGCTTCTTGCTCCGGAGTGATGGCGCCGTTGGCCTCAAAGTGCTGCCAGATCGCCTTGATCTCGTTGAACTGGTCGTTGTGGGTTTCGAAGCGAAGCTCGGCGTAGTCCCGGGCTGCTCCGGTGGTGATGAGGAACTGCCAGTCGGAGGATTCGAGCAGAAGGAGCTCGCGGCAGAGCTGCTTGATGATGCGCTCTCCGAGGCCTCCGTCCTTCCACTTGCCGGCCGTGCAGACGTCGCGGGTGTAGAGCTCGGCGGGGTAGATGTGGGTGTAGGTCCAGGAGGTGTCGGGGTTCATCCAGACGTAGTTGGTGCCCTCGGCGCCCCAGGAGCCCTCGTGCATGGAGATGGAGCCAGCGCGGGGATATTTGTCGAGGTACTGTGAGCAGGAGGTGAGCTCGATGCCCGTGGGGAAGTCGTGGAGGACGCGAGCGACGGCCTCAAGCCAGAGCGGGCCTTCAAACCACCAGTGGCCGAAGAGTTCGGCGTCAAAGGGCGAGCAGAGGATGGGCGGGATAGGGTCATCCAATCCGGGTTGCAGCGCCTCCCATACGAGGTGGACGAAGTGCGAGGCGTGCGATTTGGTGCGCTCGGCTGCGATCTGCGGGTTGTAGGGCTGCTTGTCGGCCATGTCGACCTTGGAGCCGGTGACAGACCAGTAGCGATGGCCGCCGGGCCAGCGCTTCTTGTGAAAGTCGAGGTAGCTGCTGTCGCCGGGGTAGCCGTGGTCGCCGGACCAGACCTGGATCCCGGTGCGAGGGTCACGCGGAAAGACGGTCGTGGCATAGCGCTTGTCGTAAGGACCATCTACGTAATAGGGCTGATAGAGACGACGATAGTAGTTGTGCGTCATTGGCTCTTCGCCGTCGTGGGCGACCTTGCCGCGGAGGAGCTCGTAGGGCGAGGGGATGCGCGCGGACTCTTCGACGAGGTGGGTGTCGACGAAGAAGAAGTCGATGTCGGATTCGCTGAGCGCCTGCTCGACGCCGATGCGGTTGAAGCCGGGAGCGGCGGGTGATCCATCGGCGTTGGGTACGGGGTAGTTCCAGAAGCCTGCGGGGCGGTAGCCGCACTCGGGTGCCCAGATGCCCTTGGGGTGCTTGCCGATGTGGCGCTGGTGAACGTTGACGGCGGTGCGGACCTGGGCGCGGACACTCTCGTCTGTGCCCAGGAGGGGCATGTAGCCGTGGGTTGCGCAGCAGGTGATGATCTCGATGAGACCCTTGTCGTTGAAGTAGCGGAAGCCTTTGATGATGTCGCGATCGAGGGCTTCGAAGTCGCTGAGGGCATCGGAGAAATACTTATGCCAGAAGCGAGCGAGTTCGACGTAGTGGGCTTCGCCGGTAGAGGTGAAGTAGGCTTCGTCTTCGCGCGCTGCGACGATCTTGCGCTCGACGTACCTGGGGAACTCAGCCTTGAAGACCGGGTGGGCGAGCTGTTCGAGCAGGATCGGCGAAAGGTTCAGATTGCAGTTGAGCGCGATGCCGTCGCGCTCGAGATTGCCGAGGACGCGAAGCAGGGGCAGATAGGTTTCAGCGGCGGCCTCGTGGAGCCACTCGATGCCATGTGGCCAGGTTCCGTGGTTGACTACGTACGGAAGATGGGCGTGCAGAGTGAAAGTCAGAAAGCCGGATGGCTTGGATCCAACGACTTGGGATGTTGACGCGCTCAAGGTAAGGTATCCATTCCGGGTAGTCGGTCAGCGGTCTTGAACTCCTCGCGAAACGGCGGGAAGACTTGCAGTCGATCGGCTTCAGTCTAAAAAGACTACAACAGC
>PLHC01000118.1:0-3833 GCA_003138795.1 Granulicella sp. | reverse complement strand
GCTGTACGGTTGTGCAGCACACAACCCGGAGCTATTCCCGAGGCATCAAGTGAAGAGGCGACATGCGGCGCGATACAGCTCGATGGTAGATTGATTCGAGGTTTTTTCGGGCCGAGAGAGTATTCTGTCGCAGAGAGTCAAGTCAGGTAAGGAGATCGCAATGGCAGATAATGAGTGCGGCACAGGTGGATTCGGATGGTTTCTGGCAGGGCTTGGCATCGGCGCGCTGGTAGGTGTGTTGTATGCGCCGAAGTCGGGTAAGGAGACGCGCGACGACCTCGTGGCCGGTGCGCTCGAGGCTCGGGAGCGTGCGAACCAGCTGTATGAGCAGGGCGTTGGCCAGGTTGGGCAGTACGCCGAGCAGGGTAAGCAGGTTGCCGGCGAGTATGTCGACAAGGGCAAGGAGTACTACGACAAGGGACGCAGCCAGTGGACGCAGTATGTGGACAAGGGCAAGGACCTGATCCAGACGCAGGCTGAGGCGGCGAAGGCGGCTGTCGAAGCAGGCAAGGAAGCATATGTTGCCAAGACGAGCGAGCCGACTTCTACAACGTAACGCCGACGAAGCAAGGGCGATCCGTTCAGACAAAAGGGCCGGTTGAACGCCGGCCCTTTGTCGTGGATGATGTCGCGGTGATGTGGCCGATGTGCGGCGATGACTTGCGGAGTGGCGCAGGGAACGCCCAAGATAGATGGATCAACGTTTGTAAGACCGAATAGGAGCAAGTTCATGCCGGTTCTTAGTGGCGCAGCTGTCGTCCTTTTGCAGGATTCGGATTTCACCAGGCATGATATTCACCTGGCGGCGATCTTCCTTTTCGTCATAGCGCTCGCGCTGGTAATGCAGGCGATAGGCGTTGTGATCAGCGCCGTATTCGCGGCGAAGCTGTTGCACAGGGTGAATGGCATCGCGGACGTTGTTGAGAAGCGGACGGGGCCGATGCTCGACAAGACGAACCAGATTCTGAATGACCTTGCGCCCAAGGTGCAGAGCTTTACGGAGAACGCCGAGCAGATCAGCTATACGGTGCGAACGAAGGTGGACGAGCTGGGCGTGACTGTCAGCGAACTCAATGAGACCGTGCGAGAGATCAATGGCCGCACGCGGGTGCAGGTGTCGCGCGTGGATGACATTGTGACCGACGCGCTGGTGGCGACCGAAGAGATCTCGCACACGGTGCAGCAGGGCATCAAGGCGCCGGTGCGGCAGATCGCGGGGATCATCGCGGGGTTGCGAGCGGGGATTGAGACGCTGATCGAGCGGTCGCCGTTCAAAGGAAAAAAGTAGAGAAAAGAGCTAGATGATCCAGCCGCCGCCGGCGACCTCGTCGTCCTGATAGAAGACAGCGGACTGGCCGGGCGTGATGGCACGCTGGGGCTCGTCAAAGGTGGCCTCGATGAGGTCGTTGTCGATGACGCGGAGTGTGGCGGGTGCGGGCTCGTGGCGATGACGAATCTTGATGGACACGCGGATGGGCCCGGTGGGCTCGGCGATCGAAACCCAGTTGAGGCGGTTCGCGGTGAGCATGGTGGAGAGTAGTTGCGCGTCGGGGCCGACCTCGACCTTGTGGGAGTCAGGGTGAATCTTCAGGACGTAGAGCGGGTCGGGTGAACTGAGGCCGAGACCCTTGCGCTGGCCGACGGTGAAGCTGTGAATGCCCTCGTGATGGCCGAGGACTTCGCCCGTGGTGGAGACGAGTTCGCCGGAGGAGTCGGGGAGTTCGCGGCCCTGCTCGTCGAGGTAGGCCTTGAGGAACTGCGAGTAGCTGCCGCCGGGAATGAAGCAGATCTCCTGCGAGTCGGGCTTCTGGGCAAGTTCGAGGCCGTGATCGGCGGCCATGGAGCGGACGGCCGGCTTCTGCATCTCGCCGAGCGGAAAGAGAGTGCGCGAGAGCTGCGCCTGCGTGAGGCCGAAGAGGAAGTAGGTCTGGTCTTTGCTCCGATCCTCCGGGCGGGAGAGAATCCAGCGGCCGCGGGCCTCGTCGTAGTGGTTGCGCGCGTAGTGGCCGGTGGCGATGCGCTCGGCGCCAATCTGGCGTGCGGTGAGCAGAAGCTGATCGAACTTGAGGTGATTGTTGCAGAGGGTGCAGGGAATGGGAGTGCGGCCGGCGAGGTACTCGGAGACGAAGGGGCGGACGACATCTTCCTCGAAGCGGTCTTGTGCGTTGACGAGGTAGTAGGGAATGCCGAGGTGCTCGGCGACACGGCGCGCGTCGTAGACGTCGTCGATGGAGCAACAGCGGCCCTGCACGGATGGGGGCATACCCTCACGACCGGCGAGGCGGCGCTGGTTCCAGAGTTGCAGGGTGAGGCCGACGAGCGGATGTCCCTGGGCGTGCAGAAGCGCGGCGACGGCCGACGAATCGACACCACCGGACATGGCTACGGCAATGGTGTCCTTCTGAGACTGAGACATAAGACCACTGCGTAAGATGATAATCTCCGAAGATGTTGGCACGAAATCTGTGAACGGATAACGCGAGCGAGAATTTGGCAGAGCGATCTGGTTGAGCGATCTGGGTTGAGCGGCTGAGGGTTGAGTTTCGAATGGCGAAGAGACAGCAGAGCGCGATGGCGGGACGATGGGCACTGCCTTTTCTGGGTGTAGCGTGCGCGGTCGGCGTGGGATCGATTTACTACAACCAGCCGTTGTTGCTGGTAATGGGTAAGACCTTTGGACGCGATGCCCGGTCGATGGAGTTGGTGGCCGTTGCGACACAGTTGGGATATGCTGCGGGGATTTTGTGTTTTGTGCCGCTTGGAGATGTGGCCGAACGGCGTGCGCTGATGATGCGGATGTATGCGGCGGTGTCGATGGCACTGCTGCTCGCGGCACTGGCGCAAGGGCTGGCCTGGATGATCGTAGCCAGCACGCTGGTGGGCTTGATGGCCGCGGTGACGCATGTGGTGCTGCCGATGGCGCCAGACCTGGTACCTCATGATCAACGGGGCAAGGCCATTGGAACAGTGATGACCGGGCTGCTGCTGGGTATTTTGCTGGCGCGGAGCTTTGCGGGTTGGCTGGCGAACCTGGGTGGCTGGCGCTCGGTGTATGTGGTGGCAGCGGTGCTGAATATGGCGTTCGTGCCGATCATGTATCGGGTTATGCCGCGCATGGAGCCGCAGGCGTCGCTGACCTATAGACAGGCGATGCGATCGCTGTGGACGTTGTATCGCACGGAGCCGCTGCTGCGCGAGGCAGGCGTGCTCGGTGCACTTACTTTTGGGTCGTTCAGCTGCTTCTGGACAACGCTGGCCTATCTGCTGGACTCGCATTACGGCATGGGGCCGGGCGTTGCGGGAATGTTTGGGATAGTGGGGGCCGCGGGTGCGCTGATTGCGCCGTTTGCGGGATGGCTCGCGGACAAGCGGGGAACGCGGTTCGTCGTGACGATGGCGTGGGGGGTACTGACGGCGTCGTATCTGTGGCTATTAGTGACGGAGGGATGGCATATCTCGACGGCGTGGCACATGGCGACGCTGGTGGTGGGCGTGATTGTGCTCGATCTTGGCGCCCAGATGATGCAGGTGAGCAACCAGACGCGGATCTTCGGGCTGGGATCGCAGGTGAGGAGCCGCGTGAACACGATCTATATGACGATGTACTTTGCGGGCGGAGCGGTGGGTTCGGCTGTGGCGGGTTGGGCGTGGTGGCGATGGGGATGGAACGGTGTTTGCGCACTCGCTCTGGTGTTGATTGGCGCAGCAGGCGTGCGACATCTCACGGGATACAGCCGAACCCACAAAGAGATTAGGGTGCACGTGCCGGCAGAGGAGCGCGAACCAGCATAGCCGTTGGGTAGGACGGAAGTGGTAGGCGAGGCAGGGATCGA
>PLHC01000019.1 GCA_003138795.1 Granulicella sp. | reverse complement strand
GCACATGAGGATGTAATCCTGCTTCGCCTCGGCAAGTTTGTAGGCGGAGGCCGATTCCCGCTCGGCCTGCGGGAAGTCGCCGCTATCAAGATGAAGATAGGCCGCGTTGATGTAGACGGTGCCGCTGCCGTGGTGGTTTGGGCGGTGCTCGTAAATCGCGTGAGCGGCGGCGAGATGTTCGAGCGCCTCACGGCGCAACTGCGAAAGCCGCCGGCGATCGTCCGCGCGCGCCAAACTGGCGGAGGGGGCAGGCGTCTCGCGCGAAATTGTTGTCGTTTTCGCGGAATCTGGGTGATCCTTGCGGCGGCGGTTCACGCCGAGATCGACCCTTTTCTGCAACTGGAGAGCGATGCCGCGTTTGGCAAGCGCCATGTTGGCAAGCGAGCGCGCCAGATTGGGATGCTGCGGATCGCGCCGCCGGTAGTGCTCGATGGCTTTTTCAAAGAACTGAATGGCCTTGTCGAAGAGACTTTTGCGGCGCGCCATGCGCCCGTGGAACGACTGGATGTTGCCCAGCGTCACATAATCGTCGGTCTCGCGAAGCGCATTTTCGGCATCTTCGGAGACGCGGACCGCTTCGTTCCACTTGCCCTGCTGAAACAGAATCCATCCTTCGAGGACTTGCATGACAGCAGCCATGCGCGGATGACTGAGTTCGCGCGCCAGGTCGCGTCCCCGGCCGGTAAAGATGAGGGCTTCGTCGTAATCGCCGCGACGGCGCAGGCAGCGGCCTTTCCAGTAATTCGCGATCGACAACAGAAAGCGATTGTCCAACTCGGCGGAGAGTCCAAGAACAAAATCAAAATGAGGGATGGCGGTCTCGATTGCCTCTTCCGCCATCGCGATCATGCCTTCGGTCATGCGCAGGCAGAGGTAGTCGGAGATGGAGAGGTGCGAGCGCGACGCGAAACGCTGAAGAAGTTCTTTGACGGAGGGCGACGCGCTGAAGCCGATGTCGCTCCAGATGGCAACCAGCACGAGCAGGCGAGCGGCGTTTGGCTGGCGGGAATCGAGGGAGCAGATCACATCGCGGTGGGCTCGCAGGCAAGCCAGGCCGCGCTCGATTTCGCGCGCGGCCACATGCTTTTGAAGTTGCGAGAGTAAGGCTTCGTCAATGCTCGTTTTGGCGGGCGACCCGCCCCGTGTGCCCATGCATGACGTTCTAGTCTAATAAGTCGTAACTGGCAAGCGTCAGGAAGTCGGGAAATTCTTTGCCGGTCATCAGAGTGTCAAGGAGCTGGGCGGCCTTCTGCGTGGCGTTGTTCGCGCCTTGGGCGACGGTCGCTTCGAGTTCCGCCGCGCGGTCGTGAATTATTTTCTTCACCATACTTTCCGTCACGACTTGGCCGTCGCTCATGCGCGCGCCATGGCGCACCCATTGCCAGACCTGGGCGCGGCAAATCTCGGCCGTCGCCGCGTCTTCCATCAGGTTGTAGATCGGCACGCAGCCCGATCCGCCGAGCCATGACGCGAGATACTGCAGGCCCACGTCGATATTCCAGCGCAGGCCTTTTTCCGTGATTTCGCCGGTGGGAACTTCGAGCAGATCCTTCGCCGTGATCGTCCGGTCGATGCGCGGCTTTGCGATCTGATTCGGCTCGGGCATGTACTGATCGAAAATTTGTTTTGCAATGGGAACGAGGCCCGGATGTGCGACCCAGGTGCCATCGTGGCCGGCGCGCACCTCACGCAGTTTGTCGCGGCGAACTTTTTCGAGCGCCTCTTCGTTGGCGGCGGCGTCGTTGCGGATGGGAATCTGGGCCGCCATGCCGCCCATCGCGTGAATGCCGCGCCGGTGGCAGGTTTGAATGAGCAACTCGACATACGAGCTGAGGAAATGCGCCTCCATGGTGACGAGCGAGCGATCGGGCAACACGAACTCCGGATGCGCGCTGAATTTCTTGATGAAGCTGAAGATGTAATCCCAGCGGCCGCAGTTGAGGCCGGCGGAGTGGTCGCGGAGTTCGTACAGGATCTCGTCCATCTCGAAGGTGGCGAGGATGGATTCGATGAGAACGGTGGCGCGGATGGAGCCTTGCGGAACGCCGAGGAGCTGCTGGGCGCGAACGAAGACGTCATTCCAGAGACGGGCTTCGATGTGCGACTCGAGCTTGGGGAGGTAGAAGTAGGGGCCGGAGCCGCGGGCGAGGAGCTCTTTGGCGTTGTGGAAGAAGTAGAGGCCGAAGTCGAAGAGGCTGCCGGACAGGGGCTCGCCGTCGACCAGGATGTGGCGCTCTTCGAGGTGCCATCCGCGAGGGCGGACGAAGAGAACGGCGGGCTTCTCGTTGAGCTTGTAGTTCTTGCCTGTGGTGGGGTCGGAGAAGGTGATGGTGCGGCGGACGGCGTCGCGGAGGTTGAACTGGCCGTCGAGGAGATTTTCCCAGGTGGGGGTCGTGGAGTCTTCGAAGTCGCCCATGAAGACGCTGGCGCCGGAGTTGAGGGCGTTGATGATCATCTTGCGGTCGACGGGGCCGGTGATCTCGACGCGGCGGTCGAGGAGATCGGCGGGGATTGGCGCGATCTTCCAGTCGCCGGCGCGGATGTTGGCGGTCTCGGGAAGAAAGTTGGGACGGTCTCCGGCGTCGATGGCTTTCTGCCGAACGATGCGGGCGGCGAGGAGCTCTTTGCGGCGGAGGTTGAACTCACGCTGCAGAGTGAGGATGAAGGCAAGTGCTTCAGGGGTGAGGATGGGGGCGTAGCGGTCGGCGACGGTGGCGTGGAACTCTACGCCTGCGGGAAGGCTCATGTTTAGTCGTCCTTTCATTCGGTGGTTTTCGAAGTGTGTGAAGTATATATCGACGTGGCCGTGGCCGGCGCTGCCGAAGGAGTGCAGGGCCTATTCGCCGAGCATGATGCGCTTGATGTGATAGGCACGGCCGGTTGCGCCGTCGCAGGAGATGAGGGTGGCGCACATCTTCGGATTGCCCTTGGCGGCTTCGAACTTGCCGGGCATTCCGGTGAGGAAGCGCTTGAGGACGAGCTCGGTTTCGACGCCGATGATGGAGTCGAAGGGGCCGGACATGCCGACGTCGGTCTGGAAGGCGGTGCCGTTGTGGAGGATGCGCTCGTCGGAGGTTGGAACATGGGTGTGGGTTCCCAGTACGGCGGTGACGCGGCCGTCGAGATACCAGCCGAGAGCGGCCTTTTCGCTGGTGGCTTCGGCGTGGAAGTCGAGGAGGATGACCTTGGCGTCGGTGTTGCGCTCGATCAGGGTGAGGAGTTCGTCGGCTTTGCGGAAGGGATCGTCGCAGGAGGGCATGAAGACGCGACCCTGGAGGTTGATGACGGCGTAGGCGGTGCCGTCGGGGAGCTGGCCTTCGTAGGAACCGAAGCCGGGTGTGCCGTGGGCGTAGTTGCCGGGGCGGAGGACGCGGCGGCCACGCTCGTGCGAGCCGGCCGGGACGGTCATGTACTCGAAGATCTCTTTCTTGTCCCAGATGTGGTTGCCGGTGGTGATGACCTGGGCACCGAGGTCGAAGATTTCTTCGGCGATGGAGGGCGTGATGCCGAAGCCGCCGGCGGAGTTCTCGCCGTTGATGATGAGGAGATCGACGGCGTTGGATTCCATAACGTGGGGGAGATGTTCGCGGACGATGTGGCGGCCGGGCGAACCGAAGACGTCGCCGATGAAGAGAATGTTCACAGGATGAGTTTATCCCGTGTGAAGAAGCAGATTCCCCGTGGGGAAGGACAGAAAAAAAAGCAAGTGCAGAAACCGGTCCTTCGACTGGGTTAAGGAGGACAATTTAAAAGGGAGATAGACTGCGGGCATGATCGATCTTCAGTTCAACTTTCCGCTGCTGGTGGGGCAGGATGCTCTGTGGGCAGAGCATCTGCGCGCTGCGGTGGATGCAAATGCGGAGCAGGGATTGAGTGCGCTGCGGCCGTCGTTTCGTGGTGGCGATGCGCGGCTGCGGGAGATCGGCGCAGAGTGGCTGGGTGAGGCGGTCGAACGCGTTACGTTGACGTGTGGCGGGCATCATGGGTGCTTCGTGTCGCTGCTGGCGGCGGGGTTGGCGGGGAAGCGCGTGGTGGTCGAGGCGATTACGTATACGGGATTTCTGGAGCAGTGCCGGCTGCTCGGCGTAGAGACGGTGGCGTGCGAGATGGATGCGGAGGGGCTGCGAGCGGATGCGCTAAGAGAGTTGTGTGAGCGTGAGCGCGCGGCGGGGCGTCCGGTGGCGGCGGTGTTCACGATGCCGACGCTGCACAATCCTGTGGGCTGCGTGGCGTCGCTGGAGCGAAGGCGGGCGATCGTGGAGGTGGCGCGGGAGTTTGGGCTGGTGGTGATTGAGGATGATGCGTATGGGTTTCTGCACGATTCCCCACCACCGAGTTACGCGAAGCTGGCGCCGGAGCGGGCGTTCTATGTGCGGGGGTTGAGCAAGAACTTTGCGCCGGTGGTGCGGACGGGGTTCGTGGTGGCTCCGGTGGAGTATGCGGCGGCGGTGGCGAATGCGGTGAAGCAGAGTGCGTCGGGGGTTTCAAGGGTGATGGCGGGAGCGGCTTGTGCGATGCTGGCGGATGGGACGCTGGATGCGGTGATTGCTTTCAAGCGTCTTGAGGGAGCGCGGCGGCAGGAGTGGGCGAGGGAGCGGCTGGCAGGGTTGGAGGTAAGCGCGGGGCCGAATGCGTGGCATCTGTGGGTTCTTTTGCCGGAGGGGTTGACGGGGGCTTTGGTGGAGACGGCGTGCGAGGAGCACGGTGTGCTGGTGAGTGGGGGGCAGTGGTTTGCGGCGCCCGGGACGGAGGCGCCGCGGGCGGTGCGGTTGGGGCTGGGTGGTGAGGCGGAGGTGGAGCGCGCGTTGGAGGGAGTGCGGATTTTTGCAGAGGTGGTGCGGGGCGTGGGATCGCGGTGAGGCCGGCGGTTGTTTAGGTCGGGCCTTCAGCCCTCGATGGTTCGTAATGGTGCGGTGACCTGGGCCGTTGGCCCAGGCTGGTATAGAGCGCGCCGTTGGCGCTTGTGGGGCGGTGCTACTCGGCGGATTCGCCGTGGGGCTGGTCGGGTTCTTCGGTTGCGGGCCTGGTTTGGGGGCGCATGAGGGGGAAGAGAATCACGTCGCGGATGGAGCGGCTGCCGGTGAGGATCATCGTCAGGCGGTCGATGCCGATGCCTTCGCCGGCGGTGGGGGGAAGGCCGTAGCCGAGGGCTCGGACGTAGTCTTCGTCCATGGCATGGGCTTCGTCGTCGCCACGTTCTTTTTCGGCGAGCTGGGCTTTGAAGCGGCGGCGCTGGTCGTCGGGGTCGTTGAGCTCGGAGAAGGCGTTGCCGACTTCGAAGCCGCCGATGTAGAACTCGAAGCGTTCGACCCAGTCGGGCTCGTTGGGCTTGATTTTGGATAGTGGGGAGACGGCTAGGGGGAAGTCGTAGATGATCGTGGGCTGGATGAGATGTTCTTCGGCAACAGCCTCGAAAATTGCTGCTATTACTCTGCCTAGCGGATCAGGGGTTATATGCCGAGGGGCGTCGGGTGTTAGTGCTCGATCCGCGACGATCAAGTCGAGGTTCGTCGTGTTCCCAGTGAGCATAACAAGCTGTACCCCTAGAAGGACCTTAAGTTTTGATATGCGCTTGTGTCTTTCAATGTCATCGCCTTGTACCGTCGCGATGCCCCCCCCTAGCTCGGGGGCGTGTTCCGCACAATGAGCAAGCGAAGCCTGGAGGAAGTTCTCAAGAGCTTCACGGCTTCCCAATACTTCCGCAGTGGGTGCGGGGCCAAAGTCATCGGGCCAGAACTTGATGATGGCTTCGCGCATGGAGAGTTTGGTCCACTTGCTTAGGTCGATTTCTACGCCGTTGAAGTGGGTGAGGGTGGTGCCGTTTACGTCGTGCGCGACGTGGATGATGAGGTCTTGCGTGAGCTTCATCAGGTCGTGGTAGTTGGCGTAGGCCTGGTAGAACTCGAGCATGGTGAACTCGGGGTTGTGCTGGGTGCTGACGCCTTCGTTGCGGAAGTTGCGGTTGATCTCGTAGACGCGGTCGAAGCCGCCGACGACCAGGCGCTTGAGGTAGAGCTCGGGCGCGATGCGCAGGGAGAGCGGGATGTCGAGCGCGTTGTGGTGGGTCTTGAAGGGGCGCGCGGCGGCTCCGCCGGCGACGGTGTGGAGCATGGGGGTTTCGACTTCGAGGTAGCCGCGCGCGTCGAAGAAGTTGCGGATGGAGCGGAGGATGTGGGCGCGCTTGATGAAGGTCTCGCGGACGTTGGGGGGAGCGGGAGCCGTGGTTGAAATGGGGTTGGCGGTGGTGGGGGGACGGGCACCTTCGGTGTCCTTCGACTCCGCGCTGCGCGCTGCGCCCGGGATGACAGCGTTCGTGGGGGTGCGTTCAGAAGACGGCGTCGAGGGTTCGCGGGTGCAGGAGTTGACGATGAGGTCGACGTAGCGCTGGCGGTAGCGGAGTTCGATGTCTTCGAGGCCGTGGTACTTGTCGGGGAGCGCGAGCATGGCCTTGGCGAGCAGGGTGATGGCGGGCTGGTCTTCGTGGCCGGGAAGGGTGATGGGCGCGGCGTGGAGGGTGAGTTCGCCGGTGCGGGTGCGCATGAGATAGCCGCGAACGCCGATGTGGTCGCCGAGGTCGAGGAGCTTATAGAGGTTGAAGAGGGCTTCGCCGACGTCGTCCTTGCGGACGTAGATCTGGAGGCGCTGGCCGTGCTGCTGGATCTGCGCGAAGCCGGCTTTGCCCTGGACGCGGATGGCCATGATGCGGCCGGCGATGGCGGCTTCGACGTGCATGTCGGCGAGGTCCTCGGTGGAGAGCGGGTCGCCGATGGCGCGGAGCTCGGGGAGGGTGCTGGTGAAGGCGAAGGTGTTGGGGTATTTGGCTTCAGACTCGGTGATCGCGGGGTTGGCGGCGCGGACGATGGCGGCGATCTGCGCGAGCTTGTCGCGGCGAAGCTGGTAGAGATCTTTTTCGAATTGGCTCTCGTACTGGGACACGGTGCGGCTCGTTTCGTGATGGATTCTGACGCTTCAGTATAACGAGGCGGTTGGTGAGGATGGGCTGGGGGTGGTAAGGTTTGGGTCGATGACGAATGACGGGAATGGCGAAAAAAAGAAGAACGGGACGCTGGGCGACCTGGTAAAGGCTGAGTCGATGATTCAGCTGGCGCTGGCACTGCCGGCAGGGTGCCTGATCGGCGCACTGGGGGGTGCCGCGCTGGATAAGCATTTTCATACGGGGTGGATTGCGGTGGTGGGGATCCTGCTGGGCGCGGCGGCTGGGTTTATCCAGATATTCAGGACGGCGTCGCGGTATATGAAGAGGGATAAGTGATGGAGGGGCTCGAGGGCTTTACCGATGCGGATGTGCGCGCGACGCTGGTGCGCACGCTGCGGCTGCTGGCTGTGCTGACGGTGCTCGGGATGGGCTTCGTGTGGTGGAAGCTGGGGTGGCAGAGTGCGGTGTTTCTGCTGGAGGGCGCGGCGATTTCGGGGTCGGGACTGTGGGAGTGGATGCGGCTGATGAGCGCGGTGATGGCGCGCATGGATAGTGGCGCGAAGGCGCGGCCGATGGGAATGGTGCTGACCGGATTCTTCCTCAGATTGGGGTTAGCGATTGCGGTGCTCTATGTTAGTCTTAAATTTCTCAATGGTTCCGTAATTGCACTCGCTGTAGGGCTTGGATTGGGCATCGCTTCGCTCACATTCGAGGCCATCCGGATGGCGAGAGCATGGACGGTCTAGCAGGAAGTTGCACTAGAGCCTTCAGTCCTTTTCTATATGCCGATACAGTTATTTTTTACAAGCATTCTGAATCATCTCTTCGCCGCACCGGTAGATACGCTGCTGGGGCTGGTGCATGTGACGCCCCAGTACGCGCAGGCTCCGATAACCAATACGTTTGCGATGGAGTTGCTGCTGTTCCTTGCGCTGCTGGCGTACTTCGTCGCGGTGCGAGTGGCGCTGAACGTCGAAAAGCCGGGAGTGGTGCAGAACCTGGCGGAGATGACGCATGAGTTCGTCTCGAGCCAGGGCGAGCAGATCATCGGACACGGGCATGAGCGCTTTACGAGCTACCTGACGGTGCTGCTGCTGTTCATTCTGCTGGCGAATCTGATGGGACTGTTTTCGCCATGGCTGGTGTCGCCGACGGCCAATGTTGCCGTGCCGCTGGGTCTCGCGCTGGTGACATTTGTCTTCTACCACTATCACGGACTTCGGACGAACGGCTTTGGATACATCAAGCAGTTTCTGGGGCCGGTGTGGTGGCTGTATTGGCTGCTGCTGCCGATCGAGGTCATCTCGCACTGCGCGCGCGTGCTTTCACTGACGGTACGTCTTTACGCGAATATGTTTGCCGGCGAACTGCTGACGCTTGCGTTCTTCTCGCTGATTCCGATCGGTTTGCCGCTGCTGTTTCTGGGGCTGCATCTCGGCGTGGCGCTCGTTCAGGCGTACGTGTTTATGCTGCTGGCGGCGATCTACCTGAGCCTCGCGGTGTCGCACGAGCACTAGAGTTTGATATTCCCGCGAAGGGGTGCTCCCTCTTCGTGGTGCGTTCTACCGCCGATCCAGCGTGAGGGGGCCAGCACGGTGAGCCTCAACCACCCACTGGCGGCGAGACTAATGGGGGCATGGAGCAAGTGATGTACAACACAATGCGTACGATGAAGTATCTCTTTATGGCTATGGCTGCGGTGCTGTTGGCAACGCCGGCCTTCGCTCAGGCTGCCGGTGAGCCGACCAGCCCGTGGACCCCGATCGCTGCAGGTGTCGGCATGGCGCTGGCAGCCGGTCTTTGCGGTCTCGGTCAGGGTCGTGCAACGGCTTCGGCTACCGAGGCGCTGGCACGGAACCCCGGAGCGCGTCCTGGCATCTTCACGTTCCTGATTCTCGGCCTGGCGTTCATCGAGTCGCTGGCGCTGTTCACGTTCGTCATCATCTTCCTGTATGTGAAGTAGTTCAGAGTAGAGAAACGCGAAACGGCCTCCGCTGCGGCGGAGGCCGTTTTGTGTCTGGAGATTGGGTGCGTGCGGAAGAAAGGTCCGGGGCTGAAGCCCCCTCTTGCGTAGAGCTGATTCAGTGGGCTAAAGCCCACTGCTCCCTCCGTGAGGCGACTCGCTCCTTGAGACGACGCCAGCAGTGAGGCGCCTCACTGCATAGGCAAAGACGATTGCTTCGCCGAAGAGCGGCCTATCGACCGGACGTGCAGCCTAGAGCATTTCTCCGGTTATTGTGAGGCTGGACGAGGCATAGGGAGCGCCGTTTCCCTAAGGGAGAGCAGCGTTGAGAGCTGTGGTTTCGGTGTACTCCCACAGGAGAAATGCTCTAGTGGCTGGAGGTTTCGGCGGGGCCGTAGGGAGGGAGGGGTGAGGGGACTGGTGCGGCGGTGAGCGCGGGGAGGGTTTCGGGGGTGGCGCGCTGGACCAGGTGCAGGAGGTGGTTGGGGAGAATGCCGAGGCAGAGCGTAGCGGCAGCCGTTGCCGTGAGGGCGATGGTTGCGGGGAAGGTGAGCCGGCGCATGGGGGCATCGGCGATGGTGTCCGTGACTGGGCGACTATAGAGCGCGGCCAGCAGGCGCAGATAGTAGAAGCAGGCGATGCCGGAGTTGACCAGGCCGACGATGGCGAGCCAGGTGTGGCCGCCGTGGACGGCGGCGGAGAAGACATAGAACTTGCCGAAGAAGCCGCCGGTGAAGGGGATTCCGATGAGCGAGAGAAGGAACAAGCCGAGAAAAGCGGAGAGCGCGGGGCGCTTGAGCGCGAGACCGGTGAAGTCGTCGATGGTGCGGAGCTTTTCGTCGAAGCCGGAGAGTTGGGTGAGGACGATGAAGGCGCCGACGTTCATGGCGGAGTAGGCGGCGGTGTAGAAGCAGACGGCGGAGACGGCTTCCTGTTGGGCGGCGGTGAAGGCGACGAGGATATAGCCGGCGTTGGCGATCGCGGAGTAGGCGAGCATGCGCTTCACGTTCTGCT
>PLHC01000150.1 GCA_003138795.1 Granulicella sp. | reverse complement strand
ACACGTATCCCGAACTTACCCCATCTTCAACAGCGCCAACTTCTCCATATCTTTACCAATCTCAATCATTCCTGCCTGACTTTCGCACGACCGCAAGCTCTCGTGTGCTACACTCGCGCGCATGCCTCTCATAGTCATCCTCATCATCCTCCTACTACTCTTCGGCGGCGGCGGCTACTACATGGGACCCGGGCTCGGCTATTACGGCGGAGGCGGCCTCAGCCTCGTTCTGCTACTGGTGATTCTCTACCTGCTGTTCGGGAGAGGTCGCGGGCGACTTTAGAAGGAAGAGGTAGCGGCCTGCGGGATCTTGGCCGCGTCGGGAAGAGAGGTAGCGTCACCCCTCCCTCCGTCTGCTCCTCTGCGGTCAAAAGGCCGATGCATTCCAGAAGCGGGAGCCGGTGGATTACGCGGCAGGGTATTGCTGCCGAGCCTGTGCAGCTTCCGGACGCCGGAAGCGCGCTATCGTCGTGCATCATCCTCCTCGCGGTAAGGGCAGAGGTGAGCAGCCTCCAGAACGTGGCCGTATACGAGCGGGGTGATGCCACGAAGGTCATGTGCATTCAGGCGGATAACGCGAAGGGGTGTGGTGGCATCGTATCGGTTCAGGAGCTTGGCTCCAGAAGAGGTAATTACAATGGCAAATCCAGAAGAGGTAACTACAAGGGCAAAGCAAACGCACATGGATGCAGCAAAGCTGCATACCGATGCAGCAGGTCAACATATCACCGCGGCGTCGAAGCACGATGCGGGTCATCACGATGATGCCCTTAAGCAGTCCGAGCAGGCCCATGCGTCATCCACGGCGGCCCATGACAAGTCGACCGACGCGAAGGGCAAGTCAATAGCGGCGGCGAAGAAGTAATTGGTCCAGAGGGCTGCGGCTAATGCGTCTGGGACTTGCACCCTTGACTCTCTGCCGGTCTCTCGATGCACTAGCGTACGATTTTTTACGTTTGGTGTGGTGACCCCATATCCGTCAGCCGCGCCTCAAGTCAGATCCACAGAAGCATCAAGAGCCGCCAGTCCCAGACGCATAGATCGAGGGGTTGCGCTTGCCGCGCGAACGGTAAAGCCGCACGGAATTCTGATCGTTGGCACGTTCGCGTCCGATGGCCCCGAATAAGTGCAGTGGTCTGCCAGTGCATCGCTATGACGGCGAATCCTTATCAAGAGCTTTTGATGAGGAGTTGGGGTGCTTCGCTCTAAAGAGCTGAGTGCCATAACGTGTTGCTTTTGACATTATCTGTCGTAGATCTTTTGGCATTATTTGTCGTAGCCTGCGACGACGTCTTCCCTGCCGGTCAGTCGACAAATCGACCCGACCTCGCTGAAATCCTCATAAAATCCATCAAAACACTCTCTGACCGCGCTAGGATTAGGCTCAATATCCGCGTCTCATCATCGCTCAAATGCACTCGCGCCGATGGTCGGCAGTGGACGTTCGTATGCGGCCAGGGCGCCGATCTCGCCGGCTTCGCCGACCGTGTGCTGCAACTGATCGGACATCATCAGATGGCGGATCGCGGCCACATCGGCACAGCCCCTATCGAGCGCCAACTCGACGGCTGCGGTCAGCTTCTCATAGCCGAACTCGCGGCCTGTGCGGATCAACTCCACCATGGCTCGTGTGCCGCTCTGCCGACCCTGCCGTTGGGTCAGTTGCTCCCACAACCTGTCGTAACTGTCAGGCCATCGTCCCTGGGCTCGCCACTGCGCCAGCGGGGTCGATCCGCGCAACGCGCCGGGCTTCCGCTCCAAGCTACAACTTCGGCCACAACGGAAGTATGTGAGAGAAACTGGGACGAAAAGGGGCCGGCCACTCCATCGACCAGGAACGTTACAGGCGCGACGAAAATTCGCGATCAAATCTAGAATATTTAAAGTGGCTTCGCACGAGTACTAATTATCAGCCTAGCCATCCAGTAAGATCACGAGCTCGACGGGAGCGAGACTCTTACGCTCATCGAGCCGGTGGTACCAGAGAAGGAGCACATGATGATTCCCTCGACTCATGAAACCCAGGTCTTGCCGGCAATTCAGCTTCCCTTGCCGGCGAACGACCGCGACATATCGGTCTTCGCCGCGCTGGAACAGCGCAAGACCACGCGAGAAATCAGCGCAACGCCGCTGCCCCTGCAGCTACTTTCGAACCTCCTGTGGGCCGCATGCGGAGTGAATCGCAAGACAGGCCCGTTTGGAGCCCCCGGCAGGACCGCCGCTTCGGCGAGCAACTCACAAGAGATCGACCTCTATGTCGCCGTCAAGGAGGGCGTTTATGTGTACGACGCACCCGACAACCGGTTGGCACCCATCGTCGCAGGCGATCTGCGCGTCAGTGCCCTGACTCCTGGTCAACGAGGCATCGACGCGAAAGCTCCTGTTCAACTGATCTACGTCGTTGACCTTGACCGGCTCACCCACACAGCGGGGTTTCAGGAGCCTGGGTTGCACGATCCTGAAGTTCAGAAGTCGTACTACTACGTTGACACCGGCCTCATTGCGGGCAACGTGTATTTGTACGCCGCCGCACAGGGACTGGCGGCATGGTTTCACAACTGCGACAAGACCGGCCTCACGCAGCGACTTGGGCTTAGGGTGGAACAGCGGGTGCTGTT
>PLHC01000091.1 GCA_003138795.1 Granulicella sp. | reverse complement strand
CCACAAGGTCGCGATGGTCGGAGACGGCATCAACGACGCCGCCGCCCTCGCGCAATCCGACGCCGGCCTCGCCATGGCCTCCGGCTCGGACCTGGCCCGCGAAGCCGGCGACATCCTGCTGCTGCACCACGACCTCCGCCTCATTCCTCTTGCCATTCGGATCGCTCGCCGCACCACGCACATCATGCGCCAAAACCTTGGCTGGGCTGTCATCTACAACCTCATCGGCCTGCCCCTCGCCGCCGGCGTGCTCTACCCCCACTTCCACATCCTGCTCAGCCCCATCCTCGCCAGCGCCGCAATGGCTCTAAGCTCGGTCAGCGTCCTCGCCAACTCCCTCCGTCTGCGCCGCCTGCCCAACGCATAAAGAACCCTCGCTATACACTTGAATCAACCGCCAGTTGAGCGGATCAACC
Source organism: Granulicella sp. (assembly GCA_003138795.1). Taxonomy (GTDB): domain Bacteria; phylum Acidobacteriota; class Terriglobia; order Terriglobales; family Acidobacteriaceae; genus Granulicella. The sequence goes on along the minus strand of PLHC01000091.1, from coordinate 90,560 downwards.
GTGCGCATCTTCACTCGCTACATCCTCCGCGAAATCACTGGCTACGCGCTGCTCGGCGGCGTGCTCTTCACCTTTATTCTGTTCATGCGTTACCTGCTCCCNNCTCATGGAGCTCTTCGTCCGCGGTGTAGCCTCCCCGCTCGACATCCTTCGCCTCATCGCCTATCTGCTGCCGGGTTTTTTCTCCTTCACCATCCCCATGGCCGTGCTCATCGGCATTCTGCTCGGCCTCAGCCGCCTCGCCGCCGACAGCGAAGTCACCGCCATGCGCGCCAGCGGCCTCGGTGTTCTCTCCTTCGTTGGCATCGTCAGCATCTTCGCTGTCTTCTCCTGGGCGGTGGGCCTGGCGAACTCACTCGTTGTCGCTCCCCATGCCGCACAGGCCCTTCTCCACTACGAAGATGCCAGTAAAACCAGCCAGGCCACCGTCCAGATCCAGCCTCGCGTCTTCTACGAGGACTTCAAAAACTACGTCCTCTACGCCCAGGACGTGGTCCCCGGCGCCGGGGGCACCGCCATCTGGCGTCACGTCTTCCTCGCCGACCTCACCAAGCCCGCAAGCCCCCACATCATCACCGCCAATGAGGCCACCGTCCTCAGTGGAGGCCCTCAAACCCTCCGCATGGAACTGGCCAACGGCAGCCGTCACGACATCTCCATCACCAACCCCGATCAGTACGATATCTCCACCTTCATCTCCACCGAGCTGCCCATGCAGACCGGCCAGCAGGAGGAGGATTCGCACCTCAGCCGCCGCGACACCCCCATGCACGCTCTCGGCGTGCGCGAGCTATGGAGTCTCGCGCACGGTCCAGGCGACGCCGCACGCCCCTACCTCATCGAGCTTCACTACCGCTTCGCCTTCCCCACCGCCTGTCTGGTGTTGATGCTGGTCGGCGTCCCCCTCGGCCTCTCCTCCAAGCGCGGCGGCAAAGGCAGCGGCTTCGTCGTCACGCTCGGCCTTGTCTTCATCTACTACTTCCTCTCCTCAGTCGGCATTGCTCTTGCCCGTCAGGGCAAGGTCCCGGCTACTCTAGGCGTCTGGGGCGCTAACATTCTCTTCGCCATCGCCGGACTGGTGCTCATCCAGCAAATCTCCCGGGGCGGCGCCGTACTCGAGCTCTTCGCCAGCATCGGTCATGGCTTCACCAAACTCTTCGACCGCCTCCGCAGCAAGCACGGCTCCAGCAATCAAATCAGCAACCGGCGCATCGGCGAAGGCGCCGTTATGCAGCGTCTTCGCCGCGCCCTGCGCATCCGCTTCCCGCTCATCCTCGACGAGTACGTCATGGGCAGCTTCCTCCGCAACTTCGCCCTGGTCCTCACCAGCCTCGTCGTTCTCTTCATCATCTTCACTTTCTTCGAGCTCATCGGCGACATCATCCGCTATCGCACTCCATTCGTCACAGTTGGCGCCTACCTCCTCAACCTCATTCCCTTCATCCTCAACTCCATCATGCCTCTCTGTTCGCTGGTCGCCGTGCTCATCACCTTCGGCAATCTCAACCGCAACAGCGAGCTCACCGCCATGAAGGCCACCGGCATCAGCCTCTACCGCATCGTTGCTCCCGTGCTGGTCCTGGCGACCCTGCTCTCCGCCCTGCTCTTCGTCTTCGACGAGACCTACCTCCCCGCCGCCAACCGCCGCCAGGAAGCCCTGCTCTCCGTCATCAAAGGCAAGCCCGCCCAGACCTTCCTTCGCCCCGACCGAAAATGGATGTCAGGCCAAACTGGAAACGCGTCGTCCGGCCAGACCAGCGGTAACGGCGAGCCCTCCCGCATCTTCTACTACCAGTTCTTCGATTCCGACCGGAACGTATTCGCCAATCTCACCGTCTTCGAGTTCCAGCCCGGCACCTTCAACCTCACCCGCCGCATCTTCGCCTCCAGCGTGCGCTGGGACGACAAGCTCAACGACTGGGTCTTCGAAGACGGCTGGCAACGCACCTTCGCCGGAGAGTCCACCACTGGCTACCAGCCCTTCACCCTCTCCACCTTCCCCGAGATCCACGAGCAGCCCAACTACTTCAAGAAGGAAGACCGCCAGTCCGAACAGATGTCCTACACCGAGCTCTCCGGCTACATCCAGGACCTCAAACAAAGCGGCTTCGACACCATGCGTCTGCGTGTCCAGTTGAACCGCAAGCTGGCCTACCCCCTCATGACCCTGGTCCTTGCGATCCTTGCGATCCCATTCTCGCTGATCGCAGGCAAACGCGGCAGCATCGCCGGCGTGGGCACGGCCATCGGCGTAGCCATCTGCTACTGGGTTATCGCCGGCATCTTTGAAAACCTTGGCGATGTGAACTCTCTGCCCGCGATGCTTGCTGCATGGTCGCCCGACTTGCTCTTCGCCATCGCCGGCACCTACCTTCTGCTCCGCACCCCCACTTAATTCCATCGTGAATCGAGATAAACTAAAATCGACATGAAAACTCACACCCTTCCTCTTTCCGCACTCATCCTCGCTGCGGCTGTCCTTCCGCTGGTGGCCCAGCCTCTGGTAGCCCAAACCGCCCCAACCTCCGCAGTCCACCACAACACCACAACACATCGCACCAGCACCACCCCCGGCTGCGCCAAGCTGCCCGAGCTCTCGCCGAAGATCCCCGCGCTTCCCGCCGGCCTGCCCTGCGCCAAGCCGCTCTACACCCTGACCCGCACCCCCGACACCCGGCTCGACTACGCCTCACCCCTCGTCAGCCCTGAGCTCCGCGCGTCCCTCGCGGGCGAAAAGACCACCTACTCGCTCGACTACGTCGACACCGAAATCGGTACGGGCCCCCTCGCCCAGCCAGGCAAGTTCTACACCGTCCACTACACCGGCTATCTCCCCGACGGCACCAAGTTCGACTCCTCGGTCGACCGCGGCGAGCCCATCACCTTCCCCTACGGCCAGCGCCGCGTCATCGCCGGCTGGGACACCGGCTTTGAGGGCATGCACGTCGGCGGCAAGCGCCGTCTCTACATCCCCTACCAGCTCGCCTATGGCGAAGCCGGCCGCTCTCCCGTGGTCCCCGCCAGGTCCGAGCTCGTCTTCGATGTCGAGTTCATCAGCCAGGGCGACGAAGCGCCCAAGACCAAGACTCCGCCAGCGCCACGCAGGCCAGTACCACCGCCAGCCTCCACCACCACCCCGCCGCCGGCCTCTTCGACGCCGCCACCTGCCGCAAAGCCCCAGCAGTAACACCTAAAGCGGCCGCGAGCACCAACCTCGCGGCCGCTACTCTCTATCCTCTATCCTCTATCCTCTCCCTACTATGTTCACCCGCATCAGACCGCTCTTCCCCTACCTCCGCCGCTACTGGCGGAGTTTCGCCTGGGGAGGCCTCGCGCTCATCGTCTACAACGCCTCCAAGGCCATGATCCCGCTGCTGCTCGGCGGCGCCATGACAGACATCCAGCACGGCCTCTCCGCCGCCAAGGTCGAGCACCACGCCCTCCGCCTGCTCGCCGTCGCCGCCGTCGCCNNCGCCGCCGTCGCCGCCGTCGCCGCCGTCGCCCTCTATCTCACCCGCCAGATCATCATCGGCGCCTCCCGTGAGATCGAGTTCGATCTCCGCAACGACATCTTCGCGCACCTCGAAAAGCAACCGCCCGAGTTCTTCCAGCGCCACCGCACCGGCGACATCATGGCCCGCAGCACCAACGACCTCAACGCCGTCCGCCAACTCCTCGGCCCGGCCATCATGTACTCGGCCAACACCATCGTCTTCACCGCCGCCGCGCTCCCCTTCATGCTGCGCATCAGCCCACGCCTGACGATGTTCGCCTTTGTGCCATTACCCTTCGCTTCGGTCTTGGTCCAGTACTTTGGAGCCCGCATCCACACGCGCTTCGAGCGCATCCAGGCCATGTTCTCCGACATCTCCGCACAGGCCGAGGAGAACTTCTCCGGTGCCCGCCTCATCCGCGCCTTCGCCCAGGAAGAAGCCCAGATCGAGGCCTTCGAAACCTCCAACCTCGAGTACATCCGCCGCAGCCTGCTCCTCGCGCGCCTCATGGCGATGCTCTGGCCCACGCTCGAATTTGTCCTCGGAATCTCGCTGATGATCACGCTCCTGGTCGGTGGCCGCGAGGTCGTGCAGCACCACATCACCGTCGGCCAGTTCACCACCTACAACGTCTTCATGGTGCAACTCACCTGGCCCATGATCGCCATCGGCTGGGTCGTTAACATCGTGCAGCGGGGCACCGCCTCGGTCGTTCGCATCCACGACCTGATGATCGAAAAGCCCACCATCGACGACTCCGCCGCCGACCCCATGCTGCTCCCACCACTCCAAGCGCCTGTCATCCTGAGCGAAGCGCGTAGCGCGGAGTCAAAGGGTCCCGAAGGTCTACGCACTGACCCTACGGCTCACCCCTTTTCAACCAGCGAACCATCGCCCACCATCGCCGGCCACATCACCTTCAACCACCTCACCTTCTCCTACCCCACCGGCCCCGAAGTCCTCCACGACATCACGCTCGACATCCCCGCTGGCAACTCGCTCGCCATCGTCGGCCCCACCGGCTCCGGCAAATCCACCCTCGTCTCGCTCATCCCGCGCCTCTACGACGCGCTAGCAGGCAGCGTCCTCCTCGACAACCGCCCCCTCCGCGACTATCCGCTCCGCACCCTCCGCGCCGCCATCGGCTTCGTCCCGCAGGAGACCTTCCTCTTCTCCACCACCATCGCCAACAACATCGCCTTTGGCGTCCCCGCGGCCACCGATAAAGAAACTAGCGAAGCCCTCGAGAAGGACGTCGAATCCGCCGCCCGCATCGCGCACATCGCCTCCGAAATCCTCGACTTCCCCCGCGGCTTTGACACCATCGTCGGCGAGCGCGGCATGACCCTCTCCGGCGGCCAGAAGCAGCGCACGGCCATCGCCCGCGCCATCCTCCGCAATCCCCGCATCCTCATCCTCGACGACGCCTTGGCGAACGTCGACACCTACACCGAAGAGCAGATCCTCTCCGGCCTCCGCACCGCGATGGAAGGCCGCACCACGATCCTCATCTCCCACCGCGTCTCCACAGCGCGCAATGCGGATCGCATCGCCGTCCTCATCAGCGGCCGCATCGCCGAACTCGGCACTCACGACGAACTCCTCGCCCGTGGCGGCTACTACACCGACCTCTTCGAGAAACAATCCCTCGAAGAAGAGATCCTCACCGCGTAAAGACAGCTTCCTTCCCCACACCGAGGACCTTCACAATCACCCGCTTCGACCGCTGCCCATCGAACTCTGCATAGAACACCCGTTGCCACGTCCCCAGGTCGAGCCGTCCATCCGTCACCGGCAGGGTCGTCTCATGGTGCAGGAGCAGAGCCTTCAAATGCGCATCGGCATTATCCTCACCTGTCTGATGATGTTTGTACCCCGGCCACCGTGGCGCCAGCTTCTCCAGCCATATGGAGATGTCCTCGATCAGCCCGTCTTCGTTATCGTTGACATAGATCGCCGCAGTAATGTGCATGGGCGACACAAAGCACAGCCCATCCTCGACGCCACTACGCCGCACAATCTCCTCCACCTCCGGCGTAATGTGGACCATCTCATACTGCTCTTGCGTATTGAACGTCAGGTACTCGGTATGAACCTTCATGCGCCCATCTTAACCGAGCTCCCCACGAATCCGGGGTGCCCATCCTCGACGCGCGCATGTTGCGCGGCAGGCAGGGTCCCCGGCGGACGGTCTTGTCCTCTGGGGGTGGAGCGTGGGATATCGTTTGCGGTAGCAAACGACCGCTCTCTTCAGAGCGAAACCAGGGTGAATCTGCTGTTTTACTTAAACTACCAAGGAGTTGTCATCCCGAGGAGTTGTCATCCTGAGCGGAGCAATTCGCGTACTTGCGAATTGTGGAGTCGAAGGACCCGCCATCAAGCTCGCACCGCCACTCCCGCCCAAACCTTTCGGCCACGAATGCGCATTGGCCTTTCACCCCATCGCCCCACCAAAGTACACTCCTCCCATGCGCGCCGCCGTCCTCCTCGCCGCCCTCACCCTCGCAACCACGGCGCATGCCCAATGGCAACCGTCGGCCCCAACGGCACCGACATCTCCACCGACGACGGCCGCAACTGGCGCGCCCTATCCCTCCCCTATGTCATAGGCCCCCACGGCCGCATCGGAGTCCTCCGCCCCTCTGCCCTCAAACCCGAGACCAAATGACCCTCTACGCCGCGACCTCCAACCCCGGAAAGCTAGCCGAGTTCGCCACCAGCGCCAGCTCCGCCGGCATCGAGGTCCGGGCCCTCCCCAGCCTCGCCACCATGCCCGAGCCCCGCGAAGACGCCGCCACCTTCATGGGCAACGCCGAGCTCAAAGCCATCGCCTACTCCCTCCTCGCCCCCGGCCTGCTCGTCTTCGCCGACGACTCCGGCCTCGAAGTCGACACCCTCGGCGGCCAACCCGGCGTCCGCTCCGCACGCTTCGCCGACGACCTCTACTTCGAACTCAACTCCAGTCGCACCAAAGACGACCGCAACAACCGCTGCCTTCTCTCGCTCCTCAACGCACTACCCAATCCCACTCGAGCCGCCCGCTTCGTCTGCGCCCTCGCTCTAGCCCGGGACGGTCAGGTCCTGCTCCGCGCCGAGGGCACCGTCGAGGGCCAGATCCTCGACACCCCCCGCGGCGCTGACGGCTTCGGCTATGATCCGCTCTTCCTCATCCCCTCCCTCGACCTCACCCTCGCCGAAGTCCCCCGTGAGCAGAAGTGGCAAATCTCTCACCGCGGCAACGCTTTCCGCTCTCTCCTCGCCCAATTGCATCATGCCCATTTGTAATTATTTCGCACAAAGTTTTCGATATTCGCTCATTTAGCTCCTCGGCGACTTGACTGCAATATTTTTGAGCGGCAATAATCGTTTTGCTCTGTTTTCAATAAAGACATTCAACCCGAAATCGGGACGAATGTGTCGATTTGCAACACAAAACAGGGTTGAGGAGCTCGAAAATGGCAGCAGTCACACCCTCCGCTCCACTTTCCCCGACACTACGACGGGGGAACAATTAATGGCCACCGCACAGGTTATGCCGCACCAAACCGACCCGGTAACATTTTGGCAGTCCAGCAATGGCAAAAAGGTAGTCATGGCCGTCACCGGTGCCATGATGTTCGCCTTCATCTGCGGCCACATGCTTGGCAATCTTCAGATGTACGAAGCTCCGGAGCACATCAACGCCTACGGCCACTTCCTGCACAATCTAGGCGAGTTGCTCTGGATCGAGCGCGGCGTCTTCCTCCTGGCCATTGCCCTGCACATTCTCGCCGCCGTACAACTCGCACTGCGCAGCCAGGTGGCCCGGCCCATCGGCTACTCCCGCAGTCAGATGATCAACTCCACCTACGCCTCGCGCACCATGTACTGGAGCGGCCCCATCGTCCTGGCGTTCATCATCTTTCATCTCCTGCAGTTCACCGCTGGCTATATCCACCCCCACGCGCAATTCGTCGCAGGCGATGTCTATAACAACGTGGTCTCCGGATTCCAGGTCTGGTGGGTATCGGCCTGGTACATCTTCGCCATCTGCCTTCTTGGCCTACATCTCAGCCACGGCCTTTGGAGCATGTTCCAATCGGTTGGGCTGGCGCATCCGCGCCTCTCCCCGCTCCTCAGGAAAGCTGCCGTCGCCATTGCCACTCTCATAGTTCTGGGATACATTTCCATCCCGATTAGCGTTTTACTGGGGTTCATAAAATAAGATGACACTCGACGCAAGAATTCCGTCCGGCCCGATCCAAGAAGCGTGGGATAAAGCCTGCTTCGACATGAAGCTCGTCAATCCGTCCAACAAACGCAAACACAATATCATCGTTGTAGGATCCGGTTTGGCCGGAGGTTCCGCGGCAGCGTCGCTTGGCGAGCTTGGGTACAACGTCAAATGCTTCTGCTTCCAGGACACGCCACGGCGCGCGCACTCCATCGCCGCGCAAGGCGGCATCAACGCAGCAAAGAACTACGCAAACGACAGCGATAGCATCTTCCGCTTGTTTTATGACACGATCAAGGGTGGCGACTTCCGCGCCCGGGAAGGAAACGTCTACCGGCTGGCTCAGAACAGCAACAAGATCATCGATCAGTGTATTGCGCAGGGTGTACCGTTTGCCCGCGAGTACAGTGGTTCGCTGTCCAATCGCACCTTCGGTGGAGCTCAGGTCTCGCGCACCTTCTACGCCCGCGGCCAGACCGGCCAGCAGCTTCTGCTGGGTGCGTACCAAGCGCTCGAGCGCCAGATCCATGCAGGATCCGTCACGATGATCCCGCGCACGGAGATGCAGGACCTGATCGTGGTCGACGGACAAGCGCGTGGCATCGTTGCCCGCAACCTTCTTACCGGCGAGTTCAGCGTGCATATCGCCGACGCGGTGATCCTCGCCAGCGGCGGATACGCCAATGTCTACTATCTCACCACTAACGCCAAGGGCTCCAACGCCACGGCAATCTGGCGCGCATACAAGCGCGGAGCGCTCTTCGCTAATCCATGCTTCACGCAGATTCATCCAACCTGTATTCCGGTCTCGGGCGAATATCAGTCGAAGCTCACGCTGATGAGCGAATCGCTGCGCAACGACGGACGCATCTGGGTCCCGAAGAAGAAGGGCGACAAGCGGCCCCCGAACGAGATACCAGAAGACGAACGCGATTACTATCTTGAACGGCGCTATCCCAGCTTCGGCAACCTCGTCCCGCGCGATGTGGCTTCGCGCAACGCCAAAGCGCTGTGCGATGAAGGTTACGGCGTGGGAAAGTCGGGCCTCGGTGTCTATCTCGACTTCTCCGAGTCCATTGCCCGCCTGGGCGAGAAGACGATCCGCGAACGTTACGGCAACCTCTTCGATATGTATCAGCGCATCACGGACGAGAATCCGTACAAGGTTCCGATGCGCATCTACCCCGCCATTCACTACGTCATGGGCGGCTTGTGGGTGGACTATCAACTTCAGAGCACTATCCCTGGCTTGTTCGTGCTCGGCGAAGCCAACTTCTCCGATCACGGTGCCAACCGGCTCGGCGCAAGCGCATTGATGCAGGGACTCTCGGACGGTTACTTCATCATTCCCAACACCGTCGGGAACTATCTGGCGACCAACAAATTCCCGAAGGTCGATGAGTCCAATCCTGCGGTGCAGGAAGCCCTCACGTCAGTCAAGACAAAGATCGAAAAGCTCCTCTCGATCAAAGGCAAGCGAACCGTGGATTCGTTCCATCGCGAACTGGGCAAGATCCTTTGGGACTATTGCGGCATGGCCCGAACGGCCCAGGGCCTGGAGTTGGCGATCGGAAAGATCCGCGCCCTGCGCGAGGAGTATTGGCGGAACGTTACTGTTGCCGGCAGTAGTAACGATCTGAATGAGAGTTTAGAGAAAGCTAGCCGCGTGGCCGACTACTTCGAATTGGCTGAACTGCTGTGCATCGACGCCCGTGATCGGAATGAATCCTGCGGCGGCCACTTCCGTGAGGAATATCAGACAGCGGATGGAGAGGCCCAGCGGGACGATGAGCATTATTCCTACGTCGCAGCATGGGGCTATAAGGGTCCCGACGCTGCTCCTGAACTTACCAAGGAACCCCTGGAGTTCCATTACGTTCACCCGAGCCAGAGGAGCTACAAGTAAATGAAACTGACACTGAAGATCTGGCGGCAGAAGAGCAGTAACGAAAAGGGTGCCTTTGTCTCCTATCCCATGGACAACGTAGACCCTGAGATGTCGATGCTGGAATGTCTCGATGTATTGAACGAGACACTGATCCTGAGCGGCGAAATTCCTGTGGCATTCGAGCATGACTGCCGCGAGGGTATCTGCGGGTCCTGCGGCTTCGTGATCAATGGTGTGGCGCACGGCCCGGAACGCGGAACTACCGCATGCCAGTTGACGATGCGGCACTTCAAGGACGGCGATGAAGTGACCATTGAGCCGTGGCGCGCCGAGGCGTTTCCGCTGATCAAGGACCTCGTCGTGAACCGCCGCGCTCTGGACCACATCATCGAGGCAGGCGGGTATATTTCGGTCTCAACCGGCCAGGCACCGGGCGGCAATGACATCCTGGTCGGCAAAGAAAGCGCGGAGGAGTCAATGGATGCTGCCGCCTGCATCGGTTGTGGAGCCTGCGTAGCCGCCTGCCCCAATGCTTCAGCTGCGCTTTTCACCGGTGCAAAGATCACGCACCTCGGAACCCTTCCCCAGGGCGAACCGGAACGCGAGCGCCGGGCCCTTAGCATGGTTGCGCAGATGAATGCCGAAGCCTTCGGCAACTGCACCAGCATCGGCGAGTGCACGGGCGCATGTCCCAAGGAAATCCCATTAGACGTGATCGCCAACATGAACCGCGATTACATATGCGCCAGCTTCAAGCGACGCGAGGAGTTGCCAACGCCTGTTGCCCCCGCCGTCCAGCGAGCATAGCAAACGATCATCATCCAGCAGGGCCGCTCCCGATTCCCTCGTGAGCGGCCTTTGCTTTGTCTGTCGGGTTGGGGATCTACAGGTTCTGGTCAACAACAAGCAGCATCCGCCTGCGACTCTAAGCTGTCACCTGGGCGGTGCGAGGCATCCCCGTATTCCTTGCCCCCTGCTGAACCGCGCGAACCCATCTTCAATGACTGCGTCTCTCGCGATGGGACTGCGGGAGACTTCCCTCAGGATGACAGAGTTTGAAGAAGGCGGTCGTTTGCTGCCGCAAAAGATGCCAACCTTATCGACGATACGACCGTCGCGAAGATGGGGGCCGCCAGCTTAGACTGCGAGCTCTCCCCAGCGCTTAGCCGAACCTGAAGAGGCAATGAAAATAGAAGAGCCTCGCGCCAAGCGAGGCTCTTCTGTTGAGAGCAGGGTTCGTCCTGCTAAGAGCGGAACGCAACTCTTGCTCATTACTTTGTGAAAATCGAAGATCCGGGAATTTTCCCTTCATTGTCATGAATGCGGTTCTGAGCGCGTTTGGCACTCTCCATGGCCTCATGGTCAAGGCGTTGCATGGGAGTTTCAACTGCCGCATCGGCCGCGCCGCCCGTGCTCTCAATTGCTTCGTGGGAAGGACGATCTGCCGTCTTCGTTGAATCAAGTCCTCTTGCCATATTCCACCTCTGCGTAAATAGATGGCAGCCACAGGGGAGCGCGTTGTCTCGCAAACGGCGATTGCTACAATCAAAGTTCATCGTACTTTCGAATCAATACTATGCACGATTCTGCTCAGATTCATGCCGAAGCCCTGGTGATCGACGGCCATGCGGATACGCCGCAGCGGTTCGTGGATGATGGTTGGAGCTTCCCGGATGCGCTGGGTGCGGGAATGCTGAATCTCGAGGCAGCGCGCACGGGCAATCTGGCTGCGGAGTTTTTTGCAATCTGGGCGGAGCCCAGGGAATGGCGCGGACGCTATGCGCATCGCACGCTGCAACTGATTGATGGCGTGTACGAGCAACTGCGCAAGCACCCTGCGACGATGCGGCTGGGGCTGACGCCGTCGGACATTGTGCAGGCGCACCGCGACAAGGTCTTTTGCGTACTGCTGGGGATTGAGGGTGGGCACTCGATTGAGGCCGACCTGGGGCTGCTGCGGATGTATCACCGGCTGGGCGTGCGGTATATGACGCTGACGTGGTCGAATACGAATGAGTGGGCGGATAGCTCGGGCGACATGGAGGATCCGGCGGTGACGCACCATGGCGGGCTGACGGGGTTTGGGCGCGATGTGGTGCGCGCGATGAATCGGCTGGGGATGATGGTGGATGTCTCGCATGTGGCGGATGCGACGTTCTGGGATGTGCTGCAGACGACGCATGCGCCGATTATTGCGTCGCACTCGAGCGCGCGGGCGCTGACGGATTCGACACGGAATCTTACAGATGAACAGCTGCGTGCGGTCGCGACGAATGATGGGGTGGTGATGGTGAACTTCTATCCGTCGTTCATCGATGAGCGCTGGAGCAAGGGCTGGTCGGCGACGCGGGCAGAGCGCGAAATGCTGTATGCGGCGGCGGCGGCGGCGTTTCATGAACGCGGTGAGCCGGTGCCGTACACCGTGCCGCTCGCGGTGGATCGCGCGTTTTATGCGGAGCATCTGCGCGACACGCTGCCACTGGCGCCGTTCAGCGCGCTGATCGACCATATCGATCATGTGGCGCAGGTTGCGGGTATCGACCACATTGGGCTGGGGTCGGACTTCGATGGTTTTCCGATCCTGCCAGAGGGGTTGCGGAGCGCGGCTGACCTGCCGAAGATTACGGCTGCACTGTACGAGCGCGGTTATACCGCGGAGCAGCTGGGGAAGCTGCTCGGCGGCAATCTGCTGCGCGTGTTTGGAGAGGTGCAGGCGGAGGCCGCGAAGGAGTAGCGGGAACGTTGCGGGCTGCCGGTTTAGAAACTACTTCACGGGGCCGCTCATTCACGCAGCCGCCCGGTGCGCCTTGGACGTTCGGGCCGGATGGAGTACCTTAATCGTGGAATGAAGACACCAACTTTCGCCATCCGCACCCTGCTCTGCACGCTTGCTCTCTGCTCTGCCGCAGCTATCGCGCAATCGACAGCGTCAACGACGACAACACCACCGGCGGAGGCGCTGCCGGATGCTCCCTCGACGATCGCGCATGAGGCGCCACCGCCGGTTCCTACGGGGCCGACGGTGCTCTTCGACACCACTATGGGGCGACTGACGTGCAAGCTGTTCGATAAAGAGGCGCCGATTACGGCGGCCAACTTTGTCGAACTCGCTACGGGCAGGAAGACGTGGACCGATCCCGTCACGCTACAGAAGGTGAAGGGGGTGCCCTTCTATGACGGCACAACGTTTCACCGGGTGATTCCGGGGTTCATGATCCAGGGGGGCGACCGGCTGGGGTCGGGCGAGGGCGATGCGGGCTACTACATCGCGGACGAGATATCGCCGACGTTGCGGTTCGATGTGCCGGGGCGGCTCGCCATGGCGAACTCGGGCCCGGGAACTGATGGCAGCCAGTTCTTCATCACAGAAAACGCGACGCCGCAGCTGAATGGGAACTACACGATCTTCGGGCAGTGCGATCCGCACACGGTGTTGATGGTTAAGGGGATTGCGCTGGTGGACCGGAATGCGAGTGACAAGCCGTTGACGCCGGTGGTACTGAATAAGGTGACGATCGTGCAGGATGGGCAGCCGATTCCGCCGCCGCCGAGCGCCGCGACACCCAGCACTTCGACCCAGGGCGCAGCAGCCGGGCCGGAGATCGGGCAGCGACCACATTAAGCGGTGAGGCTAGGGGAATTCGTCTCGAATCGGGGAGCTACTGCAACGCCTTGCTGCTGCAAGATAACCGTTATCGAACGCAATAGTCGACTATGATTAATAAGATTTCACGTTCATCCATTCGATGAACACTCCGTCGGCCAGAAGATGGCCGTCGGGCAGTTGACGCCAGGCCTCAGAGGGTTCTTCGCCTGATCCAGCACCTGTACGATTTGCGCTAAGTTTCCGAATTGGAACATTATCCGTAGCCGAGCTGACAAAGTTTTGTTCTCATCGCTGCGTTCAGCTTCTTTTGCCGATAGGGTCAAATGAGTACAAGATTTTGATGACCTATCGCAGATGGAACAGCCCTTTTTCCAAGGCTGATGAGCGTCCAACCCGAGTAATTGCAGTAACTGCAAAGAAGGAGATTCCATGTCTACTACCGCCACCTTCAAGACCTCTGAAGGTACGATCGTTTGTAAACTTTTCGAAGCCGATGCACCGGAAACCGTCGCCAACTTTATCGGCCTCGCCGAGGGCACCAAGGAGTGGACTTCGCGCTCCAAGAAAGGGCCGAAGCTGTACGACGGTACGATCTTTCACCGCATCATCCCTGAGTTCATGATCCAGGCCGGCGATCCCGAAGGTACAGGTATGGGTGGCCCCGGATACAAGTTTGCCGATGAGACCAAGGGCAGTCCGCACGACTTCAAGAAGCCGGGCAAGCTGGCAATGGCCAACTCCGGACCCAACACCAATGGAAGCCAGTTCTTCATCACGGTGACCGACACCAGCTGGCTGACAGGCAAGCACACCATCTTCGGCGAGGTCATCGAGGGATATGACGTGGCGGAGAAGATCAGCCGGCTGCCTCGCGGCGCCATGGACCAGCCGAAGACCCCGGTCGTACTGGAGAGCGTTACGATCAACCGCAGCTAGTATCAGCGTTGCAGCATGAGAACAGAAAGGCCCGCTCAGGAGCGGGCCTTTCTGTTGATGGTGGTGAACTACATCTAACCAGGCTGCGACAGCGTAGGACCGGGATCAGGCAACGCCGATCACGGTGCAGAGCTCCTTGACGGCGGCTGCACTCTTGTCCAAAGCTGCCTTCTCATCGGCTGTGAGCTTGATCTCGATGATCTGCTCGATGCCCTTTGCGCCAAGTTTGCAGGGAACACCGACGTAGAGGCCGGAGATGCCATACTCACCCTGCAGATACGCAGCGCAGGGCAGGATCTTCTTCTTGTCCTTGAGGATGGCTTCGACCATCTCCACCGCGGCCGCGGAGGGCGCGTAGTAGGCTGAGCCGGTCTTGAGGTGCTTGACGATCTCGGCGCCACCGTTGGCAGTGCGCTCTTCGAGGGCCTTGAGTTTGGCGGGCTCGATGAGTTCGGTGATGGGGATGCCGGCTACGGTGGAGTAGCGCGAGAGCGGGACCATCGTGTCGCCGTGGCCGCCAAGTACGAAGGCCGTGACGTTCTCGACGGAGACCTTGAGCTCTTCGGCGATGAAGGTGCGGAAGCGTGCGGAGTCGAGCACGCCAGCCATGCCAATGACGCGCTCGCGGGGCAGGCCTGCCTTCTTGAAGGCGGTCTGGGCCATGGCGTCGAGCGGGTTGGAGACGATGATGAGGATCGCTTTGGGTGAGGCGGCAACGACCTTCCCGACGACATCACCCATGATCTTGAAGTTGGTGTTGAGGAGATCGTCGCGGCTCATGCCGGGCTTCCGGGCGATACCGGCGGTGATGACGACGATGTCGGAGTTGGCGGTTTCGGCATAGTCGTTGGTGCCAACGATCGAGACGTCGCGCTTTTCGATAGGCATGGCCTCGAGGAGATCGAGCGCTTTGCCCTGGGGCACGCCTTCGATTACGTCGATCAGCACCACATTCGCGAGTTCCTTGGCTGCAATCCAATGAGCTGCCGTTGCACCGACGTTGCCGGCACCTACAATCGTTACTTTCTTACGCATATAATCTAGTTCTCCTTAGTATTTCCGGAGTTCCCGGCAAACTTTCAATTCGGAATGATGATATTCCGCGGGAACAATGACAGACCAGCGCAGGGGGCGATGATCGCACGAAAAGTGCGGTGATCGGTTCTTGCACCTGCATGATTTTTTTACGATTCGGCATATTGCCGGTATTTATGACACTGCAATTGGTCCGATCTGCAGCTGAAAACGCCCCGGCTTCCCGGGGCGTTTCGCAGTGCAGTCCACAATGCGCGTTAGAACTGGCCCCAGAGGAGCTGGTTGTAGACGTCGTGGTGGAACTGGATTTCACTGGTCTTGACGATCGTGCCCAGCAGGCGTGGGCAGCGGTCGGCTGCGGCCTGCTTCAGGTCGGCGTAGCGCTCCTTGACATCGACACCGAGCAGTTCATCGGTCCATTCGGCTCCGCGGAAGTTTTCGAGCGCGGTGTAGATGTTGTCGGGCAGATAGCGCTGGGCCTGGCGCAGGTTCTTGATCTTCGCCGTCTGGCCGTACAGGCCGGTCTTGAAGATCGAGTGGAGCACCATGTAGGGGTTGGCATCGGGGGCGACCGAACGGACTTCGACGCGCGCCGACTTCGAGTTACCGATGGGAATGCGGATCATGGAGCCGCGATCCGTAGCCGAGGCCTTGATCTGGTTCGGAGCTTCGAAGTGCGGGTCGAGGCGGCGATAGGAGTTCACGCTGGCGTTGAACAGAAGGCAGAGGTCGTTGCCGTGGGTGAGGATCTTGTCGACGAAGCCCCATGCGAACTTGGAGGTCTTTTCCTCGCCATTGGGGTCCCAGAAGAGGTTCTTTCCGCCCTTTGTAATGGAGACGTTGGTGTGCATGCCCGAGCCATTGACACCGGTTACCGGCTTGGGGAGGAAGCACGCGGTCATGCCCATCTGCGTGGCGACCTGGCGGCAGATCAGCTTGTAGAGCTGGATCTGATCGCCGGCGGCGACAACGTCGCCATAGGAGTAGTTGATCTCGAACTGCGAGGGCGCGACTTCGGGGTGGTCCTTCTCGTTCTCGAAGCCCATCGCGCGCTGCACTTCAGCGGTAGTGTCGATGAACTCGCGGAGCGGATCGCCGGGGAGTGAATGGTAGTAGCCGCCCTGATTGACGTACTCGAATGCGCCGGTCTGGTGGTAAGAGCGCTCGGCGTCGATGCCGTCGAAGAGGAAGCCCTCGATCTCATTGGCGGCGTTGAGGGTGTAGCCGTTCTTCTCGAATTGCTGATTGGCGAAGTCCTTGAGGACGCCGCGCATATCGCCGGAGTAGTGCGAGCCGTTCTTGTCGATGACCTCGCCGAAGACCAGAACCTTGCCGGAACCGAAGACATCGGCCGGGGTCCAGTAGAAGGCGCTCCAGTCGATGGCGAGGCGCAGATCGCTCTCGCGCTGGGCGGTAAAGCCGCGGATCGAGGAACCGTCGAAGGTGAGATTGTCGTAGCTCTTTACGAGGAACTTCTTGTCGTAATCGAGCATGTGGAGGCGGCCTTCAAGGTCGGAGAAGAGCACCGTCACGGCCTTGATGCCGGGTGTGTCGACAAGATACTTCAGCCGCTCTTCCTGCACAACATCAGCCGCGACGCGATTCTTGCGCTGGTCCTTGGCCCTCAGGTTAAGCTCTTCCAGCTCCTCGTATGGCAACTCCAGATAATTGCGATATTCGCTCGACATGGCACTCCTTCAAAATGGGCAGTCAACTGCCGTGGTTATGTGGTGAGGCTTTTCAACGAAAAAGACGCTTCTGAGGCAATTTGCGGCTTCCTTTAAAAGTAGCAGAAGCGGCCATTAAAATTTCATAAAGACGGTGGAGGCTTGGGGTTACGCTGCAGTTTTCGCCCGGGGCGACGCTGGTTGCGGGTATCTGCACTCGCATGCGTACTCAATTCTCCGGCCGCGACCTTCACAATCCGGCCCCATGGCGTGGGATAATTCCACTGGGCAAACGTGGCTTGGCAACCCATCGCCGGATATGCGCGCTTGCAATGTCAAAACACACTGGAGGGTCTTCAGAATTGGGAAAAAATATGGTTCCTACACGCCTGTTTTTCACCAAAGGCGTTGGTAAGCACAAGGAGCGCCTGACCTCGTTCGAGATGGCGCTGCGTGACGCCGGAATCGCGGCGCAGAATCTGGTACGGGTGTCGTCGATTTTTCCGCCGTCCTGCAAGATGATCACGCGCAAAGAGGGCTTGACGTATCTGAATCCGGGCGAGGTGGTGTTTGCGGTCGTGGCCGAAAACTCGACGCGAGAGGCGCACCGGCTGGTCGTGAGCTCGATCGGCGTCGCGATCCCGACGGATAAGAACACCTACGGCTACCTCTCCGAGCATCACAGCTTTGGCCAGACCGAGGAGCAGGCGGGCGATTATGCGGAGGAGCTCGCCGCTGAGATGCTCGCGACGACGCTGGATGTGGAGTTTGACCCGGACAAAAGCTGGGATGAGAAGAAGGAGATCTATAGGATCTCGAACAAGATTGTACGGACGGCGAATGTAACGCAGTCGGCTGTCGGCGCGAAGAATGGGAATTGGACGACGACAATTGCGGCTGCGATTTTGCTGTTCGACGACAAGTAGATCGCAGCGCGGTCCGAATCAAACGAGGCGCTGGTGCACCCAGCGCCTTTTGCATGGCCGCGGATCTCCGCAGCCAGAGCACAGGAGGAATGAAATCGATGGCGACTATGCGCGTTGCACTGATCCAGATGTCCTGCGAGCCTTCGACCGAGGCGAACCTGGCGAAGGCGGTTGCCCGCGTGCGCGAGGCAGCCGTGGGTGGGGCGAAGCTGATCTGCCTGCCGGAGCTGTTTCGGGCACAGTACTTCTGCCAGCGCGAAGACCATGCGCTGTTCTCAACTGCGGAGTCGATTCCGGGGCCTTCGACTGCGGCGCTGAGCGCGGTGGTGCGCGAACATAAGCTGGTGTTGATTGCGAGCTTGTTTGAGCGTCGCGCGCCGGGGCTGTATCACAACACGGCGGCGATTCTGGACTACGCGTCGGGTGCGCCGGACAACATTGCGGCGATCTATCGCAAGATGCATATCCCGGATGATCCGCTGTACTACGAGAAGTTTTACTTCACGCCGGGAGACCTTGGGTTCCTGGCGCAGAAGACGTCGGCCGGGCGGATTGGGACGTTGGTGTGCTGGGACCAGTGGTTTCCCGAGGGGGCGCGCGTGACAGCGCTGAAGGGCGCGGAGACGCTGTTCTTCCCTACCGCGATCGGCTGGCATCCGAGCGAGAAGGAAGAGTTTGGCGAGCGGCAGTACGACGCGTGGCAGACGATCCAGCGGTCGCATGCGATTGCGAATGGAGTGTTCGTGTGCGCGGTGAATCGCGTGGGGCATGAGTATGGCGATGTGATTCATGACGGCGTAGAGATGCGCGGGCCCGGCGATCACACGCCTGCGAGTGGGCTGGAGTTCTGGGGTGGAAGCTTTATCGCTGATCCGTTTGGAAGGATTCTGGCGAAGGCCTCGCATGATAAGGAAGAGATTCTGTATGCGGATCTCGACGCGCATGAGGTTGAGGTGACTCGGCAGCATTGGCCGTTCCTGCGCGATCGGCGGATCGACGCGTATGGTGGAATTACGAGCAGGTTTTTGGATTGATCATGGAAAGTCTCACACAGCTCGAACAGTCTCTTCAGTCCATTCGCTACGCCGACGGCGGCCCAGATCGCGACATTGGTTGAAGACTCACAATACATTGCGTCAGTGCTAAAAGCCGAAAGGTATCAACACGCTGCATGAACATATCAAGTGCTCTGAACTACCGTATGCCCGCAGAGTGGGCTCCGCACGCAGCGACATGGATTGCGTGGCCGCACAACCCTGCGGATTGGCCGAATAAATTTCAGCCGATTCCGTGGGTGTACTGCGAGATCGTGCGGCATCTGTCGCAGGTTGAGGATCTGCACATCCTGGTGAACGACGAGGACGACGAGAGGCGCGCGCTCAACATGTTGCGGCGGCAGGGCGCCAACGTTGCACGGTTGCATTTTCATTGCTGGCGGACGGATCGGGTGTGGCTAAGGGACTCGGGACCGATCTTTGTGAAGAAGTACGCTGAGGGCTCCGTAAAGAATGCTGCTAGCGAGGTTGCGCTGACGAATTGGAAGTTCAATGCGTGGGCGAAGTACGACAACTGGCGCAATGATGACCTGATTCCGAAGCAGGTTGCGACGCTGTATGGCGTGACCAGCTTCGAGCCGAGCGTGACGCTGGCCGATGGCAAGACGAAGCGGCTGGTGCTGGAGGGCGGGTCGATCGATACGAATGGCGAGGGCGTTCTGTTGACGACCGAAGAGTGTCTTCTGAGCGAGGTGCAGCAACGCAATCCGGGCGTGAGCCGCGAGCAGCTGGAGGAGGCGTTCCGTGAGTATCTGGGGATTGAGAAGATAATCTGGCTGAACCGCGGATGCGCAGGCGACGATACGCATGGGCATGTCGATGACATCTCGCGCTTCGTCGGGACGAATAAGATTCTGACGGCCGTGGANNCGCAACCTGAAGGGGCGGTCGTTCACAATCAAGACGTTGCCGATGCCCGCGCCGGTCGTGTTTGAGGGCCAGCGCCTGCCGGCGAGCTATGCGAACTTCTACATTGCGAATGGGCTGGTGCTGGTGCCAACGTTCAACGATCCTAACGACCGCATTGCGCTGAATACGCTGGCGGAGTGCTTCCCTGACCGCACGGTGACGGGGATCCATTGCACGGACTTTATCTGGGGGCTGGGCGCGCTGCACTGCATGACACAGCAGGAGCCCGCGTGATGCATTCATCGACGGCAAAGCCGCGGCGGTTCTTCGAACCTGAGGCAACGCCACAAGTTCGGTAGTCTGAAGACATGATGAACGACGAAGAGAGGATGCAACTCGCGATCGCCGAGGCCCGCGCCGCTGAGGCCGCGGGGGAGGTTCCGGTGGGCGCGGTCATCGTGTCGGCGGAGGGCGAGGTGATTGCGCGGGGGGGCAATCGGGTGCTGCGGAGCTCTGATCCGACTGCGCATGCGGAGATCGTCGCGCTGCGGGCTGCGGGAGTTGCACTGGAGAATTATCGACTGGTGGGCTGCACGCTGTATTGCACTCTGGAGCCTTGCTCGATGTGTGCGGGGGCGATTCTGCACGCGCGCATTGCGCGGCTGGTCTATGCGGCGTCTGACCCAAAGGCCGGGGCGTGTGGGTCGGTGCTCTCGGTGATGAATCATCCGGCGCTGAATCATCGGGTCGAGTTGGTCGAAGGCGTGCTCAGCGCAGAGTGTGGAGCGATGCTCACGAATTTTTTTCGCGCTCGCCGATCTTTTGCCCACTCCGCAAACGTCCTTCGCGGGATGAGCATCAGAGATGTGGACGGAGGCGAATTCTCGATGGCAACGACAAAATCAAGCGCGAAGAAATCCACCACTCCACCTTCGCGCCGCTGGTCGGCGAAAGTGGACACCGACTCCACGCACCCCGACCAGGGACTCTTTCTGAAGGGCCCGCGCACCATCGCCAACGCGCTCGCCACGAAGAAGGTGTCGCCCAAGGGGCCGGCTTCGGGTATGCGGATGCTGAACTTTTATATCAACCGCGCGGGTAAGAATTTGACGAAGGAGCGCATCGCCGAACTCGAGAAGGCGAAGAAGATCCTCTCCGGTGTCATCGCCAAACAGAAGGACATGCAGGCAGCGAAGAAGTCGTCGGCAAAGAAGTCATCCGCAAAGAAATCCGCGGTGAAGAAGTCCGCAAAGAAGAAGTCCGCGTAAGGGAAAGTAGCATCATGGAGGAAGAAGTTGCGGGCATCGCTGCGTTCCTTGCGTCGGACGATGGAGCAATTTGTGACGGGGAGTACGTACTTCATCGACGGCGGGTCGATCCGGAATTACCCCGATAAATAAATGTTACGGAACGACGGGAAGGCTGATGAAGCTCTCTTCTCCGGGCGTGTGCCAGATGCGCTGCGTCGCCTTCTGATAGTCCGCTGGTTTGGCGTCGAAGATGTTCGGAACGAAGGTCTGCGGGTTGCGGTCATAGAGCGGAAACAGGGTGGACTGTATCTGCACCATCACGCGATGGCCCCGCAGAAAGACGTGATTCATCGTGGGCAGACCGAAGCGGTAGGTCAGCGGCTTGTCGGGAGTGATCGCCTCGGGGTGCTCGAAGCTGGTGCGATAGCGGCCGCGGAATATGTCGAGCGAGATGGGAAGCTCATAGCCGCCCATTTCGGGTTCGGAAGGAACGGTGCCGGGGTAGACATCGATGAGCTTCACNNGCGGTCTCGTAGGTGAGGACGTCGGTGCGGCCATCGACGAAGCGCTGATCGGTGACCAGCCAGGTCTGCCATGCAACGCCGTCGACGGGATTGACGGGACGCGGGAGGTAGGGGACGGGCTTCGAGGGATCGGAGACGTACTCGTCGTAATTCGGAGCCGCGGCGCCTTTGGGACCGGAAGCGTCGGGGGCGATGAAGGAGAGGCTCTTATCTGCTGTGAGGTAGAGCGGCTTGGACTCGTTGGCGCAGCCCTTGTCGCAGCTGAGCGGCCAGTCCTTGAAGCGGTCCCAATGATTCTCGCCGGTGTTGTAGATGAAGACCGGCGGCGTGTCGGCCTTGGGCGCGCCGTCGAGCAGATACTGATTGAAGAACGGCAGAAGGACGTCGCGGCGGAACTGCAGGTCGGTGTCGCCGTTCCAGCGCAGCGGGCCGAGTGAGTAGGCCTGGTAGTTGACCTGACTGTGACGCCAGGGGCCCATCACGAGAAAGTTCTTGTCATTGGTGGTGTCCTTGGGCTCCACGGCCTCATAGCTGTGGATGGCGCCCCACATATCCTCCTGATCCCAGAGGCCCTGCAGCCACATAGTTGGAACCTTCAGCGGAAGCCTCGCTACAACCTTGTCGAGGGCCTGGCCCTGCCAGAAAGTGTCATAAGCGGGATGCTCCTCGACCTTCTTCCAGAATGGGAGTTGCTCGAGGCCGCCGTAGCGCGCGAAGTCTCCGGCTGAACCCTTCTGGAGATAGTTCGTGTAGTCGTCGTAGCCTTCGCGGGGAATTGCAGCGCCGTCTCCGCGCACCTCGGTCTGCTCGGCAAAGTAGTCGAGGTTGATCTCGCGGAAGGCGCCGTAGTGGAACCAGTCGTCGCCCATCCAGCCATCGACCATCGGGCTTTCAGGGCATGCAACCTTCAGGGCCGGATGCGGATCGACGAGTGCCATGACGACGGTGAAGCCCTCGTAGGAGGAGCCCAGCATTCCAACCTTGCCGTTGGACTGGGGTATGTTTTTCACGAGCCAGTCGATGGTGTCGTAGGCGTCGGTGGTGTCGTTGATGCCGCTGGTGTTGAGCGGGCCGAGCGGCGGGGGCGTCATCAGATACGTGCCCTCCGAGCCATACTTGCCGCGGACGTCCTGGAAGACACGGATGTAGCCGGCGCCGACGAAGACGTCGTCGCCCTGCGGGAGTTCGTCGAGCATGTGTGGCGATTCGGTGCGGGCGGCGCGTTTGGCGGCGTCGTAGGGCGTGCGCGTGAGAAGAATTGGTGCGTGGGTTGCATCCTTGGGGATCACGATGACGGTGTAGAGCTTTACGCCGTCGCGCATCGGCACCAGTTCCACACGCTTGACGTAGTCGTAGCCGTTGTTGGGCGCGACAAACTTTGCTGGAGTGTCAGGCGTCGAGATAGGCGTTTGTGCGTAGAACGGAACGGTCGCCGAGAGCAGCAGAATGGCGGTGAGCAGGCGATGGTGGGAGGTCGTGGCTTTCCTTGTCTCTTCGCAAAACATCTCCGCAGTATATCGTCTGAGAGATTTTAATTTGGGATCGCGCGAACCCTTAGCGCAGCTGTAGTGCGACCTCCTGGTGCGAGCGGAGTGAAGGAACCTGGTCGAGAATTTGTGCTGCGATGTCGTCCTTGGAGGATTCGGGGATGTGCACCACACTGTCCTCGGTGAGGAAGACGGCTGCGTTGCGATTGGAGTCGAAGCCCAGCCCCTCGCGGCTGATGTCGTTGAGGACGATGGCGTCGGCGCCCTTGCGCTGCAGCTTCTCGCGGGCGCGGGCGATGTCGAGCCCCATCTCGGCGGCGAAGGCGATGACCAGCGTGCCGGGCCGGCGATGCTCGACCACGCTGCGGACGATGTCTTCGGTGGGCTCGAGTTCAAGGGTCAGCGGGCCGTCGCGATGCAGCTTGGTGGGCGCGATGTGGCACACGCGGAAGTCGGCAACGGCGGCGGCTTTGATGACGATGGTTGCTTCGGGCAAACGGGAGAGCACGGCGGCGTGCATTTCCTGCGCGGTGTCGACACGGATGACCTCGCACCGTGGCGGCGGGGTGAGCGTTGCAGCGGCGGAAACCACGATCACGCGTGCACCGCGGCGCTCGGCTGCAGCGGCCAGAGCGTATCCCATCCTGCCGCTGGAACGGTTGCCGAGGAAGCGGACGGGGTCGATGGGCTCGCGTGTTCCTCCGGCTGTAATCAGGACTGTCTCGCCGGCCAGGTCGCGAGGTGGATTCAGGAGATCGAGCACGGCGCGAACGATGGTTTCCGTATCGGCAAGCCTGCCGTCACCAGTCGTGCCGCAGGCGAGATAGCCGCTCTCCGGCGCGACGATGCGATGGCCGCGCTGCTCGAGAGCCAACACATTCGCACGCGTCGCGGGATGGTTCCACATATTGCCGTTCATTGCGGGAGCGAGGACGACGGGCGCTTCGGTGGCGAGGTAGGCCGCGGAGAGAAAGTCGTCGGCTAGGCCGTGAGTGAGCTTGGCGAGGGTGTGCGCGGTTGCCGGAGCGATGAGCAGCACGTCGGCCCACTGCGCCTGCGCGATGTGCTCGATCACAGCTGCGGCGTCGGTGGTGGCGGATGAATCCCAGAGGTCGGTAAAGACCTTGTGTCCGGTGAGCGAGGCGAAGGTAAGAGGCTGGATAAACTCCTGCGCTGCGCGCGTCATCACGACGCGGACCTGCGCGCCATGACGCTGCAGCTCGCGCGTCAGCTCCGCGGATTTGTACGCGGCGATGCCACCGCAGACGCCGAGCAAGACGTTGCTGGATTTAGACATGCGGAGCCTCCAGGAGAAGGTTGTCTATGAGAAGACTGTCGATTGGAAGATTCTCTGTCAGAAGGTTATCAATCAGGCGCGTCGATCCGACCCATGCGGCGACAGCGATCAATGCGCCATGCGCTGTGTCGGAGACCGGCAGCAGGGTTGCTGGATCGACGATGGCGGCATAGTCCAGCCGCACGTGTGGATCGTTCGCGAAGGCCGTCAGGATGGCGCTGCTCAGCGCTTCGGCGTTGGTCTCGCCGGTCTGAAGCAGCTTGCATGCGGCACGGAGTGCATGGTGCAGGATCAGCGCTCGGCGGCGATCGTCGGCGGAGAGGTTGCGATTGCGTGAACTCATCGCCAGGCCGCCGGGCTCGCGGACGATGGGGCACGCGATGAGCTGCACGGGGAAGTTGAGGTCGCGGATCATGGCGCGCAGCACGGCAATCTGCGCCGCATCCTTCTGCCCGAAGTAGGCGCGGTCCGGACCAACGATGTTGAAGAGTTTGGCTATGACCGTGGCGACACCGCGAAAGTGACCGGGCCGTGATGCCCCATCGAGACGATCGCCGATGCTGGCGACCTCGACGAAGGTCGTCGCTCCAGGGGGATACATCTCCGTCGCCGAGGGTGCGAAGAGCAGGGAGACACCCGCAGCTTCGAGCTTCGCGCAGTCGGCGTCGAAGGTGCGAGGATAGACGTCGTAATCTTCGCCGGCGGCAAACTGCGTGGGGTTGACGAAGATGGAGGCAGCGACGGCAGCGCACTCGGATAAGGCGCGGTGGACAAGGGAGAGATGGCCGTCGTGCAGTGCGCCCATGGTGGGCACGAAGCCCAGCGTGCGATTGTTCTTCAGTGCGCGACAGGCATATTGCATTTCGCTGGCGGTGGTGATGACTTGCATGTTCAGGCCTTACCTATGGGTTCGAGTTCGACTAGACGCTGCTGGGCTTCGCAATATTGCACGGCTTCGCGATGCTCCAGGGTTTCGCGATCCTGCAAGGCTTCGCGCTGCTCGCGGACTTCGCGAGGGAGATGGTAGCTTTCGGCATCGTTGGGGAAGGTGCGTGCGGTTACGTCGTCGCGATAGCGTTCGAGGGCGTTGGCGAAGAAGGCCGCGCCGTCCGCGTAGCGGCGTGTGAACTTTGTCGGCGGCGAGAAGGTGAGGTTGAAGAGGTCATGGAAGACAAGGATCTGACCGTCACAGCCGGGGCCTGCCCCGATGCCGATGGTGGGCACGCCGGAGCGCGCGGTGATCTCGGCTGCAACTTCGCGGGGAATGCCCTCGAGAACGATGGCGACCGCGCCTGCTGCTTCGAGCGCGAGCGCGTCCGCGTAGAGGCGGTCGATGGCCTCGTTGGAGCGGCCCTGCACGCGNNTAGCCGCCCATGCGATGCACGGACTGTGGGGTGAGGCCAATGTGCGCGACGACGGAGATCTCGGCGTCGGTCATGCGCCGCACGAGCGCTGCCCTGCGCTGGCCGCCTTCGATCTTGACCGCGTGCGCCCCCGCTTCCTTGAGCAGCCGCGTGGCGTTGCGGATGCCGTCGGCGATGGTCACATGGTACGAGCCGTAGGGCATATCCGCGACGAGGAAGGCACGCTGCACACCGCGAGCGACGGCGCGGGTGTGATGCAGCATCTCGTCCATGGTGACGGGGAGAGTGTTGTCATAGCCAAGCACGGCCATGCCAACGGAGTCGCCGACGAGAATGACGTCGATGCCAGCCTGATCGACCAGGCGCGCTGTGGGGTAGTCGTACGCTGTCAGGGCCGTAATCGCCTGACCGGAGCGTTTCATTTCAAGGAGGGTTTGCGCAGTCACAGGTTGAATGCGCTGACTTGCTCCGCTGTCGCGGAGTTGAGTAAGGCTCATTTTTTCTCTCCAGTGCCGCTCCGCTTTGCTGCCGCGGATGAGGCCCGAACAACCTCAGTATATATCCACTGATGCACGGTTGTCTGGATGGAGGCGGGAGGCAGCCCGGCTGCGCAGAAGACGCCACTGCAGCACACCGGCCACAGGCGGAGAAGCGACCCGACAGAAACCGGGGCCGCAGCGGCCTTTCCACCAAACCCGTGCATCGGCGACAATCGACGTATGGAGCTTCTTGTTTATTCAGCCGACTGGTGCCGCGACTGCCGTGAGGCCAAGCGCTTTCTCAACCAGCACTCGATTCCCTACACCGAGATCAACATCGAAACGACGCCGGGCGCGGCAGAGGAGGTCATCGCCAAGACCGGCAAGCGCGGTATCCCGCAGTTCGTCCTCGACGGCAAGTGGATCCAGCCATACAAGCCGGGACAGGGCTTTCTGCATGACGAGATGGCCGAACTCTTCGGCATCACCCAGCCGTAATAGCCAAGCCCTAAGCGGTCGTGCCGGACTCGTCCGGCGGCGGAACATCGTTGGCGGCAGGGGCGGGCGTTGTCGCACCCGTTGCGGGGGTATCGGGGTTGGCGCCAAACGGCCACCGCAGGCGGAGAACGCGCTCGCGATCGCCTTCGCGATGGGCTTCCTCGCTGCGTCCCTTCAGCAGATCGCTGATCGTCATCACGCCGAGCAGCTTGCCGTCTGCGCTGACCACCGGGTAGGAGGTCAGCTTCGACTCCGCCATGGACATTGCGCAGGCGCGCAGCGGGGTGACCGGAGATACGGTCGTCGGATCCCGATTCGCATCCTCGGCGAGGGGCCTGGTTAGATCATCCTTGCGCGCGGCTGCGACCAGCTGCGAACGAGTCAGGGTGCCGGTCAGGCGGCCCTCGCTATCGACCAGTGGAAAGATTCGCTGCCAGTGAGACCACGCCTCACTGCCGCGTTCCTCCATTTTGCGCAGCCAATCAGCCGCTTCTTTGCGGGTTGCATTCTCCGGCAGCGCGAAGACGCTGGTGTGCATCGCCTGGGAGACGAGTATGGTTTCGAGGGGGTCGACGCCGAACTCGCGGCTGAGGTGCAGACCGCGGCGGCTGAGGCCTTCGGTGAGCATGGAGCGTGGCATCACGAGCACGCTGACCGCATAGGCTGCCACGCAGGAGAGCAGCACCGGCAGCATCAGGCCGCCATTGTGCGTAAGTTCCAGCGCCAGCATCGCCGTCGTCAGCGGCGCTCCGATGGCCGCGGAGAGCACGGAGGTCATACCGACCAGCACCCAGGCGCCACGGCTCATGACCGGCATCAGGTGTCCCAGTGCCGCGCCAAGGGCTCCGCCGATCATCAGCAACGGCGCCAGAATACCGCCGGCAGTATTCGAGCCCAAAGAGAACGTCCAGATAAGGCTCTTCACGATCAGGATCCCGGCCAGGAACTTCCATGTGGCGTCACCAGAGATCATCTGCTGGATCACGCTGTAGCCCACGCCCAGCCCCTTCGGGAAGACCAGACCGCCCAAGCCCACGCCTAGGCCGCCAATGGCAGGCCACCACATCCAGTGGATGGGCAGACGCTCAAACATCCGCTCAAAGAAGTGCACGGCCTTGCTGAGGCCGGCGGCCACAAAGGCTGCGATGATCCCCAGCACCAGCGCGCCCAGCATCGCCGAGTGATACACCGGTGCGCCGGTTGGAACCATCTGCAGGAGGCTCTGCGGCCCCAGCAGAAGGCGGCGCACTGCGCCCGCCGTAACACAGGCGATCGCAACCGGGACAAGAGAGCGCGGCTTCCACTCGAAGAGCAGGATCTCGACCGCCAGCAGCGTCGCGGACATTGGGCAGTTGAAGGTTGCGGCCATGCCGGCCGATGCGCCAGCGACCATCAGCACGGTGCGCTCGGAGCCGGTTATTGGCAACAGCTGGCCGAGTACGCTGCCCACGGCTCCGCCGGTGATGATCACAGGACCCTCAGCGCCGAACGGGCCGCCGGAACCGATCGAGATTGCGGTCGCGAGCGGCTTGAGGAGGGCCACGCGGGGTTGTACTCTGCCGCCGTTGAAGACGATGGTTTCCACGGCTTCGGGCATACCATGACCGCGGACCTTGGGAGAGAGATACCGGGCGATGACACCCACGATCAGACCACCGAGAACCGGCATCAGAACCAGCCACCAGTGCCTGCCTGCCTGCCAGGGATCTCTGTCTACGAAGCTCAATTTCTGGAAGTAGAAGAGGTTGGTACAGAGCGCAATCATCTCCAGAAGGGTCCAGGCCGCGACCGCGCTCGCCGCGCCAAGCCCCGCTGCCAATGCACTCGTATACAAGATCCGGCTGTCTGCGGAGTAATCGCGTAACGCGTCGGCCGGTTCCGATATCTTCAATGGACTACGCTCCTCAGTGGGTCGGTTGCTCTACTGCACCCTGCAGTTCGCGCAACGCGTGGATGAGGGGCTCGCAGAGTGGCGCAAGTTCCTTGAGATGCTCCGCCACCAATCGCTGCAAACTTTTCTGCCCTTCCGGCGTCAGTTGAACGATTGACCGCCGCAGGTCTTTTGGGTCGTTCTCTCTTCGGACCAGGCCAGCACGCTCCGCGCGATCCACCAACTCTACGGTGCTGTTGTGACGCAGAATCATCCGCTCGGCAAGATAGGTGATCGACGCCTGCTGATCCTCCGGCATTGCGGCGATTACCTGCATCAGCTGATACTGCTGCGCCGGAATACCATACCGCTCTGACGCTATCTCGCTGAAGCTCAGAAACTTTCGCATCTGGAATCGAAACTCGGCGAGGCTCTTCAGCCGTGATTGCGCTTTGCTCACATCCATTTGATCTACCATCGGCATTGACATTTTCTCTATTCTATCGCAAAGCGACAGTTCCCAACCGGCCCAGCTCCCGAAACAAACTGGTTACACTAACGCTAGCGACCAGAAGTTTTTTGCTTCGTTGACGATTCACCTCTCGACGAACTACCGCACCACCCTACTGCACCACCGGAGTCCCCATGATTGCCCGCTATACCCGGCCTGCGATGGCCGCCATCTGGTCCGAACAACGCAAGTACGAGAACTGGCTGCGCGTTGAGATTGCGGCGACAACCGCCCTTGCCCGCGCGGGGATTGTTCCCCCCTCCGCCGTCGACGCGTTGCAGCAACGAGCCTCCTTCACCATCGAACGCATCCACGAGATCGAAGCGGAGACGCGCCACGATGTGCTCGCGTTTACGACGGCGGTAGCCGAGGCGGTTGGACCCGACGCCCGCTGGTTGCACTACGGTCTGACCTCCACCGATGTCGTCGACACGGCGCAGGGATTGGCCTTCGTGCAGGCATCTGCATTGATTCGTGATGGAATCGTCCGGCTTCGCGACGTTCTGCGCAAGCGGGCTGTGGAATTCCAGCACACACCGACGATCGGCCGCACCCATGGCGTCCACGCCGAGCCCACCACCTTCGGGATGAAGCTGCTGCTGTGGTACTCCGAGATGGGTCGCAACCTGAAGCGCTTCAACGCGGCGGCTGAAGACTTGCGCGTCGGAAAGGTTTCGGGTGCTGTCGGCGCCTTTGGGAAGCTCAAACCGGCACACGAGGCAGCGATCCTGGCGGAACTGGGCCTGCAGCCCGCGCTGATCTCAACACAGGTGCTGCAGCGCGACCGCCATGCTGCGTACATCACCACGCTGGCCGTGATGTGTTCGACGCTGGATAAGATTGCGCTCGAGATTCGGCACCTGCAGCGCACCGAGGTTCGCGAGGCAGAGGAGTTCTTCTCCGCCGGGCAAAAGGGCTCGAGCGCGATGCCGCACAAGCGGAATCCCATTACGTGCGAGAACATCTGCGGGCTGGCTCGGGTGGTGCGCGGTAACGCCCAGGTTGCGCTGGAGGACGTTGCGCTGTGGCATGAGCGCG
The DNA here is from genome assembly GCA_003138795.1 of Granulicella sp. GTDB lineage: Bacteria > Acidobacteriota > Terriglobia > Terriglobales > Acidobacteriaceae > Granulicella. Next base: position 60,572 of record PLHC01000091.1, on the reverse strand, counting down.
ATATCTCACACTCCTCGGCCGAGCGCGTCATTCTGCCGGACACGACGATTCTTGCGGATTACCTGCTCGACAAGACCGCCACTCTGATCGAGCGGTTGCTGGTGTACCCGGCGCGCATGCTGAAAAACCTGGAGTCGACCAACGGGCTGGTCTTCAGTGGTCAGTTGCTGATCGATCTCGCCGCAGCCGGCATGAGCCGCGAAGACGCCTACCGGCTGGTGCAGGGGCACGCGATGAATGCGTGGACCGACGACCTGAACTATCGCACGCTGATCGAAGCCGACCCCGAGATCAATGCGCGGCTTTCGCCGGAGAAGATCGCCGAGGCCTTCGATGTGCGGAGGCAGCTCGCGAATATCGATGAGGTGTTTGAGAGGGTGCTGGCGGAGGGCTGATGCAGTCAGCGCGGCGACATACTCGCAATGCTCGCCGCAGGAAGTGCTGGCCGGCTTCTTCCTTCGAGTAGTCGATATGAGTTGCGTGCAAGCTGCAAGCTCCACGGCGTTCGCTATGGCTGAACTGTTCCCTATTCTCGACGCCGCACTCGCCTCGACGACGGAGCGTTCAGGCGGCTGGCTGGCCTGCAGGCCGGGGTGTCACCAGTGCTGCGTGGGCGTGTTTGCCATCTCGCAACTCGACGCGGAGATGCTGCGCGAGGCGCTGGCTATGGCGGAGGCCGATGTCCCCGACCGAATCAGAGGGCGGGCTGCGGCCTCGCGTGCCCGACTCAGCGCGGAGTTTCCCGGCGATCCGAGCAGCGGCCTGCTCTTCACCGCGCCGCAGCACGAAGAGGCGTTCGAGGAGTTTGCCAACGATGAGCCGTGCCCGGTGCTCGATCCAGCGACCGGAACCTGCGATCTGTATGCGGCTCGGCCCGTGCAGTGCCGGACCTTTGGGCCGCCGGTGCGCGACGAGGACGACCACCTGACCGTCTGCGAGCTTTGTTTTGTGGATGCACCAGCAGAAGAGGTTGCGCGCTGCGAGATGGACCAGAGCTGGCGTCCGCTGGAGGACGAGCTGATCGCCGCCGCGGAGCAGCGGTCCGGCCTGCACGGGCCGACGCTCATCGCCTTCGCGTTATCTCCAAACCGCCGGCGCTGACACCAGCACCGAACGAGTAGGGCTGAGGCGAGAGTCTACGGGACCATTCCGGCATGAACCAGAGATACCCGCGCAGCGGCGCTTTTGGCCGCGGGCATCGTGACACCACCTTCAGATGCTGTCATCAGGGTGCGGACCGGCGGAGGTAACGACGGGAGCATCGGTGGGAATGGCCGGTTAATCGATTTGGACGGATCGCTCGAGGAAAGCTCGTCCAGGTCGAGCAACAACGGGGGATGTTTGGGCATCGAGAACCGCCCTTGGCCCACGTACGCGGCGAATACCACGGCGGTCGATATGGGCGACACCACGACCAGCGGCACACTGTAGCGCTTGAGTATGTACTCGGCTAGATCCTTGTTGGAGTGAGAACGAGGCAGATCGCCATTGACCTGCGGAATCACGAAGACCTCGAAGCCGACCCCAGGATGCTTGGAGGCATAGTGACTCAGGCTTCGGGCCACCGACTTAGGCGACGTCATGCCGAGATCGGCGATGTAGTTTCTGCGCACCGCATGGGGATAGAACTGGTTGATGGTCACCCTGGCAAAGTCCGCGCAGTTGTGGAGTGCGCCGTTGTAGTCCTCGACGTTCCTGCGGTCGTTGAAGGTGGCGATGAACTTCGCGTCCTGCTCGGCGGTGGTGTTCAAGCGGAAGCCATAGATCGTGCGGTCGAAGGCCGAGCCGACGAGTTCATACCAGTTGCCGCCGGGCGCACTACCGTCGGGGCGATCCGGTGCAACGGACTGCAGATACTGCCGACGGTACGTATCGCGAAGCTGAGACTCGCTGGCTCGATCGACGCTCTGAGGAATCTCCGCAGCCGAACTGACCGAGTAAAGGTAGGGAATGAGTGGCATCGCCACCCAGTCGTGGTTGCTGATGGCGTCGTATCGGCTGATGACGACGCCAAGTTCGCCGGGGCGGCATGGCCGCAGCTTGAGGGGCGTCTCCGCACACACGTGGTCGAGATAGATTGCGGAGTGTCCGGATGGCAAGAAAAGGTTCAGTTTGCCGTAGGGCTGCTCGAGCAGGAGGGAGACCGCGGCATGGGCAGATGGAGCTGCCATGAGCAGGAGCACGAGGTACGCGACAAGGCCCAGAGGGGGGGTAGTCCGGCCTGAAAGTGCGGGCTGGAGGGTACGCGCATGGGAGCGGTACTGCCTCGCGACTCTCATCGATTTACCTTTACCTTTGCTGCGGGACACTCCCGTAGGATGCGTCGATCGCTCAGAAAAAACCCTGCCAATTCTATCTAACAAGTTTCTTTGGCAAATGTCTCGCGGAAAACTCCAAATTTTTGCGAGATAATCGGAGTTCATGTCGTTTGCAACTCATTCCCGCAGCACTTCGGAGTTCGCCGGCAGCTCGGCGAACCCAGCGCGCACGACCCTGATCCTCGCCATCACCGGCGCGAGCGGTTCCATCTTTGCGCTCGAGATGCTGCGTGCGCTGGAGTTGGACGAACGCGTTGAACGCGTACACCTGGTCGTCTCTCCGAGCGCGCTTCGCGTCATTGCGGAGGAGACCGGCGTCAGTGGCCGCAACTCGCTGGTAGAGAAGTTGTTAGGCTGCGCGTCGGATAAGATCATGCTGCTCGCACATGAGGATATTGGAGCGCCGATCGCCTCGGGTTCGTATCCGATTGACGCGATGGTGGTGCTGCCCTGCTCGATGGGAACGCTGGCGGGCATCGCACATGGCCTGGCGGGCAACCTGATCGAACGCGCGGCGGATGTCTGTCTGAAGGAGCGCCGCCGCCTGGTGCTGTGCGTCCGCGAAACGCCGCTGAACCTGATCCAGATCCGCAATATGGCGGCGGTTACCGAGGCCGGAGCGACTGTCTTCCCGGTCATTCCTACGTTCTACAACCACCCGCAATCCGTCGAGGACATCACCCGCAATTACGTGCATCGCGTGCTGCAGCACATTGGCTTGCCGCAGCCCGGGGCGTATGCGTGGGGCAGCGAAGAAACCGCAGAAGATTAGGGCTACCGCGTCCTGATGAGAGTGTAAATGCCGCCCGTGGGCGCTGGGTCTGTCTTGAGGAAGACTGCGGTCACTGCGGCGACCCGGGCAGGACATGTCTTTGGCGCCAGATGTCCGCAACCCTGCACGATATCCAGCTCGGAGTGTGGGTCGAGCACATGCAGTTGTTGACCGACGGAGAGCGGCAGCAGCTCGTCGTCGCTTCCCCACACGATCAGCAGCGGTTCCGGCAGCCCGCTGAGACGGTTGTCGAGGAGATCTTTTCTGCTCTCCATGGAGGCCATGCTGCGGTCGACGACCCACTGGCCCTGGCCGAGCTTGCGCAACGCGTCGCGGAGAACAAAGCCCGGGAGGGGCTTTGCATGCGGCTCCAGCAAATCAGCCAGATGCTGCAGCGCAGGTCCATCCGTCGGGTGAAAGATCTGGGGTCCGCCCGTCACCTGGTGGTCAAGGCCGGCGCTGTCGTAGACCACCACGCGATCCACGATGTCGGGATGGTCGAGCGCGAGCTTCAGGACGATCCAGCCGCCCATAGACCAGCCACCGACGTCGGTCTTTTGCAGACCGAGCGACTGGATGAAATCGGCGACGAACTGCTCCTGCGTGGAGATGGAGTAGTCGCTGCCGGACGGCTTGGGAGAGCGGCCGTAGCCGAGGAGATCAGGGGCGTAGACGTGGAAGCCAGCCTTCATCAGGCGCTCAAGCATGGGAGCCCAGCTCTCACCGCGATCGGCAAGGCCATGCACGAGCACCAGCGGAACACCGCCGCCAGGAATCCGCGGCTCTGCCTCGTAGTAATGCACGCGGCCTTCGGGCGTCATGACGTAGTTGCTCTGGACGCGATGAAGGAAGAGGCCGAAGTGGATTCCCTGCTGCTGCACCCACAGCGGCCTTTCGTAGAAGACCCCACCGAAGGCCAACCCAAGTACAACGACCAACAGCAGCAACCGCCCCAGCGTCTTCATTACAAGCCCTCGTCCATAACCAATGCCCTGCGTATCACTGTACAGGCGCGCGGCGTCAATGCGAAGTCCCCACGCTCGAGGACGTGCTGCACGTCCGCCCAGACGGCCTCGCTTGCGTCGGTACCAGGGCGCAGCTCGCCAGCGGTGATGCGGCAGAGTATGTCGACAATCAGGTAGTGGTACTGCACGCGGCCGGCGTCGTCGCGCAGGATGATGTCGAAGGTCTCAACTTCGGCGATGGTCTGGACAGTGAGCCCGGTCTCTTCGAGCATCTCGCGAACGCAGGCCTCGCGGGCTGTCTCACCGAGCTCGATGACTCCTCCGGGAAGCGACCAACTGCCTGCCATGGGCTCAGTGCCACGACGTACGAGCAGCACCTCGGCACGGCCTTCGACCTGGCGCAGCACGACTGCTCCAACGCCCGGAATTGGTCTCTCTGGATACTCGCGGAGGGTGCTCATTTGCGCCTATTTCAGCGGCTTCCCATACTCCTCGCCGAAGACGGCATGCGAGGGATCGAAGCGGCCGCCGTCGAACTTGTCGGATCCTTTGAGGTGGCCGATGGCGAGCAGCGAGACCACCCAGTAGCTCATCGGCAGACGCAGCGTCTCACAGACCCCCTTCTGTTCGAAGCCCTCCAGCATTGCAGTGTCGTAGCCCAGCACCTCGGCCATCCACATCATGGTGGTCACGGCGATGGTCACCTGCTTGTTGAGCCAGCCCGTCATCTCTGCGTCAGAAAAGGCCGACAGATAGCCAGGGACATTTGCTGCTGCCTGCGCTGCGTAGCTTTCAGGCATGCCGCCCGCGCGCCCCATCCGCAGCATCTCTTCGAGGTCTCTGCGCCAGCCATCGCGATCGCCGCAGGCGACAATAATCGCCGGAGCCTCTTCGACCTTGGCCTGGTTGTAGCTGGCAGCGCGGAGCCGCCGGCGTTGCTCCGGATGCTGCACGACGATGAAGCGCCAGGGCTGCATGTTGTAGCCGCTCGGCGCGTGCAATCCGGCATCGAGGATCTGCCACAGATCGCTCGGCGGAATCGGCTCTCCGTCGAAGCTCGGCGTCGAGCGCCGCTCGTGGACCGCCTGTTCCAGGGACTTCTGTGCGCTTGCCATGAACTCGTTCTCCGAATGTCTCTATTCCAATAGGATGCTTTGCTCGTTCGAGCCGGTACAGCGCGGAAATCTATGCCATCACGCCGCCGAAACCCTAGAACTTAGTTTTTCACCAGGCGAAATCGATCGCCTCCGCCGGATCCACGACACCAACCATACTAGGGGATATCCGAGATCGTCTGTTCTGTTACGAGCGGTTCGTGTCCTGCGGAATCCGCAAAGACCCATACGCTGTGCAAGCCCTGCCGCAACTCTTTGTGTGCATCGAGCAGAGCCTTGGCGGCAGCATTGCTGCGCGCTTTGGCTGCAGCAGAATCGTTGAGGTTGTCCGCGCGCACATGCAGGATCAGGTTGAGCTGCTTGCTGTCCCCCGAGCCTGCGGCTGCAATGCTGGTGAAGCGATACTCTGCGCCCGCGGCCGCGCCATTGCTGTCGCCTGCTTTGACCACCAGCGGGTTATCGGGCCCGATGCCACCGATCAACTCCGGCGGCGCGGCGGCATGCTGCTCCGAGCGCAGGCGGTCGAGGTTCGTGCTGGTGGCGAAGTTCGCGGGACGCAGGAGTTCGTCGGCTTCGCCGTAGAAGACCCAGGCAAGCCAAAGCTCCTTGGCCTTGGCATGAGCGCGGGCCGAGGTCCAGTACCAGAGGCCATCGTGCCCAGCGGCGGTGCGCGTCCGCGGATAGAAGCCGGCGAGCTTCCAGTTGTCATCATCCTGACGCAGCAGGAACGAGAGCAGCCAGGGCCGGTCGCCGGTTGCTTCCACCATGGCGAATCCGTACAGACCGGGCGGGAGGCCGGAGATGGAGAAGTCGGTCTCCGAGGTGGTGCCGGTCAGGGCGCAACTGAAGTCGGCGTCGGAGGTGTCTCCGCTCCTGCGCGCTCGCGCGTCGAGCTCATAGACCTGCGTCACGCGCAATGTATCGCTGGCCACCATGGCCGAGGTTGACTGCACCAGGGCTGCTGTCGGTGCAAAGGCCGATGCACTGGAGAACTCGGCGATGGTCGCAGCCTGCACTTTGACTGCATCGCCGTCCTGGATGGACTGCGCGAGATTCAGTGCGGCGTCGCTGAGGCCGGTCCGGATGGCGACGCTCATCTTCGCCTGGGTCGTGCAGGTCTGGGAATGCATTACGGGCGAAGCAATGGTCAGCAGCAGGGCGAGCAGAGCCCCTGTTCGTGCAACTGCGCGACTCACTCTATTCCATTCGGGACTCAATGCCGTACTCCTAAATCCATCCAACTTCTCCTGCCCAGCATACGGAGACCGACGTTCCCAGTCCAGCGGAGGTCGCCCAGTTGATCCATGCGTCGACGCTTGCGGCAACCACGAATTGAGTTTGACGCTATTCTGGAGCGGTGAAGCTACCCTCCTGCCGCCGCGCACGTCCCAACCAGAAGATGCAGCGAACACACCACTTTCGCGTGGGGATGGGCGCCGCCGCAGGAGCGCTCGCGGCGGTGGTTGCCGCGACCAGCATGCACGCCCAGGCGAGCACATCTACCTTGCCGCCGACGCAGCCGACGATTGCGGGCACGACCGTCACTGGAGAGCAGCCCGCCAACAAGCCCCATCATGCGGCGGTCACATACATCAACGGTCAGATCGATGTCCGCGCGAACGACTCCAGCCTGAACCAGATTCTGCGCTCGATCTCGCGCAGGACCGGACTGAAGATTACGGGCGGCGTTGAGGACCAGCGCGTCTTCGGGAACTATGGTCCGGCGCCCATCTCGTCGGTACTTGCGACGCTGCTGGATGGGACAGGGACGAATATTCTGCTGCTCGAGGGCGATGCGGAGAACCCGCCAAAACTGATGCTGACACCGCGCAGCGGTGGGCCAACTCCACCCAGTCCTGATTCTTCTGCCTACTCCGCCTATAACGACAGCGCCGATGAGGATGCTACCGTTGCCCAGCCCGTGCAGGGCAACACAAACCAGCCGGCTCGGCCCCAAACGCCTGTAACCTCGGGACCGCAGAGCATTGCTCAGCCGCTGAACGATGTGAATGGCAGCCCGTCGAACACTTCGCCGACGGCTTCAACCTTCCCGACGACAAATTCGGTTCCCCTCGATTCGGTTCCGACGCCCTCGACGACACCAGCCACCTCGGGCATTGTCGATGCGCCCAACCCGCCGCCGGCCGGCAGCACTACGGGAACCGCTCCCAACGGAACGCTGACGCCCGAGCAGGTAATGCAGGAATTGCTCAAGATGCAGCAGAAGCAACAACAACAGCCGACGAACTCCACCCCCGCCAGCACACCACCGCAGCCGTAACGACTCGCTGTCCGCGTCAGCTTCCGGCGCTGACGCTCACGCTGGCTGCCCGTCCGCGCCTGGCCGCCGACAGGGCATGTACCCGAAAGATACCAAACATGAACTGACAGATCCCATAGGCCAACAGCACTCCAAGCGCCAACGATGCAAATACCGCGCCCACCAACAACATCAACGAGTTCATGTAAAACTTCTCCTTCGGCTCCTGCAACCCATCTCCGATGGCGGCAAGCGGGATCAAGGCAGATTCACAGGTCAAGCTTATTCTCGACGATTCTGCCTCTTCTTCCATCATAAATCGCTGGATCCCTAGTGCCTAGCAGGATTCCCTGTGCCCTGTTTTGCTACCGGGGCCCGCCATTTCAAGCGATTCCACAAAGACCGCGAGCGGCCAGCCATAACCACACAACGCAAACCTAGTAAACTAGCTGCTTGGCCTCGTCGACCCAAACTCCGCGCAGGAACCTCACGCACATCAACGTTCGCGGAGCACGCCAGCACAATCTGCGCAATATCTCGGTCTCGATTCCGCGCAATACGCTGACGGTGGTGACGGGGCTCTCCGGATCGGGCAAGAGCTCGCTGGCCTTCGACACGATCTACGCTGAAGGGCAACGGCGCTATGTCGAGACGCTTTCGGCGTATGCGCGCCAGTTCCTGGACCAGATGGAGCGGCCGGATGTCGACTCCATCGACGGCCTGTCGCCGGCGATCTCCATCGAGCAGAAGACGACCTCGCGCTCGCCGCGGTCGACAGTAGGAACGATCACCGAGATCTACGACTATCTGCGCCTGCTGTACGCGTCGGTCGGGCAGCCGCACTGCCCTAACTGCCATCGGCCGATCTCGCGGCAGTCGGCGGAGCAGATCGTCGCGCAGGTTGTTGAGCGCAACCGGTCGGACTCCCCCGGTGAGCGCATCACGGTGATGGCTCCGGTGGTGCGTGGGCGCAAGGGCGAGTTCCGCGAGGAGATCGAGGCGCTCGACAAGAAGGGCTACCGCGTTCGCATTGACGGCGAGATCACCGAGATCGAAGAGGGGATGCGGCTGGAGAAGCGCAAGAACCACACGCTCGAGGCCGTCGTGGATCGCATCATCCTGAAGCCTCTGCCCGCCGAGACCGACGCCGACAGCAAGCCGGTGAGCGCCGACAGCCCACAGGAAGGCGCCAGCGGCCAGCAGCGGCAATACGACACGCGCAGGCTCTTCGCCGCCGTGACCACGGCGCTGCAACTGGCGAATGGCCTGGTGCTCATCGGCCTGCAGTCGGCCAGTGGCAGGTCGAGCGAGACGCTGTTCAGTTCCTCGATGGCCTGCCCGGACTGCGGGATCAACGTCCCGAAGCTGGAGCCGCGCAGCTTCAGCTTCAACTCGACGTACGGAGCCTGCCACGAGTGCCACGGCCTCGGCTCGATCTACGACTTCGACCCGGCGAAGACCATCACCGACTGGTCGAAGCCGCTGCTGGACGGAGCGATGGGGCCAGGGGCGTCGTCGCAGTATCTGCTGCGCCTGATCAAGCTTGCGGCGGAGAAGTACAAGATCAATCTGAAGCAGCCGTTTTCGGACCTCACCAAGCAGGAGCAGGAGTTGCTGCTGTATGGACCGCCCCGCAACGAGATCGGCCGCACGGGCTTTCACGGCATTCTCAACTGGCTGCGCGACACGCTCGAAGACACCAAGTCCGAGGGCTATCGCGACTACATGATGCAGTACATGTCCGCGACCGAGTGCCCGCGATGCCATGGCCGTCGGCTGCGTCCGGAGTCGCTCGCCGTGACCATCCCGCTCGCCGATGCCGCTGCGCATCCGCCCTCGACGAAGGATGAGACTGAGCCGATCGAGGCGCCCAACGCCAGGCGCGATACATCGATCGCAGACTTCACCGCTCTTTCGCTGGAGCGTGCTTTGCTGGGCGCGCGCTCTATGCAGTTCACCGGACGCGAACGGCTGATTGCAGACCGGCTGCAGCGCGAGATCATCGAGCGCCTCGAGTTCCTGAACGCTGTTGGCCTGGGCTATCTGTCGCTGGATCGCAGCGCTGCGACGCTCTCCGGCGGCGAGGGCCAGCGCATCCGGCTGGCGACGCAGATCGGATCGCGGCTGCGGGGCGTGCTGTATGTGCTCGATGAGCCGTCGATCGGCCTGCATCAGCGCGACAACCAGCGGCTGATTGCGGCGCTCGAGAACCTGCGCGACCTTGGCAATACCGTGCTGGTGGTGGAGCACGATGAGGACACCATTCGCAAGGCCGATTATGTGCTCGACATCGGCCCCGGCGCGGGCAAGAACGGCGGCCAGGTCATGGCCGCGGGAACGCCTGCCGAGATCATGGCGAATCCGGCTTCCCTGACTGGCCAGTATCTGGCCGGACTTATCGACATCGTCACGCGGCCAACGCCGGACAAGGCTCCGCGACCGCTCACCGGGCGGTGGCTCTCGGTGCAGGACGCGACGTCGCACAATCTGCAGAACGTCACCGCGCACTTCCCGCTCGGCGTGATGACGGTGGTCTCGGGGGTCAGCGGCTCGGGCAAGAGCACGCTGGTCAATGACATCCTGTATCGCTCCCTGGCGAAGGAGTTGTACGGCTCGCGCGAAGAACCCGGCGAGCACAAGGCCATCCACGGGGCCGACCAGATCGACAAGGTCATCCAGATTGACCAGTCGCCGATTGGACGGACGCCCCGCTCGAATCCTGCGACGTACACCGGCGTGTTTACGGCGATACGCGACCTGTTCGCGATGCTTCCGGATTCTCGCGAGCGCGGCTATAAGCCCGGCCGCTTCAGCTTCAACGTGAAGGGCGGACGCTGCGAGGCGTGCCAGGGCGAGGGTCAGCGGCGCATCGAGATGAACTTCCTGCCCGACGTCTATGTGCTCTGCGAGATCTGCAACGGTCGGCGATATAACCAGGAGACGCTCGCCGTAAAGTTCAACAGCTATTCGATCGCCGACATTCTCGACCTGCCGATTGAGGATGCCGTGCCCATCCTGAAGGACATTCCGGCGGTCAACCAGAAGCTGCAGACGCTGGTCGATGTTGGGCTTGGGTACATCCATCTGGGGCAGTCGGCGACGACGCTTTCAGGGGGCGAGGCGCAGCGCATGAAGCTGGCGCGCGAACTCTCCAAGCGCCAGACCGGACGCACGCTGTACCTGCTCGACGAACCGACAACCGGCCTGCACTTTGATGACGTGCGGCGCCTGCTGGAGGTGCTGCACCGGCTTACGGATCTGGGCAACACGGTTATCATCATCGAGCACAACCTCGACATTATCCGCAACGCCGACTACCTGATCGACATGGGTCCAGAGGGCGGCGAAGGTGGCGGACGGATCATCGCGCAAGGACCGCCGGAGATGGTCGCCCACGTGGCTGCGTCGCACACCGGACACTTTCTCGCACGCTACTACGAGAGTGCTGGTACCTTGGCTGCTAGCGATCACCTGCCACCTGTTGAGCTGCCAGACCTGGAGAAGAAGGCACCCAAGCCGAAGTTCATCGCACCAGAGAAGAAGACCGGTGTTCCTACGCCCTCCAAGGTAAAACCAGAATCAGCACCTAAGAAATCCGCCGCAAAGAAAGCACCAAAGAAATCTGTGAAGCAAACCAAGTAATCTGTTTTCTGTCTTATGAGCAATCTTCCCGAAGTAACCGAATCCAAGGTGCTCGACATCCAGCACGACACCGACCCGGCGCAGGACCACGGCCCAGCGAAGCGCATCCCTCACCTCGGTCACGCGGTACTGTTTTTTTCGCTGGCGTTCTTCCTCGTGGACATCTGCGTGTTGGCGATCTTTAGCGCCCTCCACATTCGTTTGGAGTCCATGGTGCAGCATCCAGGGATCGCCCTGGCTGCGCAGGCGCTGGCCTACGCGCTGACGCTGGCCGCTTCGGCGTGGCTCTTTCCGCGCCTGTGGGAACGCTCGTTTCTGCACGGCATCCAGTGGAATGTCCTGGCGGTGCATCGCCGCTGGTACTGGATTGTACCGGGGGGAATTCTGCTCAGCGCGACGGCGCAGACGGCGCTGCATTTCCTCCCAACACCCCAAGCCTCGCCGTTCGACAATCTGCTCAAGACACCGCACGAGGCATGGCTGCTTGCAGCGTTTGCTGTGCTCCTCGCACCGCTCACCGAGGAGATCGCCTTTCGCGGCTTCCTGTTGCCGGCGCTCGCGACGGCGTATGACTGGCTTGCACTGGAGCGCACGCCCGCGGGCCTCGAACGCTGGAAAAACAGCTCCATGCACTCGACTTCGGCAGTCGTGTTCTCTGCAATTTTTTCGAGCATCCCCTTCGCTTTATTACATTCCGATCAACTTTCCCATGCGTGGGGAGCAGTGGGCGTACTCTATGGAGTAAGTCTTGTATTAAGCTTTGTGCGCATTCGGACGCACTCCGTTGCCTGCTCCACGTTGATGCATGCAACCTACAACTTTTCAATTTTTGCGGTCATCTTTTTCTCCTCAGGTGGGTTTCGGCATCTCGAAAGACTAAGCCATTGAGGCTTTCTGCCGCTGCAAAACGATGTTCTGACGGGAGAAAGGTAGAACCCATGGCTCGCCCCACAACTTGCCCTCGATGCGGCGGCGCCGAGATGTTTCGCTCCCACCGCAAGCCCCTGGAATACTTGTTGTTCGGTTTCAGAGCTTTCTGCTGCGTTGATTGCAAGAGCCGGTTCCGGACCTTTAATCTGCGCAAGCTGCTCCAGTGGTCGTCTACCTCTTAGCTTCGTTCGCAGCCGCTTTCACGCATCTGCGTGTCTCTTTGTGGGGTCAACAGGCGTGTTGTGCTTGTCCCCGAGTCCCGAAGTTCCTCTAAACTAAGACAGACATGATTCCCACCCTCGAATGGACGCCCGCAGGCGTCAACTTCCTCGATCAGACCAAGCTCCCCCTTGAAGAGACCTATGTTCTCGCCACCGACTACAAGCAGGTAGCTACCGTCATCCGCGACATGATCGTGCGTGGCGCACCGGCCATCGGCGTCTCCGGCGCCATGGGCGTAGCCATTGGCATCGAGCGCAGCACAGCAACCACCCTGCCCGAGCTCACCGCCGAGGTCGCCATCATCTGCGCCACGCTGGCAGCGACTCGGCCCACAGCCGTCAACCTCTTCTGGGGTATTGGCCGGGTGCGTGACCTCTACAACGAGCTCGCGGCCAGGAACACGCCCATCCCCGAGATCAAAGCCGCCGTCGTCGCGCTGGCAAAGCGGCTCTATGACGAAGACATCGCGGCATGCAAGCAGATGGGAGCCTTCGGCGCAGAGCTTCTGCCCAAGCAAGGCACCGTCCTCACCCACTGCAACGCCGGCGCTCTCGCGACCTGCGGCTACGGTACCGCGCTGGGCGTGGTGCGCGCCGCCGTCGAGCGCGGCCACAAGATCGACGTGCTGGCCGACGAGACCCGTCCGTTCCTGCAGGGCGCGCGCCTGACCGCCTGGGAGCTGATGAAGGACAACATCCCGACCACCGTCCTGTGCGACAACATGAGCGCAGCGCTGATGGCCCAGGGGCGCATCCAGGCGGTCATCGTCGGGGCCGATCGCATCGCCGCGAACGGCGACACCGCCAACAAGATCGGCACCTATGGCGTCTCGATCCTCGCGAAAGAGCACGGCATCCCGTTCTATGTCGCAGCGCCGTTCAACACCATCGACCTGGCCACGGCCACCGGGGCGGGTATTCCGATCGAGCAGCGCGACCCGCGCGAGGTGACGCACTCCAACGGCAAGCAGATGACGCCCGACGGTGTCGGCATCGAAAACCCGGCCTTCGACGTGACCCCCGCGAAGTACATCACCGCGATCATTACCGAGCGTGGGGTGCTGCGCGCGCCGTTCTCGGAGTCCATTCGAGCCATGGCGGCTGAATCCGAACTCGCAGCGGTTTAGGCCATCTGCGGGAACCTGCCCGGCGCTGACGGTCTACCCGGCAGCACGCCGTCGGGGGCTGGACGATTCACTCCTCCGCGGAGCTAAACTGGAGCGGCGCGCATCGTCGGCGCTCCGGCAGCCCTTTGACACCGCCCATCTTCAATCCGCGGGTTCGCTCCCTGGCCCGAGGCAACATTATCGTCCTTACGAGCCTCGCCATCGCGACGCTGATCTCGAAGTTCCCTCACCTGCGCGCGACGCCCTGGCTGGTGATTCCAGCCTTCGGCTGTCTCGTCGGGATGGCGGACACGATTCGCTGCGTGCAGCAGCGCTGGAGCCTCTACCACGGCGGCGTGCTGCTTTGCCTCTACATGGACCTGCTGGCGATAACGCTGGTGCTCTTCTTCCTGCTCTACCCGTACCTCGTGTGGTTCGGCGAGACGCACTGAGCCTGTAAACTGACAGTTGGCAATGTCAGATAAGAAGTTCTACCTCACCACTCCGATTTATTACGTCAACGCGCGCCCCCACATCGGCCACGCGTACACGACGATCGTCGCCGATGTTCTGGCGCGGCGTCACCGCCTGCTGGGCGACGACACCTTCTTCCTCACCGGCACCGACGAGCACGGCCAGAAGATCGAGCGCAGCGCCGCTGCCGCAGGCATCGCGCCGCAGCAGTTCGCCGACGGCGTGTCGAAGTCGTTCGAAGACCTCTGGCAGCGGATGGGCATGACGAACAACGCCTACATCCGCACCACCAGCGAGAAACATAAGCGTGGCGTGCAGAAGCTCTTCGCCGAACTCTACGAGCGCGGCTTCATCTATCTCGCCAGCTACACCGGCCAGTACTGCGTCTCCGACGAGGCCTTCGTCGACGTAGCCCCCGGCGAGCCCTGCCCCGATTGCGGCCGCATCACCGAAACCCTCACCGAAGAAAACTTCTTCTTCAAGCTCTCCGAGTTCGGCGAACGCATCGCTGCACTCATCGAGTCAAACGAGCTTTCCATCACCCCAGACTCGCGCCGCAACGAGGTCCTTAGCTTCGTCAAGGGCGGACTCAAAGACCTGTCCATCTCGCGCAGTTCCTTCACTTGGGGCATCCCGGTACCCGAGCCAGCCGCCAGCGCCGCCGCGCAGAAGCACGTTATCTACGTCTGGCTCGATGCGCTGGCCAACTACATGACCGCCATCGGCTACGGCAGCGACGACCCCGCCGAGCAGGCGAAGTTTGAGAAGTATTGGCCCGCCGATCTGCACCTCGTCGGCAAAGAGATCATCCGCTTCCACTGCGTCTACTGGCCAGCGTTCCTGCTGGCTGCTGGCCTGCCGCTGCCCAAGGCCGTCACCGCACACGGCTGGCTGCTCTTTGAAGAGTCGAAGATGTCGAAGTCGAAGGGCAACATCGTCCGCACCGAAACGATCCTCGACGCCTTCGGCGACGAAGTCTACGGCAAGCAGTTCCCCGACAGCACCAAAGGCGAGCGCGACCTCTTCGCCTCCGACGTGCTGCGCTATTTTCTGCTGCGTGAGATCCCCTTCGGCCAGGACGGCAGCTTCAGCTTCGACGCCCTCATCACCCGCTACAACGCCGACCTAGCCAACGGCTACGGCAACCTCGTCAGCAGAACGCTGTCGATGATCCAAAAGTACCTACATGGTGAGGTCTGTCGAACCGGCCCAGTCGTAACAAAATTTGTTTTCCCAATCGGCGCAAATCTACTAGCCGATCCAAGCGTTCAGTTAGAAACAACAAATCTTGGCAAAGTCGCCGCGACAGTCATGAGTTATGTCGCCGCCCTAGATGGACATATTAGCTCGAAAGCACCGTGGAAACTCGCCGCTCAGGATGGCTCGGAGAGCCGCCAGGACTTGGAAGAGATTCTTTACCAAGCAGCAGAATCGATCCGCATCATTACCGCGCTTCTCTATCCCATCCTTCCCTTCGCTACCGCCAAAGTCTGGAAACAACTCGGCTTCGAGAAATCAATTGAACAAGCAGCAGCGGACTGCGAGCTGAACAATCTCGAATGGGGCGGACTCAAGCCCGGAACAAAACTCGGACCGCTGGGCCCCATCTTCCCCCGCGCCGACAAAGGACTCGCACAGATCATGACCGACATGGAAAACCCCGCACCCGAGCAGACCTCCACCACCCACCCGGCCGCGCCGCCGCGCACCACCTCGATCGATGCGCCCAGCAGCACCCTGACCGTAGGCGGCAGCACCGCGCACACCACCGGCCCGGACAACACGCCCTCGCACAAGGAAGCCACGCCCAGCGCGCCCTTCGACACCACCGCGTCGCAGGCGCCCATTACCGCCGGGCCTACGGACGCGAGCCCGCAGATCACCATCGACGACTTCGCCAGGGTCGAGCTTCGCGTCGCTCAGGTCCTCGTCGCCGAGCGCATCCCCAAGGCCGACAAGCTGCTGCGTCTCGAGGTCGATCTCGGCCACGAGAAGCGCCAGATCCTCTCCGGCATCGCCGAGTGGTACACGCCCGAGGAGCTCATCGGCCGCCGCATCGTCGTCATCACCAACCTCGCGCCGCGCAAGATGCGCGGGCTCGAATCGCACGGCATGCTGCTCGCCGCATCCAATGGCGAGGGCGGCAAGCCGGTACTCGCCACGTTTGGCGAAGACATCGCCCTCGGCTCGCGGCTTAAATAACCCATGCTGATCGACTCGCACTGCCATCTCGACGACTACGAAGATCTTCCTGCGATCCTCGCCAACGCGCGCGCTGCGGGCGTCGGCACGCTGCTAGCCATCGGCATTGGCGATGGCCCGGATACGATGCACCGCGCTCTCGACCTTGCGCACGCTCATTCGGAGATCTTTGCCACCGCCGGAATACACCCGCAGGAGGCGCATCAGGCCACGCCTGAGAACCTCGCAAAGCTGGAGGCCCTCGCACAAGACCCGCGCTGCATCGCAATCGGGGAGATCGGCCTCGACTACTATCACCTCAACAACCCCGACATCCCCACGCAGCACGCGGCGTTTGTCGCGCAGATGAAGATCGCCGCCGCCGTGGGCAAGCCGATCACGATCCACTGCCGCACCTCGGAGCTTGCCCTACCGGCGGCCAAGGCGAAGTACGAGCCAGCCGACGCATGGGAGGACCTCCTGCGCCTGATTGCCGAGCACTGGACGCCCACCGGCCTGCCCGGCATCATGCACTGCTTCTCCGGCAACGAGGACCAGGCCGCGCGCTCGCTCGCCGCGGGCTTCTACCTGTCCTTTGCCGGCAACGTGACCTACCCGAAGTCAACGACGATCCAGGCCGTCGCAGCCACCGCGCCCGTCGACCGTATCCTGGTCGAGACCGACGCGCCGTTTCTCGCGCCCATTCCTCTGCGTGGCAAGACCAACGAGCCTGCCTACGTGGCGTATACCGCGCGCTTCGTGGCCGAGCTGCGGGGCATTTCTCCGGAAAAACTCGCCGATCTAACCACAGCTAACTTTGGCGTGCTGTTCCCAGCATCACTGTCAGCGTAGCCGCACATCTGACACAATAGACAGCGACCGCACAAACGCGCACATCTTATTCGCAAGAGGACGACAACATGGCAGCCGATAACAGCTTCGACATCGTCAGCAAGGTAGATATCCAGGAGGTGAAGAACGCGATCGACCAGGCGACCAAAGAGGTCAACGCGCGCTTCGACCTCAAGAACTCAAAGTCCACCATCGTCCTGGAGGGCCAGGACGTTGTCCAGCTTGCCTCGCAGGACGACTACACGCTGAAGGCCGTGATCGAGATTCTGGCGCAGAAGTTCGTCAAGCGCGGCGTCTCGCTGAAGAACCTGGAGTACGAGAAGATCGAGCCTGCCTCGAACTCCTCCGTGCGCCAGAAGATCACGCTGAAGCAGGGCATCGCGTCAGACCCCGCGAAAAGAATCGTGGCAATCATCAAGGATTCGAAGCTGAAGGCACAAGCCAGCATCCAAGGTGATACCGTACGTGTAACCAGTAAAGATCGCGACACGCTGCAGCAGATTATTGCGCTTTTGCGCGGCAAGGATCTGGGGATCGACCTCCAGTTCACGAACTTCCGCTCCAATTAGCATTGACCTCGCATACGTCCAGGCCCCTAACGCGCTGAATGCGCCCTTCGCGTAACCTCTATCACCTGCTACTCTTAGACAAGCGTGAGTGCTATCTCCATCGCGACGGCTGCCGAGGTCTTTGACCTTCTGAAGGACGATCTCGCTGCGATTGAGATCGAGTTCGCGCATCAGGCCGAGTCTCCCGTCGGCGTCGTTACCGACATTGCCAACTACCTGATCGCAGGCGGCGGCAAGCGCATTCGCCCGCTGCTGCTGCTGCTCTCCGCCAAGGCGCTCAACTCCGAAAGCGACGCACGCATTCGGCTGGGCGCGGTCGTTGAGATGCTGCACACGGCCACTCTCGTACACGACGACATCATCGACGAAGCCAACACGCGGCGTGGGCAGCCATCCTCCAACACCAACTGGGGCAACGCCAAGTGCGTCCTGGCCGGCGACTGGCTCTATATGCAGGCCTTCCAGACGGCGCTGGCAGAGCGCAACTTCCGCATCCTGGATCTATTGATTTCGCTCACCCAGCAGATGGTCGAGGGCGAACTGCTGCAGATGGAGAAGCTCGGCCACCTGATTAACGAGGAAGAATACTTCGACCTGATCTATCGCAAGACCGCATGCCTCTTCAAGGTATCGATGCAGCTCGGTGCAGTGATTGCGAACCCTGCGATACGCGATGGGGAGCGCCCCTTTGAAACCACGTTGGGCGAGTACGGCCGCAACCTGGGGCTCGCATTCCAGATCGTCGACGACGTGCTCGACCTCACCGCAAACGATGATGTGCTGGGCAAGCCCGCGGCCTCCGATCTGCGTGAGGGCAAGGCAACGCTGGCCGTCATTCACGCCCTCGAGCGTGGCACCGGCGCGGATCGCGAAGCCATTCGCACGGTTCTGGCCGACCGCAGCTTTGCGCGCGTCGCGCACGCCGACATCCTGGAGATTTTGCAACGCCACGGCTCACTGGCCTATGCGATGGACACCGCCTGCGCCTACGCCGAGGCAGCGCGCCAGTCGCTCTCAGACCTGCCTGAGAGCGAATTCAAGCGCGCCCTGCTATGGGTTCCCAGCTTCGTCACAACGCGCGACCGTTAGAGCATTTCCCTGAGGCTGTATGTCGAAGCCACAGGCCTCAACGGCGGTTTTCCCCAACAAAAAAGCACGCTCAGACCTCATTCCGGTTCATGGTAACGGGAAAAATGTCTCGCTAAAGCTTGCTGTCGTCGAGGTCTTCATCGGCCTCGTCGAACTCTTCTTCGTCACCCTCTTCATCTGCCACCGCGACGGCCAGATCCTCAACGCGCACAGGGCCGCCCTCTTCCGGCTCCAGCAGCACTTGTATGCGGCTCTCCGCGCTGGAGAGCTGCGCCTTGCATGCATTGGACAGATGCACACCGCGCTCGAAGAGACTGACATTTTCCTCCAGCGTCAGATCACCGCGCTCCAGGCGCTCGACGACCTTCTCCAACTCCGCCAGTTGATCCTCAAAGCTCGCCATCACGCCGTCTCCTCGTTCAGACCGAGAACCTCGGTCGTCACAGTGTACTTGCCGAAGGGCGCGCTCACCTGAACACCCTGCACCGCGCCGCGAACTCTCGCCAGCATATCCCGCGCAATCGCCACGCCCTCGGCCAGCGCGGCCTCTTTGTCCGCCGCTGCAGCCATGCGCGCGAGGATCTCATCGGGCATCGAGACGCGCAGGTCGTTCTTCATGAACTCCGCATTGCGCAGGCTGGTCAGCGGCCAGATCCCCGCAATAACCGGAATCCGGAAAGCCTCGATGCGGCGCAGAAAATCCTCCAGCAGCTTCAGGTCGAAGACCGGCTGCGTGATGCAGAACTCCGCGCCCGCCTCCACCTTATACGCGAACCTTCGCACCTCGTGCTCGATGTCGGGCACCCCTGGATTCGCAGCGACGGAGATCGTGAAACCAGTCGATCCACCGATGGAATTCCGCCCAATGTCGAGGCCCTGGTTGAGCCCGTGCACGATGTTCACCAACCCAATTGCATCCACGTCGAAGACCGCGGTCGCGTCGGGATAATTGCCCATCTTCGGCGGATCGCCCGTCAGGCAAAGAATATTCTTCAGCCCGATCGAGGCCGCACCCAATAGATCGCTCTGGATGCTGAGCACATTGCGGTCGCGGCAGGTGTAGTGCAGGATCGTCTCGATGCCGACCTTCTGCTGAATCTGCACGCACAGGCTCTGCGCGCTCATCCGCGCACTGGCCCGCGGCGAGTCCGGCACGTTGATGGCGTCCACTCCGTGCTGGGCGAGCAGCGCTGCTCCGGCCAGTTCCTTCGAGCAGTCGAAACCCTTGGGCGGAACGATCTCCACCATCGTGACAAATCTGCCGTTGGCGATGCGCTCGCCGATGCGCGATCTCTCGCTTAGCGGCGGAGGTTCAACGGTCAGCTCGCGAGCGCTGGTGGCAACACTCGCGGGCACCGCAGCGTGAATGCGGGCGATCGCCGTCTCGCCTGCGTCCTGCGCCTCCATTGCGCGCAGAGCGCTGCGCATCGCGCGAATGTGCGCCGGCGTCGTTCCGCAGCAACCGCCGACCCAGTTCGCACCCGCGCGCACAAACTTCCGCGCAAAGCTGCCCATATACTCCGGCGAGGTGAGATAGATATTGCGGCCCTCGACGTTGCGGGGCATGCCGGCATTGGGCATGGCGACAATCGGCAGGGTCGTCGCCGCGCGCATACGCTCCACGACGGTGAGCACGGTTGCCGGCCCCATACTGCAGTTGCATCCGACGGCATCGGCGCCAATCGCCGTGATCCGCTGCGCCGCGACCTCGGGGATCGTGCCATCCAGGCAATTGGCCTCCTCATCCACGGTGAACAGCACGACCACCTTCAACTGCGGAGCGACCTCGCGGGCCGCCAGTACCGCCTGCTCCGCCTCATCGACAGACATCATGGTCTCGAGAATCAGCAGGTCGACGCCTCCCTCGGCGAGCGCCGCAATCTGCTCGGCAAACGATGCCCGAGCCTCATCGAGGCCGATCTTTCCCAGCGGCTCCAGCCTGAGTCCCAGCGAACCAACGGCCCCCGCAACGAACGCCTGGGTTCCCTGCTTCTCGCGGATTGCGTCCACGCACTGCCGCGCGATGGTGGCTCCGGCGAGGTTGAACTCGCCCACCTTGTCGCTCAGGCCAAAGCGCTCCAGGCGGAAGCTGTTCGCGCCAAAGGTGTTGGTCTCGATGATTTCAGCTCCGGCCTGAAGGTACTGCTCATGCACCGAGCGCACCATCTCCGGCTGCGTCACGTTCAGTTCGTCGTAACAACGGTTGATGAAGACACCGCAGCTGTACAGCATGGTGCCCATGGCGCCATCGCACAGCACCGTTCCGCCCGCGAAAAGCCTGTCGACTGCAGCCGCCATCCGTCTCCTGTCCCACCAAGTCTTTGACTTGCCTAAACTTCAATCGTATAACGTTGCCGGGCCCTTCGCAGGCCGCCCACCGCCCGAAACCTATGCCGGAATGCGGGGTTTGCCCTGTTATACTTGGGGCAGAAATTGCAGCTACCGCGCAGCAGCGCCTGATTGTCTGGAGTAGTCCACGTTGAAGATTAGAAATTTCTCTGCCTTGGTTGCCTCGGGCCTCTTTCTGGCCACGGCCACGCTGGCACTTGTTGGCTGCGGCGTTACGGTGCTCTACAAAGTTCCCGAATACAACTACGCGGGCCGCCCGATTCCACCCAGCCAACTCCTCCAGCGTGTCCTCGCGGCCTATACCGCGAACGGAACCGCGGGCGGTCTTGAGATTCTGGACGGCTTGCGTGACCTGCGCGGCAACGTCCAGAACACCACCAAGAGCTGGAACATCTCGGGCTACTCCGAGGCCGAGCCCGTCAGCATCATCAACTTCCCGGAGGAGACCACGGGCTACGCGCTCTCCTACACGGATGGCAATCTGACGGCCATCAACTACAGCAAGGAAACCGCCGGTGGAACCGTATCCAACTTTGGAGCGGAGCCTGCGTCGGCAGCCGCCGCACCCCTCGGCATCACCTTCGCAGGCGCGGCCGAGCAGGCGGGCCTGCTCGTGCTCACCACCGGTGGCGTTACCTACGACCTGAATCTTCCGAACGTCGACATGGTCGCCATCGATCCAGGCAATAGCGTTGTGCTTGCGATGGTGCGGAACTCGAACTCCCTCTATCGCGTCGTCCAGCTGCCCGCAACGCCTAATCCGGTTCTTCCTCCGGGCTACGTCGACTGTGAGCCACTGCTGCTGCCTGTCTACTGTGTCGTCCCTGTCGGCGGCACCTATGATCACCCGACAAATGTCTCCTTCTCGCTCGATGGCAGCACGGCCTACATTCTCAACTCCGGCCCGGAGAATGGCGGTACCACCGCCAGTGTGACCTTCCTGCAGATGGCGGCGCTCAACATCAACCTCGTACCCACCTCCACTGCTTCATCGCCTCTGTCCTCGCTGCCCACCGGAATTCCCAATCCGATTCCCATTCCCGGTGGAGTTACGGCTGCCATCTCAGATGGCAGCTATCTCTATCTCTCCGGGCAGCAGCCTCAAACCAGCGGTGCATACAAAGGGCTCTTCGCTGGCAACCTGACGCTGCTCAATCTCAGCACGTATGCGGTCGGTGCGCCCATCTCCATCTCGGACGGCACCCACACGAAGATGCTGTTTGCCGACAACAATACGCTTTGGATCGGCTCCTCGTCGTGCGCCAACGGCGTGCGTTTCGCAACCGCCGCAGCGGAGCTCGCAGCCCAGAAGTATACCGACCCGGCTGGCAACTACAACTGCCTGACCATGGTGACCACAGGCACGGCGACACCTCCGGCCACAATCGTCCCTGCCGTCGTCCAATCCAATGTTTCCACTGTAGCCGCGGTCCCCGTCTCCTACCCCAACACCAATCAGAACCAGTACTACTACGGCAGCCTGACGGGCCTCTGCTGGGTGCAGAACTATTACAAGGTCTACACCGCATACGGCGGACAGATCCACGCCTTCTATACCGGAGCATCTCCGAGTCCGATTGCAGAATCCCAAAGCGAGGACTCGAATGGAGGGTCTCCAGCGTCTGAGATCGACAACATCAACGTCACCGTCCAGGGCACAGTCTACGACGTTGCCTACATGGATGCTTTGACCGACAGCGCAGACTAAACTCATGGCCACGCCGCAGGCCTCCCCCTCACCGCATGCAGGTCTACTCGATGTGCTTGCTATCGCGGCTCATCGCGATGATGTCGAACAGACCTGCGGCGGGACATTACTGGTACAGCGGGCGTTCGGCTGGCGCACGGGAATCCTCGATCTCACCCGCGGAGAGTCCGGCACGCGCGGCACTGCGTCCGAGCGCGCAGCCGAAGCGGACGCCGCAGCCAGGATCCTGCGTGTCACCCATCGCGAGGCGCTCGATCTCCCGGACGGCAGCGTCCAGAACACGCTGGAGAACCGCCTCAAGATCGCCGCCGTGCTGCGCCGTCTTCGCCCGCGCGTGGTGATCCTCCCCTACTGGCAGGGCCGTCACCCCGACCACTACACGACATCGACCCTCGGCTATGAAGCCTGCTTCGCCGCTGGTCTCGCGCGGCTCGATCTTCCGGCTGAATTCGGCGCGCCGCATCGCCCCTACAAGATTCTGTACGCCTCACTCTATGCCGATGTGCGTCCCACCTTCGTCGTCGACATCAGCGCACATATCGAGACCCGGCTGCAGTCTTTATTGACGTACCGCTCCCAGTATGGAAAGCAGTCTGCAGGCGCAGGCCTCTTCGTGCCTGAAGAAGACATACGCGAGCGCACCTTTGCGACTGCACGTCACTATGGTCTGCTCGCCGGCGTGCGTTACGCCGAGCCCTTCGTGCAGCGTGAGGTTGCATGCGTTGACGATTTGATGTCGCTGCCGGTCCAGAGCATTTAGCGGCTTTCGCAATCCCCAATCCAACCCACGGGGATCGGCTTCGCAGCAGCGAGTCGCTCCGCCACAAACGCCACCAGTTCGTCACTGCAATACTTGGGCGCGCGGAAACCAAAACTTCGCTTGCTCTCGATCATCCGCCGCGACACACCAGCCCAACCCTCTGCAAACGTAGCACCCTCCGGCACGACCAACGCGTCGGCGCGATCCAGATAACGTATCGCCGACGGCTTGAAGTCGCTGATCGAAGGGTCGAGCACACTCAGCGACAGATCAGGCTGCAGGAATCGCAGCACGCTGTTGGACTCAATGATGACGTTCTCTGACTCCCCCAGCAGCTTTCGCACGCGGGGCATTGCCTCGCTCAGCTGACCCAGCCGCGTCCTCACCCAGAAGGAGCGCGCCGCTCCCGCAGCCAAATACCGCGACGAATCCGTGCCACTCGTCGCATCGTGCTCCTCGCTGATCGCCATAGTGTGGTCGGCCGTCTCGCAGTCGCAGGGCTCGCCGTTGGCTGAGCACACCCCATGCCCGAACTGCGTGATCTTAACTGCCGTCCAATGCATCTCCGGCAGCGCCGCGATCAGTCCAGCGACGACGCTGGTCTTGCCGATGTTCCGCGTATGTCCACCAACGACGACGATCGCCACAATCACCTCGCCTGCCTCTTGCCGAGGGCTCTTTACTTCAGACGCCGAACCCGCGCTATCGTCTTCAGATAATCCTTCAGCGGCTCCGCGGGCACGCCCATGAACATCTCTCCCGGCCCCTCCAGCCGCTTGCCTGGAAAGACGCCTGCGGCCCCGCCGAGGATCACCCCCGGTCCGATGTGCACATGGTCCCCAAGCCCCACCTGCCCCGCCAGCACCGCGCCATCCTCCACCACGCACGACCCCGAGATCCCCACCTGCGCCACGATCACCACGTTCCGCCCAATCCGGCAGTTGTGTCCGATGTGCACGAGGTTATCGATCTTCGTCCCCCGCCCAATGCGCGTCTCGCCCAGCGCTCCGCGGTCGATCGTCGTATTGGCGCCGATCTCCACATCGTCCTCAATCACCAGCCGCCCCTGCTGCGGAAACAGCAGATGCTCTCCGGTCTTCGCATCACGCACATAGCCAAAGCCGGTCGCACCCAGGACCGCGCCGGCCTGCACCACCACACGGTTGCCAATCTCAACTCCGCGCAGAACGATCGCGCCGCTCGCAATCTCGACATCATCGCCCAGCGTCACGCCCGCCTCGACGACCGCACGCGCTCCAATCCTTACGCGCTCGCCAACCTTCGCCGTCGGATCAATCACTGCCGATGGATGCACCTCGCTGCTCGTTCTCGCCTCCACCAGGGCCTTCGCGCAGACCGCAAACGCGTAGCGGGGGTCCTTGACGACCACCACGCGAGCGTCCTGCAACGAGTCTCTACCGCGAGCCAGAATCAGCCCGGCGTTGGTTGCAATTGCCGCCGCGAGCGTCTTCTCGTCCTCGGCAAAGACTATGGAATCTGGGCTGGCACCCTCCAGCCCGGAGACGCGCGTAACCGTTGCTGTCGATGTCGTCGAAACACCAAGCAGCGCCGCAATTTCGTTCGCAGCAAGAATCTTCGCGCTCATTAGTACAGCCGCTCCTCGCCCTCAGGCCGCGTCTTCCAGCGACGATGCACCCATAGCCACTGCTCTGGATAGCGTCGCACATACGCCTCGATCGTCGCCGTAAACAGCGCCGTATTTGCAACGATATCGCGCGCTGTATCGCCCGTGCGAATCAACGCCAGTTCCTCGCCGAAGTGCAGCACATATCTCTGCTCTGCCGCCTCCCATACCAGGAACCCGGGCAGCACCGCCGCTCCTGAGTGCAACGCAACCCGCGCCATCCCCGATGCGGTGCACGCCTCCATGCCGAAGTATGGAACAAAAACTCCCTGCGGCGGCGTCATGTTGGTGTCCATCAGGATTCCCACAGTTTCGCCGCGATGCATGGAGGTCAGCAAGCCGCGCGCGAAGTCGTCCTTGTGGATCACCCGGTTCCCATGCAGGCAGCGAATCCGGTTCACGAACGTATCCACCAGCGGATTATCCAGCCGCCGAATCACCAGCGACATCGGATAGCCCATCAGCGAGTGATAGAAGCTGGAAAGCTCCCACGCTCCCATGTGTCCGGTCAGCACCAGCACACCGCGGCCCTTTTCCCTGGCTGCAAGATAGTGCTCCAGACCGTCGTAGCGAATAAACTTCGATGCCTGCTCTGCCGTATACCCGCTCATCTTGCAGAACTCGCCGATCTGCCATCCCAGCGACCGGTAGACACCGCGCAGGATCGCCGTGCGCTCTGCCTCGGATTTCTCTGGAAATGCCAGCTCCAGGTTGCGCAGTCCGACCCCTCGCAGCCTGCCCAGCAGCGTCCACGCAACCGCACCGATGCCCGCGCCCACGGCTCTCGCCGCATTCCGCGGCAATACACCCACGGTGCCGGCCATCAGCCGCAGCGCCAGGTTCTCCAGCCGCTCGCGCAGGATAATTTGCCTCACAGGCTCATTCTGAATCGCGTTCTCCACCAACAGTCAGTGTACGCAACTTCACCACGAAATACGCGTGACCGGAAGCATCCAAAAAGGAAAGGGACGGCCAAAGCCGTCCCTTCTCCTCACATGCCGCTCTTTCGAGTAGCTAAGTCTTATTCGTTCACTTTCGAGACCACGAAGTACCGCGCAACAGTGTGAACAAAGCGACGCGCGTTCTCCGGGGTGGAAATATCGCCATGCAGGACCTGTTCGAACGGGACATCATGGCCGTACTCCTGGCGAGTGAAATCGACGTTCTGCGAGAGAACCGTGCCGGTAAGATCAATTCCCGCAAACAGTCCCTTGGAGCGAGAATAGGTCAGGAACTCGGCCTTGAGCGTCCAATCCGTATCCGCCGCGGCATTGCGTCCAACCGGACCAGCCGATGCCGATGCATCGCCGCCAAGCTTGAACTTGTTCTTCAGCATTGCTTCCAGGCCATCATGATTCATGGCGACTAGCACCAGATCCGTGGACTGACCGCCAATTTGCCAACCAAAGCTGCCGCCTTCCAATTGCACAAAGACCGGAGCGCTCCAACCGCGAGGCGTACGGCAGGTTGCAACGCCCTGACCATACTGGACGCCGATTCCAAAAGCAGCCTTCTTGTAGGACGGAACCACGACTACGCAGTGCGCGCCCGCTAGAATCGACTGCGGAATCGCCCGATCTGGAACCGACATCACCTCGTCGATCACAGCCGATGCCGACGCAAGCCGCTCATTCAGCTTGTTATCACCCTGAGCCTGCACCGACACAGCGCCCACGGACATCGCCAAGGCACACATAACTCCAATAAACTTTTTCATTTCACGCCTCTCGTTCGAAACCAAATTGCGGTAAATGTTCTACACACACAGTCTCTGATGGGCACTGGCGACCTGAGGTTGTACTTCGCAAAAAAAAGTGGGCTGCGAAGGTGTCGCTGTCTCCAGCCACCCTTCGCAACCCTATTTCTCCCAGGTTTGTACTGCTACTAAATATGCATCCTTAGCACTGGTGGTTACAAGAGTACCTAATACTGTAGACCTTTGGGCGTTACCCTCCACGAAAGTTGTACCAATCCTCAAAGTTGGGAAATCTTCGGATGGATAGGAACTTACTCCGTGTCGTCTGGACGCTCTTCCATCGCACGCAGCGTCAACTCCACCCGGTTATGCGCGCGGGTCTTGCGCAGCATTCTGCCAAGGTGGGCCTTCACTGTTGCCTGCTCGATCCCCATCGCTGCGCCAATCTCGCGATTCGACCGCCCGCTCATCAGGAGATGCAGTACATCGCGCTCGCGTTCCGTAAGCATCTCCTCGATTGGCTGGTTCGTACCCGCCTGCGGCCCCATGATGTTGCCCCCCGCCGTTCCAGCCTCGACGAGCCTTGCGAGCACCTTGCGTGGAGCCCAGATGGATCCATCCAGCACAATCTCGACCGCCAGGCTGATCTCACTGATACCGGCGGTCTGCAATAGAAAGCCCTTTGCGCCTGCACCGATCACGGCCTGGATCTGCTCCGGGGAGAGTGGTTCGCCCATCACAATCGGCTTCACCGCAGGCCGCTCCCTCCGCAGTCGTGTAATCGTCTGGATGACTGTCTCCACCGGTTCGTTCATATCCAGGAGCAGCAAATTGAATCCCTCTGCGCCGAACACCTCTCCCAACTCCAGCGGAGACGCCGCCACCCCGACAATCTCCTCGAGGATCGCGATCAACCCCAATGAGCGCAGTGAGTTCCCTGCAACGACTCCGATGCGTGCCTTGGTTTGATTCGTCACGAACTGCGACTCTCATTACGCCGGCTGGCGGTCTTTCTATGACCGCCTGGCGGTCTTTCTATAACTTCGGTAATACGATTCCCTGCTGCTTCTGGTATTTACCCTTCCGGTCGCCATAGCTTACCTCGCAGACCTCATCGCTCTGGAAGAAGAGGATCTGGCAAAGCCCTTCATTCGCATAGATGCGCGCCGGCAGCGGCGTCGTATTCGAGATCTCCAGCGTCACAAACCCTTCCCATTCCGGCTCAAAGGGCGTCACGTTCACGATGATGCCGCAGCGCGCGTAGGTGCTCTTGCCCACGCAGATCGTCAGCACATCGCGCGGAATGCGGAAGTATTCCACCGACCTGGCGAGCGCGAAGCTGTTGGGCGGAACGATGATGCTGTCTGCTTCCATCGACACGAACGACCGCTCATCGAAGTTCTTCGGATCGATGATCGCGCTGTTCACGTTGGTGAAGATCTTGAACTCGTTGGAGACGCGCAGATCGTATCCGTACGATGAGAGCCCGTAGGAGATGACGCCGTCGCTGACCTGCTTTTCGCTGAACGGCTCGATCATCTTGTTCTCAACAGCCTGCTTCCGAATCCACTTATCGCTCTTGATCGACATCTCGTTTCCAACGTCACGGCTAACCCACCGCGCACATCCCTTTCGCTTTGAATAGCCTTAAGCCTATCGCAAACTACCGTGGGGCCTGCAAATGTCGTTCAGATTTCGAACGCAGCCCCTGAGAAAAATTGACAACAAAAAATTGGCTTTCTACCATCCAGTGTAGGCTTGAAACAGTCGTACACACGCCCACCCCCGTGGGCCGAAGCACAGGAAGGCGACCTCCATTGATCAAGCAGGACTTAATCCAGAGGGTAGTCGAGCGCACCGGCCTTCCACGGACCAAGGCAGAATCCGCCGTGGACGCGATATTTGAGGCGATGAAGAAGGCCCTGGGCGACAGCGACCGCATCGAACTGCGCGGCTTCGGCGTCTTCACCGTCAAGCCCCGCAAGACCGGCGTCGGCCGCAATCCGCGCACCGGCACCGAGGTCACCATCATGCCCGGCAAGGCTGTTCGCTTCAAGCCGGGCAAGGATCTCCAGGCCCTCGACTAAGCTACATCAGGTGCATCGGATCAACGTCCACGATGACCGACCGCCGAGGAATCCCCTCGCGATCGACCACCGCCAGCATCTCCCGCAGTGCTGCCCCCAGCACATCGCGCCGGTCTGCCTTGAGCACCAGGTGATACCGGTAGATGCGCTTCAGCCGTGAGTTCGGCGCTGCTGCCGGCCCCAGCACCCGCACCCCCTCCAGCTTCCGCTGCTGAAACCACCGTCCCAGCCGCGTCGACCAGTCCAGCACCTCTTCCAGCCGCTCGCTCTGGATAATCACGTTCACCAGCACGCTGAACGGTGGATACCGCATCGCCCGCCGGAAATAGAGCTCCCGCACCGCGAAGCCCGTGTAATCGTGCTCGCGCGCAAACTGGTTCACATAATGGTCCGGCTGGTAGGTCTGGACGAGCACCTTTCCCGGCAGCTCACCGCGTCCTGCCCGCCCACTCACCTGGGTCAGCAACTGAAACACCCGCTCTGCTGCGCGAAAGTCCGGCAGTCCCAGCGCAAAGTCCGCCCCCACCACCCCGACCAGCGTCACGCCGTGAACGTCGTGCCCCTTGGCGATCATCTGCGTGCCCACCAGCAGATTGATCTCGCCCGAATGCAGCCGTCCCAGCAGCCGTTCCATATCGCCGCGCGTGCGCACCGTGTCGCGGTCCATGCGCCCGATGCGCGCTCCGGGGAACAGCTCCTGCAGCCGCTCCTCGCCCTGCTGCGAACCTGCGCCGAGGTAGTACAAGTGCTCACTGCCGCACTTCTCGCACGCCTTCGGAACACCGCGCCGAAAGCCGCAGTAGTGGCATTCCAGGCGCTGCCCTACGCGCGCCGCGCCGCTCAGGTCATGCTCGTTTCCCGGCTTGTGATACGTCAGCGAGATCGCGCAGTTCTCGCACTCCAGCTTCTCGCCACAACTCCTGCACATCACGACGAAGCTGTACCCGCGTCGATTGATCAGGATGATGACCTGCTCGCCGCGATCGATCGT
Organism: Granulicella sp.; assembly: GCA_003138795.1. Lineage (GTDB taxonomy): Bacteria > Acidobacteriota > Terriglobia > Terriglobales > Acidobacteriaceae > Granulicella. The sequence continues at coordinate 30,842 of PLHC01000091.1, read as the reverse complement.
GGCCTGCGTCTCCTCGATCAGCCGCCGCGAAAATAGCTGCTCTTTCCCGGTCTCGCGAAACTCCTCGCGCATGTCGATCATCTCGACCTTCGGCAGCGGCCGCGACTCCACCCGCTCCAGGATCTCCACTCGCGCGTAGCGCCCGCGCTCGACATTCTGCCAGCTCTCCAGCGACGGCGTCGCCGACCCCAGAACCACCGTACAGCCCAGCAGCTTGGCCCGCATCACCGCCACATCGCGTCCGTGGTAGCGCGGCGTCTCCTCCTGCTTATAGCTGCTGTCGTGCTCCTCATCGACGAGGATCAGCCCCAACTCCGGCATCGGCGCAAACACCGCCGACCGCGTCCCGATCACCACCCGCGCCTCACCCCGCCGAATCCTGTGCCACTGCTCTGCACGCTCATCCGGCGTCAATTGAGAGTGCAACAGCGCCACATCCCCGCCGAACGCCGCGACCATCTGCGCCGCCGTTCCCGGCGTCAACCCAATCTCCGGAACCAGCAGCAACGCGCTCTTCCCCGTCGCCAGCGCCCGCTGCATCGCCGCCACGTACACCGCCGTCTTGCCCGACCCGGTCACGCCATACAGCAGATGCGGCCGGAAGCCACCCTTCTCCATCGCCGCAACGATCGTCCCGAGCGCCTCCGTCTGCGCCTCGTTGAGGACATGCTCATGCGCAAACTTTTTGCCATGATTCTCCAGCCCCGTCACATGAAACGCCTGCGCCGTCTCCTCTATCCGCACCAGCCCCCGCTTCACCAGCGTCCCCAGCGTCGAATCCGGAACGCCACTCGCCCCCAGCCGCGAACGCAACTCCCTCACCAACTCCCGTCCGCCACAGCCAGACAGCTCCGCCATCACCGCCAGCTGATTCTCATTCAGCTTTGGCAGCCGCTTTGTCATCTCATCAGCATTTGCACTTCCTGCTTCCTCTTTCCTGCTTCCTGCTCCCTGTTCTTCGAGCACCGCGACCTTCTCCAACCGCCGCGCATCCCGAACCTCCGCCAGAGGCTCCCGCACCAGCCAGCGCTTCTTCGCCATCGCATCGAGCAGCGCCTTATTCGCTCCCGTCGCGCTGCGAATCGCCGCCATCTTGGCTGCATCGCCGCTCTCCAGGTAATTCAGCACCGCATACTCGCGATTCTGGTCCTCGACGCTCAGCTTAGACCGTCGCGACGACCCCTTCGCAGCGCCCTCGTAGATCACCTTGCGCCCCTGCTCAGCAATCCGATACACCCACTGCCGCCGCACCTCGGCCGTCAGCGGCATCATGCCGCGCAGCACCTCACCCAGCGGAGCGCAGTAGTACGCCGCAACCCACTTGCCCAGCTCCATCAGCTCATCCGGAAGCAGCGCCGCCTCATCGAGCACGCGCTCCACGCGCTTCACCTCAACATCGTCCACCGGCGCAACATCGTGCAGCCCGACCACCACGCCCACCAGCCGTTGCCCGCCAAACGGCACCATCACACGCGCGCCCACCTCCGCCTCAAGCTCTCCGAGCTCGTACGTAAAGGCCCGGTCCAACGGCACCGGCAACGCAACATCGCAGTACTCGCTCACCTCACCAGCTTAGCCGCCCAGCGCCTGTGACAATTGCGCCACCAGCGCCTCCACCTGCTCTCCGCGACAAACTCCCTGCGCAATCTCCGCAGAACCGCCGCCGCGCGCACCAGCGGCGCTCAGGACCTCACGCAACGCCTTCCCTGCATCCAGGGCAGACCCGGGCCTGCGCGCGGCTGCAACCGCGCCATCGGCGCCGCTCGTCACCCCGACCACCGCAGCCCGCCCCAATCCCGCGACCTTCGCCACCACGCGCTTGGCAAACTCCACATCCTTGCCCGCAAACACCGCGGTCACCACCGCTCTCTCGGCTTCCGCACCGACCAGCGCCACAGCCTCGGCCTGCGCCAGTTCCTCGACCAGCGCCTTGCGCTCCTTCGCTGCAGCCTTGCCCTCTTCAATCAGCGCCGCAACCCGCGCCGGCACATCCACCGCACCCACGCTGAGCACTCCAGCAGCCTGCCCCAGAGTCGCAAAATCCTGCCCCGCCGCACGCACCGCACGCAACCCACAGCAGAACTCCACCCGCCAGCCCTGCTTCACCTTCTCCACGCGCCGCACCAGCAGACCGCCAATCGCGCCCGTCGATCGCACATGCGTCCCACCGCACGCATTGAACTCCACACCGGCCATCTCGACCACACGCATCCGCCCACTACGTTCGGGCAGCTTATACAGCTCGCCCCGCGCCAGCATCGCCTCAGCCTCTTCGCGCGAGAACCACCCCGGACGCACCGCGCGGTCCTCATAGATCAGGCGATTCGCCGCCGTCTCCACGCGCCGCAGTTCGACTTCGCTCAACCGCTCCGCGCCCTCGCGCAGCGCCAGATCGATCGTCGCCGAATCCGCACCGAGGTGAAACGAAACCGTCTTTGCTCCCAGCTCGCTTAAAAACACCGCCGACAACAGATGCTGCCCGGTGTGCTGCTGCGCGTGGTCCATGCGCCGATCCGCGTCGACGCGCCCGGCCACCTCGGCGCCCTGCGGCAGCGGCTTGCGNNGGCCTCATCCTCCTCAACGCGCTCCACCGCAACCTCGAGCACCGCGCCACTCCGAGCCGTCGCCACCAGCACGCCCGTGTCCCACGGCTGACCGCCACCCTCCGGATAAAACGCCGTCCGGTCCAGCGCAACCTGCCAGAGCTGCTCCTTTTCTCCCGCCTCATTCTTCGTGTGCGAGTCCAGCCGGACGTCTGTCACCAGCGCACGAAACTCGAGTCCGCCCGCATCTCCCGCGCAAGCGTCGTAATACAGCCTCTCTGCGACCGAACCAACCGCCACTACTTCGCCTCCCCTGCGTCCTTCAACGCGGCCTTTTGCACGGCCTTTTGCAAGGCCTCAACCTCGCGCCTGCTCCCAATAACCAGGGGCGTCCGCTGATGAATCCGCTCAGCCTGCACCTCCAGAATCCGTGTCGCTCCATTCACAGCCGCACCGTCCGCCTGCTCCGCGATCATGGCCAGCGGATTCGCCTCATACAGCAACCGCAGCTTGCCTTGCGGCGCCTTGTCCGTATGCGGATACAGAAACACCCCACCCTTCAGCAGCGTGCGATGAAAGTCCGCCACCAGGCTTCCGATATACCGCGCGCTGTACGCGTTCCCACCCAGCTCACCACGCAGCAATCCCAGCAGATACTCGCGATACGCAGCCGGCCAGCTCGCCGCATTCGCCTCGTTCGCCGAGTAGTACGGCCCCTGCTCGGGCATCTTCATCGCCTCAGCGGTCAGCAGAAACTTGCCGTCCTCATCGAGCGTAAATGCGGCGACACCGCTGCCTGTCGTGATTACCAAAACCGCCGCTGGCCCGTACAGCACATACCCGGCGGCGACCTGCTCCGTTCCCGGCTTCAATACCGAAGCCACCACATCTCCGTGCAGCCGAACCACGCTGAAGATCGTCCCCACATTCACATTCACATCGATATTGGACGAACCATCCAGCGGGTCGAAGATCACCACAAACTTGGCATCCCCATCTGTCCCGCCTTTGCGGTCAAAGACGACCGGACCCTCGTCCTCTTCGCTCACAATCGCGGCCACCTGCGGCAGCGCGCCCAGCGTCTGGGTCAGAAGATCGTTCGCAAAGACATCGAGCTTCTGCTGCTGCTCACCCTGCACATTCACTGCACCAAACGCACCATAGACATCGCTCAGCCCGGCCAGACGAATCTTCCATTCGATCTCCCGTGCTGCTCCTGCGATCGCGCCAAACACCTCGGCCAGCTGCACTCCAGCGCTCGCTGCCACATACTCTTCGACTGTCACCGTCTTTGCCATTGTTCTCCCTGCTTCAAACTCTCTCGTATCAGCCTACAATCCAACCTGCTATCGCGCCGCCGATTCCTGGTTCCCGCCGCCGCCTTCGCTCCGAACCGGGGAGCCTTCACCCGCAGAATCCCAGCCTGCAAAAGCCATTCTAATGGCGTAACCCTTCCCCAAAGCCTGGTTACGCACACGACAAAGACCGCAATCCTCCGCGGCCATTGTCGTTGTCCGTCTTCGCCGTCATCCTGGCCCTCGACCCCGGGCACCGCGCAGGGTGTTGCTATTGCCTCTACTTCGGCAGCACCAGCAACTCAATCCCGCTAGCCGCCCCAGCCTGATGAAACACCGTCTCGGTAGCCTTCTTGAAATCCTCCGGCCTGGCCTTGTCAATGTCGAGAAACACCTGCGGATTGCGGTCAGTCAGCGGGAACCACGAACTCTGCACCTGCACCATGATCCGATGTCCCTTCAGGAACGTGTGGTTCACGTCCTGCATCGTGAAATCCACGTCCGTAATCTTACCCGGGACCAGCGGCTCCGGCTTCTCCCAGCTGTTGCGGAACTTCGCCCGGAACGGCTCGCCGCGCACCATCATCTCGTACCCTTGCAGAAACACCGGCGGCGCTGCTGACCGCTTTGCCGACTTTGCCTCATCCGGCTCTGGATAGTCCTCTGGAAACACATCGATCAGCTTCACGTCAAAGTCCGAGTCCGTGCCTGTCGACGCGATCTTCAGCATCGGCTTGATCGGCCCGACCACGGTCACATCTTCGGTCAGCGGCTCAGTTTCGTACACCAGCACATCCGGCCGCGTCGTCGCAAAACGCTGATCGTCGTCCATATAGCGCTGCGGCACATCGGGTCCGGTCACGTACGGCGTAAACGGAACCGGATGCGCCGGGTCGCTCACGTACTTGTCGCTGCTCTCCTTCGCCGTCGGAGCGGTCCACGCCAGCCCACCCTGCGGTTGCAGATAGATCGTCTTCTCCACCGCCTGCTTCGGAGGCCACGCGTCATACTGCTTCCACACGTTGCTTCCGGTCTCGAACGTGTAGGCCTTCGGCAGCGGCGTCCACGCCGCGGCCTTCAGATAGTGCGCAAAGAACGGAGCCTCAATGTTCTTGCGATAGAACTCCGAAGTCTCATCGCCAAAGCTGATATCGCCCAGCGAAGCGCCCGTTCCGCGCGCCCATCCACCATGCACCCATGGCCCTTCGACCAGCGTATCGGCGGCCGCCTGCGGACTCTGCTGCGCAATCGCGTGGAAGATCTTCACCGGCCCCGACAGGTCCTCCGCGTCAAACCATCCGCCCACATTCATCACCGCGGCCGTCACTCCGTGCATGTGCGTCGAGATGTTCCTCTCCTGCCAGTACGGGCCATACGTCGTATGAATCACCTGGTCGTGGAAGTACGGATTCGTCCCACCCGCCGGCGAATCCAGCTTCGCCAGCGTCCCCATCTTCAGGTAGTACGAGTACATATCCTTGGTGCCGAAGTCGAAATCACTCTTCGGCTCCACCTTCAGCGGGTTCTTCTGCGGCGCGAAGAACTGCGCATAGAACGAGTGGTTCGCACTCAGCATGAACGTTCCGCCGTGGTACGTATCGTCGCCCATCCACAGGTCGGTGACCGGAGCCTGCGGGCTCGCCGCCTTGATCGCCGGATGCCCGTCGATGATGCTCGCCGCCGTATAGAACCCCGGATAGCTGATGCCCAGAATCCCCACCTTGCCATTATTCCCCGCGACATTCTTCAGCAGCCAATCCACGGTGTCGTACATATCCGTGGACTCATCGATGCCCTTGCCGTCCCCCTTCGTATCCCGGCTCGGCGTCATCTCGAACCACGTTCCCTGGCTCTCCCACCGTCCGCGCACATCCTGGCAGACGAGAATGTACCCACTCTTCAACATCACCTCATTGCCGGTCACACGGGGCAGCACGACATCATCGCCATAGCTGCCGCAGCTATACGGCGTGCGCGACATCAGGAACGGATACGGCCCCGCATCGGCAAACTGGCCCGCAATCGGCGTATACACCTGCGTATAGAGCTTCACGCCATCGCGCATCGCAATGCGGTACTCATGCTTTGCGTAGTGCGTCTTGAAGAACCCAATCTTCTGCTGCATCTGCTGCTGCGGCGACGGTGGCGGCGCTGCAGTGGCAGCCGTCGTCTGCGCGGCCGATTGCAGGCCGATCATAAGTCCGGCCACGGTGGCGGCGACCCAAAGCTTGCGATTGTTCATGATCCTCCATTTATATCTGCGCCATAGATTTATATCTGAGACATAGATCAAAAATTCGGAGCTCCATCAGCGCCACGGTGAGCTCGCTCGCCAGCGCGGTCAAAATGCGTCTACGCAACCGGCTCATCGCACGCTCTAGACAGCCGCGTGTTCCAGCTCCGACGCGTGAGCCTTCCCAGCCAGCCGCATCACCAGCCGCTCCAGCACCAGCTTCTTGTCTGCCGGGCTTGACCTTAGTTCCAGATCCGCCTTCGCAATCATCCGCAACCCGCGCGTCAACTCGCCGCGGTCCTTGTACCGCCGCGCCTGCGCAATCAGCGCATCGGCCGCAAACGGAGCTACGCGAAACCCTGGCCACAGCACCTGCCACATCGCGCGCTGGTCCTTCACCTGCTTTTCGTTCAGCACCAGCATCTGACGAAACGTCTTCGCCAGCGTAAACACGTGCCCGATCGCCGCATCCTCGCCACCCTCCGACGCGTTCAGCAATCCCGCCAGCAGCCCCAGCGCTCTCGGCGCGTCCTTCAGGCTGATCGCATCCGTCAGCTCATACAAGCTCCGCTGCTTGGCCGCCGACACCATCGTCTCCACATCCCCAACCTCCACCGACGTCCTGCTCATCGCGCCCGCATACAGCAGCAGCTTCTCCAGCTCGCTCGCCACCATCAACATCTCCGCACTCAGCGAATCGACAAGTTCCGTGGCCGCGTCTTCGCCAAAGCTGACGCCCTTCGCCTGCGCCTCACGCATCACCCACCGAACCGCATCCTCCTCGCTCACCCGCTGCAGCTCGACCACCCCGCACACATCGCCCAGGGTCTCACGAATCTTCTCGGCTCTTTCCTTATCGGTCATCTCCATCCTGCGCAGGTCCTGCGGCAGCACAAGGTGGTCCGCCACAAAAATCACCAACGCCTGCGGGTTCGGCCGCCGGAAGTATCCGTCGATCGCTTTGAACTCTTCCTTCTTCTGCCCGCGTCCATACAGCGTCTTCACATTGCGCAGAAACAGCACCTGGAACGGCGCCATCAGCGACGGCGTCTGCGCCAGATCCAGCGCCTCGAAGATCGACGTCTGGCCCAGATCGAGATCATGCAGACAAAAGTCCTTCATCTCTCCGGGCACCAGCGCCTGCAGCACGCCCTTGCGGCAGATCTCAGACAGGAACGCTTCATCACCCAGCAGCACATAGCCGGCTCGCCGCGCGTCTCCACCCACCTCGGCGAGAAAACGCTCCACTCCCGCAAAGCTCTTCAGGCCGCTGCGCGAAGCGCTTGCTTGCAAAACATCGCGCCCGCTCATCGGAACGACTCCAGCATGTCGCCGACCAGCGCCTCCGCAAAATCCCGCCCCATGCGCCGCACCGCCGCTCCGTCTTCCTGCACGAAGCCGGTCAAATCCTGCGTCGACTGATACTGCTCCCTCCACGCAAACTCGTCGTTTTTATAGAGCACCGTGCCATCGTGTGCAACCAGCTGCACGTTCGCCGTCACACTCACCAGGTAGCTCGACGTCTGCCCGCTCGACGAGTCGTACGTCAACGGCGACACCGTCTCCTTCACGATCGTTCCCTTCAGCACCGCATCCGCGCCGCTGCCATCGCCGCTGGTCAGCACACGGTAGCTCGTGCGCGTATTCAACTCCCGCACCACGGCCTGCGTAAACGCGGTCTCCGTGTTGTACCCCTGCACCTTCGACACAAAGATGGGCACCTCCAGCGTCCGCACATTCGCCGGAATATGCGCCGCCGCGCCCACCTGATGATAGCCGCAGCCCATCGTCGTCAATGCCAGCGCCAGTGCCGCTGCTCCCACCTGCAATACCCGCCTCATGGTCTCTCCTCAACTGTCTTCTCGCCGATGTAGTAAAGGTCGGTCGGCACATACAGCGTGTCCGGGTCCTTCGTCCACGGCATCGTCTTCCACTCCATTGTCACCGGAGTCTCCACCGTCAGGTGCGCTGGGTCACCCATCTTGATCGACATCGCAAACGCCGGCTCGTCGGCGCTCCAACGATACGAGACCGTTCCCTTCACCCTGTTGAACCGCAGCTCCAGCACCGGAATCGCCGCATGCCGCAGATACTCATGGAAGAACGGCGTCAGGTTCATTCCCGTGCGCTCATTCCACCACGCCACCACATCCTCGGTCATGATCGTCTGATACTTGAACTCCTGATAGAAGTCGTGAATGTCGGCGAACCACTTGCTGTCGTCATCAATCACGCTGCGCAGCGTATTCAACATCAGCGCGCCCTTGAAGTACTGATCTGCGGTCGGCTCTGCATTGATGCCGCGCTCCGGAATAATCGCCTGCCGATTCTGCACCTTCGGCTTCAACCCATTCACATACCGGATCGCATCGGCCTTGCCCCACCGGTACTCCACATACAGCGTCTCCATATAGGTCGTCCATCCCTCATGGATCCACATGTCCGAGCGGTCCTGCGCCGTGATCGAATTGCCAAACCACTCATGCCCACTCTCATGGATGATGATGAAGTCGAACTTCGGACTGATCCCCACACCCGTCCAGTCGCGCCCGTAGTACCCATTCTCGAAGTGGTTGCCGTACGCCACCGCCGTCTGGTGCTCCATGCCCGCATACGGCACCTCGATCAGCTTGTATCCATCCTCGTCGAACGGATACTCGCCAAAATAATGCTCATACGCATCGAGCATCTCCGGCACCTGCGCAAACTGCGTCTTCGCCTTCGCGAGATCCTCCGGCAGCGCGTAGTAGTCGAGCGTCGTCTTCTCGCCCGTGTCCTTATTCACGTGCTCGCCAGACCAATGCTGATACTCCCCGATATTCAGCGCGACGTCGTAGTTGTTGATCGGGTAATGCACCCGCCACTGCCACTCCGTGTATCCATCGCCTAAATCCCTGCTGCCGGCAAACCGGCCATTCGACACATCCATCAGCCCATTCGGCACGGCAACATCGATCTCCATCCCATCCTGCGGCTCATCGCGCCACTGGTCTTTGTTGGGCCACCAGACGCTCGCACCCTCGCCCTCGCACGCCGTCGTAATCCACGGCTTGCCCTCCTTGTCCTTATCGAACGAGAAGCATCCAAACCGCCCCTGCGTCATCGGCCTGCCCGAGTACGCAACCGCAACCTCATCCACCTCGCCCTTGCGCAGCACACGCGGAAACTCCACAAAGAGTGTCCGCTCCTCGCGCGTGTACGTCAGCGCCTTACCCTCGAACTTGATGCTCTCCAGCGTCAACTCCGGCGTCAGCTCCAACTGGATCTTCCGCCCATCCTGCAACATGCGAAACCGCACCACATTCGTGCTGGCAATCGTCTTCTTCTCCGGATCAACGCGCAGCGACAGGTGATAGAACAACAGATCATTATTTGCGCGATACGGCCCATACCCACCGCGCAAGAGATCGTCTTTGCTCGGCGTCTTCCCCGCGTTTGGAGGCTGCGCACCCTGCCCCACCTTCACCCCAGGCGTCGTCGTCGCACTTTGAGCCGACGCCTGAGGGCCCTGCGCCGGCTGCACCTGCACTTGGCCGTCAGTCTGGGCCGCGCGCTGAGCGCAAGCTGCACCCAGCGAACACACCATCACAAGCGTCGCGCAAAACCTGTTCCTAAAAGCCATAGCCACAGCTTACCGCGTGCACACCGAAAACAGAGAGGGCGGCTCAATGAGCCGCCCTCTCTCTCAACGCAAACCATCTACGCTGGCGTCGTATGACCTTCGCCGAACCCAGGCTTGCGGCCGGTCTCCGGCTTCAGCACCTTCTGCGTGTCGCCAGCGTCATCGCCATCCGCAAACGCCAAAGACGACTTCACCGGCCCAAGCTGCTTGCCCTGGATGATCAGCTCGATCTCCGCCGCATCCAGCGTCTCGCGCTCGAGCAGGGCCGCAGCCATCGCGTGCATGATGTCATGATGCTCGTCGAGGATCTGGTGCGCCGAGTTGTAGGCCTCATCGACCAGCCGCCGCACAGCCTTATCGATCTGCTGTGCCGTGTCCTCCGAATAGTCCCTTGACTGCCCGATGTCACGTCCCAGAAAGATTTCCTGCTCCTTCTTGCCATAGGTCAGCGGGCCGAGTTCGCTCATGCCGTACTCGCACACCATCTTGCGAGCCAGTTCCGTCGCGCGCACGATGTCGTTGCCGGCGCCGGTCGTCATGCGGTTCATGAAGATCTCCTCCGCGCAGCGTCCACCCATCAGGATGGCCAACTGCGTGTTGAGATAATCACTCGTCACCGTATGCTTGTCCTCTTCCGGCAGGTGCATCGTCACACCCAGCGCCATACCGCGCGGGATGATCGTCACCTTGTGCAACGGATCCGAGTGTTTGCGCTTCGCAGCCACGAGCACGTGTCCAGCCTCGTGATACGCCGTATCGCGCTTGTCGTCCTCGCTCAGCAGCATGGACTTCCGCTCGGCGCCCATCAGCACCTTGTCCTTCGCTACCTCGAAGTCGAACATGTGAACGGCCTTGCGGTTGAATCGTGCAGCCGTCAGCGCCGCCTCGTTCACCATGTTCGCGAGATCGGCTCCGGTGAAGCCCGGTGTTCCCCGCGCCAGTATCGACAGGTTCACATCTTCCGCCAGCGGCACCTTCTTCGAGTGCACGCGCAAGACCTCTTCACGCCCGCGGATATCCGGACGGTCCACGATCACCCGGCGATCGAAGCGACCCGGACGCAGCAGCGCTGGATCGAGCACATCGGGCCGGTTCGTCGCTGCGATCAGGATCACGCCTTCATTCGACTCGAAGCCGTCCATCTCGACCAGCAGCTGATTCAGCGTCTGCTCGCGCTCATCATGTCCGCCGCCGAGGCCTGCACCACGGTGCCGTCCCACAGCGTCGATCTCATCGATGAAGATGATGCACGGAGCGTTCTTCTTGCCCTGCTCAAACAGATCGCGAACGCGGCTTGCGCCCACGCCGACGAACATCTCCACAAAGTCCGAGCCCGAGATCGAGAAGAATGGAACGTTTGCCTCGCCGGCCACAGCCCGCGCCAGCAAGGTCTTGCCCGTTCCCGGAGGCCCGACCATCAGCACACCCTTGGGAATGCGTCCGCCCAGCCGCTGGAACTTCTGCGCCTCGCGCAGGAACTCGATGATCTCCCGCAACTCTTCCTTCGCCTCGTCCACGCCCGCGACGTCCTTGAAGGTGATCTTCTTCTGGTTCATGCTCAGCAAACGCGCGCGGTTTTTGCCAAAGCTCATCGCCTTGTTTCCGCCCGACTGCATCTGCCGCATCATGAACATGAACAGCGCCACCAGCACCAGGATCGGCGCAAAGCTCAACAGCGCGTTCCAGTACATGTTGCCCTGCTGGCTCTTGATCGTCAGGTTCACGCCGTGATCGCGCAGATCCTTATACAGGTCCGGATAATTTGCGGGAATCGTCGTATGGAAGGACTCTTTCCCGTCCTTGTACTTACCCGTGACGTCGGACCCATCCACCAAGACCTCCGAAACCTTACCGGCTTCGACGTCGTTCAGCATCTCTGTGACGCTCGTCGCCTTGTCGTGGCCCGCAGCCATGTTGGTCGCAACGAAGCGCCAGCCCACCAGCAGGCAGCCCAGCGTCAGCACCCAGATCAACAACTGTTTGACTGTTGAATTCAATCCGATTCCTCGTTTCATCTACTACTACTCTCCGTCAACCGTATCTCGACGGTTACCACCGCGAAAGCTCGCTCGTCCTTCGGAGTTTTGTTGCCCCCGAAAACCTTGGCTGCATATTTAGACGCCGTCCGTAGAAATACGGTGCAGTCTTTTGCCGCCGGTTTCGCTCACGTGATCGGGTTTCCTTCAAATTCTACTCTGGCCATGCCGCCCGCGACGGAAAATCGTCCTTCTTTCATCGAAGATCGTTCTTCGATCTACCTGCAAGCCTTTGATTCCAGCACCCCCTGCAGCTATGCCTGCCGCCAGAATCGAAGCTCTCTCGCCGAGCGCTCCACGCGCAGTCCGCCATGCAGTTCCAGCCTGCTCCCGATCCTGCCCGTGACGGCCCCGCCCATCACCCCGCCGTACCCGCCGAAGCCCGCCAGCGCCAACACCTTCGCCGTCTCCTCCGAGCTCAATCCCGACGGCTTTTCACACTCTGCATACAAGGCCCGCACCACTGCCCGCACCACGCGCCGCCGCAGCGCCGCCGGCAGCGGGCCCAGCCTGGCAATCTCCACTCCATACGACACCTCACCCACTGCCGTGCTCACCGCTCGTCCGCCCCCGCGCACCGGCTTGCCCGGCAGCAGCACCTGGGGCAGAACCCGCGCCACCTCCGCCTGCCAGAACGCCTCTTCTTCGCGCGCAATCTCCGCCGTCCGCGCCAGCAGCGCATCCACGCAAGGATTGAACCCGCGCAGCACCGGCATCAACTCATGTCGCACCCGGTTCCGCGTCAGGGTCACATCGCGATTGCTCTCATCCTCTCTCCAGCTTTGTTCGCGGCTACGTAAAAACACCTCCACCTCCGCCCGCCGAACCCCCAGCAGCGGCCGCACAACCCTTCCATTCCCCGCCTCCAGCGTCGGCGAAATCCCCCCCAACCCCTCCGTCCACGCACCCCGCAGCATCTTCATCACCACCGTCTCGGCCTGGTCGTCGAGCGTATGTGCAGTCGCCACCACATCCACCGCGCCGCTCGTCATCAATCCCCGCAGCGCCTCATAGCGCAGCTCCCGCGCCGCCTCCTCGAGCCCTTCACCCTCCGCCGCCTGCCGCGCCACCGTATCCACGCGAAACACCCGCAGCGGAACCCCCAGCCGCCCGCACAGCTCCTGCACAAACGCCTCATCGCCATCGGCCTCCGCGCCGCGCAGCCCGTGATGCACATGCGCCGCGCTCAACACGATCCCCAGCGGATCTTTATTCCCGGCGCCAACCGCATTCGCCTCCACCAGTCCCAGCAGCAGCGCCGTCGAATCCGCCCCACCACTCATCGCCACGCACACGCGCTCCCCCGCACGCAGCAGCGTCCTGTCCATCGCGAGGGTCGTCTTTACCGCCATTGCTCCCATCCTAAGCCGATCGGCAGCCTTCGGTTGCCCGTTCTCCGTCGTGATTTCTCCGCCTCTGCAGAGCGCACCTCCCCAACTGACCACCGTGAACTGACGACCAGCAACCGCCCGCCGCCAAACTAAGCCACCTCACACGCGTTATACTCAGCTTCCCATGTCTGTCTTCGTCATCATCCCCGCCGCCGGAATCGGTACCCGCATGCCCGCCACCACTGGCGGCGCGCCCAAGCAGTTTCTCTCGCTCAAGGGCCAGCCCATCCTCCTTCACTCACTGAGGGCCTTCCTCGCGGTGCCGCGTGTCACCGCCATCTACGTCGCGGTGCGCGAGTCCGAGCAGCACCGCGTCACCGCCATGCTCGCCGACTACGACCTCAGCGCCAAGGTCCACGTCGTCACCGGCGGCAACGTCCGCCAGGACTCCGTCGCCAACGCCCTCGCCGCGCTTCCGTCCACCAGTGAGGACGACATCGTCCTGGTCCACGACGCCGTCCGCCCGCTCATCGATCCCGCCACCATCAACCACGCCATCGACGCCATCGAGCGCCACGGCGCCGCCATCGTCGGCACCCCCGCCATCGACACCATCAAGCAGGTCGAGCGCACCGCCGACGGCGCCCTCATCACCGCCACCATCCCCCGCGAGCTCATCGTCCACGCCCAGACCCCCCAGGGCGCTCGCGTCCCCATCCTCCGCCGCGCCTTCGCCGAGGCCGCAGCCGACGAGTTCATCGGCACCGACGAATCCAGTCTCCTCGAGCGCGCGGGCATCCCCGTCTTCGTCGTCCAGGGCACCGCCCGCAACTTCAAGGTCACCCAACCCGGCGACCTCGAAATCGCCGAATTCTATTTGGCTGGCTAGCTCCCTCGTATTTCGCCGTTGCCTTTGCCCTTCTTTCTGTCATTCCCGAAGGGAATCTGCTTCTAAGCCCACGCACGATTTATCATCCCAACAATGAGCATGCGCATCGGCCTCGGCTTCGACTCCCACGCCTTCAAGAAGGGCGTCCCCCTCGTCATCGGTGGTTTGCATATCGACCACCCCGAGGGTCTCGCCGGCCACTCCGACGGCGATCTCCTGCTCCACGCCATCACCGACGCCCTGCTCGGAGCCGTCTCCGCTGGCGACATCGGAACCTTCTTCCCGCCCACCGATCCCAAGTGGAAGGGCGCCGATTCCACCGTATTCCTCAACACCGCGCTCGAGGAGATCGCCCTCGCCGGCTACAAGATCGTCAATCTCGACTGCGTGCTCATCATGCACCGCCCCAAGATCGTCCCCATCGCCGGCGAGATGCGCGAGCGCGTCGCCGACCTCCTGAATCTGGACATCAAGTGCGTGAGCATCAAGGGCAAGACGCCCGAAGGCCTCACCCAGGATGGAACCGCTGTCGCCCATGTCGTGGTTCTGCTGGAGTCGATCAATCTGCCCAACGAGCACAGGAAGCTCGTCCTCGAAGCCGATGTTCCCAACGAAGACGAGATCGATGCCGCCCTCGCCGCCGTCTCCAAGCCCCGCGACATTACCGCCCTCGGCCGCAAGCTCCCCACCTTCGACACCGGCGACATCACCTAGATATCCATCATCCAGATATCCGATCCCAAAATAATTCTTTGGGCCCGGCCCGCTTCTCGGCTAAAGTTGCTGCAACTTCCACGGAGACAATCTATGGCTATCGATCCCAACCAGGCAAACCACATGACCGGAGCAATCGCCGGCATGATGGGCGTTCTTGTGGTCTTCGGCTTGGCGATTTACGCCTTCACCATCTTTCTTTTCTGGCGCATCCTGGCCAAGGCAGGCTTGCCGGGACCCCTCTCCCTTCTGGTGCTGGTTCCCGGGATTGGCTGGATGATCGTCCTCTGCATCGTCGCTTTCTCCGACTGGAGGGTCATTCCAGCGCCCTTACTCTACAGCGGCCTACGGCCCTATCCTCCGCCGCCAGCCAACTTCCCACCGCCCCCGCCAACCCAGCTCTAGTTCCCAGGCGCACGGAAGCGGTGGAACGCCTCTGTTAACATGGGTCTCGAAGCCTTATGACATCCGAGACCACCTCCGCACCTGACTCCCGCCCCATCCGCGTCCGTATCGCCCCCTCGCCCACCGGCGACCCCCATGTCGGCACGGCCTACATCGGCCTGTTGAACTACATCTTCGCCAAACAGCGCGGCGGCCAGTTCGTCCTGCGCATCGAAGACACCGACCGCACCCGCTTCGTCGCCAGCTCCGAGCAGATGATCTTCGACGCCCTCAAGTGGGTCGGCCTCACCTGGGACGAAGGCCCCGACGTCGGCGGTCCCTACGGCCCCTACCGCCAGTCCGAGCGCACCGGCATCTACCGCGAGCACGCCGACATCCTGCTCGCCAACAACACCGCTTACCGCTGTTTCTGCACTGCGGAGGAGCTCGAATCCGCCCGCGAGCGCCAGAAGGCCGCCAGGCAGCCCCCGCGCTACGACGGGCACTGCCGCCGCCTCACCCCCGAGCAAGTCGCCGCTAACCTGGCCGCCAACAAGCCCCACGTCGTCCGCCTCTCCGTCCCGCTCGAAGGCTCCACCACCTTTCGCGACGAACTCCGCGGCGACATCACCTTCGACCACACCAACGTCGACGACCAGGTCCTGCTCAAGTCCGACGGCTACCCCACCTATCACCTCGCCAACGTCGTCGACGACCACCTCATGCGCATCACCGACGTCATCCGCGCCGAAGAGTGGATCAGCTCCACCCCCAAGCACGTCCTGCTCTACAACGCCTTCGGCTGGGAGCTCCCCAAGTTCTGGCACATGCCGCTCCTCCGCAACGTCGACAAATCCAAGATCTCCAAGCGCAAGAACCCCGTCTCGCTGGTCTACTACCGCGAGTCCGGCTACCTGCCCGAGGCCATGCTGAACTTCCTGGGCCTCATGGGCGGCGGCATGGCCCAGCCCACCGAAGAAGAGATAGTAAGTAAGCACTTGAACACGAAGGAAGGCGACATCTTCTCCCTCGCCGAGATGCTCGAAAAGTACGACTTCAAGCGCATCTCGCTTGGAGGTCCTGTCTTCGACTTGGTGAAACTAAAGTGGCTCAACGGCGAGTACATCCGCAAGCTCTCGCCCGACGCCTTCTTCGCCGCGCTGCGCCACACCATCCTCTCCGACGACTACATCCAGGCCATCGCGCCGCTCATCCAGGCCCGCATTGATACCCTCGGCCAATTCGGCGACATGACCGGTTTCTTCTTCTCCGACAACGTCCTTCCCCCCGAAACCGTCTGGCTCCCCAAAAAGCGCACCTTCGAAGACACCGTCGCCTTCGCCGCCGAACAGCTCGCAACGCTCGAAGCCGCCGCCTGGGACGCCGCCTCCATCGAGACCACCCTCAAAGAACTCGGCGAAGCGAAGCAGTGGTCGGTGAAAGAAAACTTCATGCTCCTCCGCGCCATCCTCACCGGGAGCACGACATCCCCACCGCTGATGGAAAGCCTGATCGTCTTCGGCAAGTCCCGCTCCCTCGACCGCCTCCGCCGCTTCCTCGAAACCCAGAAGAAGCTAGCCAACCAGCGCAAGTGACCCCTCCCCAATCCGCAGGCAGGCGCGAGCACCTGAGGGCCAACGGCCCGACATATACCAGCCTAGGCCGAAGGCCTAGGTAAACATGCACCACGAACCCAAGGGCTGAAGGCCCGACATATACTCTCTGGGGGCATCGCCCCCAGAGCCCCAGAACTCCCGCGAACCGATATATCCTCTTCCCATGCCGCAATCGCTCTCGTTCGTGCTGGTCCACCTCGTCTTCAGCACCAAAGACAGAGCCCCATTCCTCAAAGCGAACATCGCCACCGAACTCTACCCCTACCTCGCCTCGGTCGCTCGAGACAAGGACTGCGAATGCTACCGAATCGGCGGCGTCGAAGACCATGTTCATCTCGCCGTCCGTCTCTCCCGCACCACGACCGTCGCAAACCTCGTCGAACAACTAAAAACCTGTTCCTCGAAATGGCTCAAATCGAAATCTCCAATACTCAGCAGCTTCGCCTGGCAACGCGGCTACGGCGCATTTTCCGCCACCCATCTGACATGAAATCGCTGCTCCACTACATCGACACGCAAGAAGAACATCACCGCAAATACAATTTCCAGGACGAACTCCGCGCACTCCTCAAAAAGTATGGGATCGAACACGACGAACGTTACATGTGGGACTAGGAAGTCCCGCCGTACGCCGCCTCACGACTGTCCCAAAACCTTGTCAAGCCCCTCCAACCTAAAAAATCCATGCAACTCCAACAAACGCAAAGAGATAAAACCTTCCAAACCGTGGCATAGTTCCCTGTCACGCTAGCTATAATTGAGTTATAGCCCTATTTCAAAACAGTTCTCACCACGCAGCCTAAGTGAAATTTAGCCACTTAAGCCTCCTGTTTTGAATACTTTGTCTATAAAGTATCTGAATGGAATACTTTACGAGCCACCATTTTCGTAAACACTGATTCCAGAGACTTTGCAAAATCAGGGGGGGGAGGGGGGGTACCCCCCTACTCCGCAGTCACCGCGACACTCACCGGAAGCGTCTTGGGCGGAAAACAAGCAGCGTTATCGCAGGCCTGATAGCGCAGCAATCCAGTCAGCGTCGACGCACCCTTGGGCGCAACCACCCGCACACTCACGCGGAACTCGTCCCGGTAGACATCGAGCGTCTCACCCGAGCCTGCAGCTGAACCCACGCTCAGCCGGAACGCCGAGCCCTTCTGATACTCCTCGCCGGCGACCTTCACGCCGCTCGCCGAGTCCAGCTTCAGCACCGTAGGAATCAGCAGCTCATCCTTCGGCGCATGCGAGTTGATATGGAATCCTGGCTCGACCCGAAAGCGCAGCTCGACAACCTGCGGCTTACCGCCCTCGACCTCAACCGCGTCGGAGAGCAGAACAACATGCGCCTTACTCGCTGCTGCCCGCGCATCGCCGAGCTGAATCTCCTGTGCCCGCGCAGCAGAACACATCAGCGCCACAAAGAGCACGAAGCAGCAGTGAAATCCTACTTCCTGTTTCCTATTTCCTGCTTCCTGCTTCTTCACTGTCCACCCGATCCGATGGCCTTCTGGATATCGGCCTCGAGCTCATCCTTCGAGTGAGCACCAATGGTCTGGTCCACAACCTTGCCGCTCTTGTCGATGTAGTAGGTCTCGGGCAGATAGTCGCTGAGCTGATAGTCCTTCGCAATCTTGTTATCGGGCAGCAGAATCGGATACCTGACGCCAATCTCCTTCGACGCCGCAGCGATCTGCGGTGTCGCCATGCCATCGTCCTGATCGATGCCGAGCATCACCACCCCCTGCGGCTGATACTTGGCGACCAGGTCCTGAAACCACGGCATCTCCATCTTGCATGGGCCACAAAAGGTCGCCCAGAAGTTCAGCACGACCGGATGTCCCTTGAAGTCGGCCAGCGAGACCTTCTTGCCCTTCAGATCGACCAGCGTAAACGCTGGCGCGACCTTGCCCAGCATCGTTGGCGCCAGCGGATCCGCCGCGCTGTTCGCGGACGAATCTGCGGGTGAGAGATTGACCTGATTCTGCTGCGACTTCTGTATCGCCATCTGCCGCTCACGCAGATTATGCGTCCCGGCCATGACGATCAACGTCACACCGACAACCAACAAGACCAAAACAGCCAAGCGACGGACCACGCAAACATCCTTCGGCGCAGGTCGGGCTTGCTCCTGCGCTCTCTCTTTAGTCTATCGCCGTTGGGCGCGTCTGCTAGCATTCTCTCTGTCCAATAAGCGATGACCAAAGACCTTCAAAACCACGACGTCCACAGCCCCGCGGAACTCGTCCGCATCGAAGCCGCAGCGCTCGAGCAGCTCGCCCAACGCCTCGAAGGCCCGCAGCATGAGGTATTTGAGCGCGTCGCTGCACTGCTCGCCGCAGCCGTGCAGAACGGTCATCGCGTCGTGCTCACAGGCATCGGCAAGAGCGGCCTCATCGCCCGCAAGATCGCCGCGACGCTGCTCTCCACCGGAACACCGTCACAATTCCTGCACCCCACCGAAGCGCTGCACGGCGATCTCGGCCTGCTCCGCCGCGGAGACGTTCTGCTCGCGCTCTCCTACTCCGGCCAGACCGAGGAGTTGCTGCGACTGCTGCCGGTTCTGCCGCATCTTGGCGTCACGCTGGTGAGCCTCACCGGCCGCGCGACCTCAACACTGGCCAAATCCAGCGCGCATGTACTCGACGTCAGCGTTGACCGCGAGGCCTGCAACCACCAGCTCGCACCCACAGCGTCGACGACCGCAATGCTTGCGCTCGGTGACGCTCTGGCCATCGACGTCAGTCGCCGCCTCGACTTCCAGCCGCGGGACTTTGCCGAACTCCATCCAGGAGGACAGCTCGGCCGCCGCCTGGCAACCGTGCAGCAGCTGATGCACACCGGCGACGATTTGCCAGTCGTGCCGCCCGACGCAACGATGCCTGAGATCATCCACGAGATGTCGGCAAAGCGCCTCGGCCTGACCACGGTTCAGTCCGCGGGCAAACTGCTCGGCATTCTCTCTGACGGCGATCTGCGCAGGCTCTTTGAGCGCAGTGGCCCCGACGCGTTCCACAAGACCGCAGCCGAGATCCTGAACCCTTCACCGCGAACCATCGCACCAACGCCCTTNNGCCTGAGCCGCACAGCCCTGAGCCTGAACCGCACAGCCCAGTCCGATACAATCGTACGGATATGCATTGTTGGTCGAAGCTCTTCATTCCTACCCTCCGCGAGGCTCCATCTGACGCGGAGGTCGCCAGCCACAAGCTCCTTCTACGCGCCGGATATATCCGCCAGCTTGGCGCGGGCATCTACAGCTATCTGCCCCTCGGACAGCGCTCGCTGAACAAGATCATCGCCATCGTTCGCGAAGAGATGGACCAGATCGGCCAGGAGTTCCTGCTGCCCGCGCTGAACCCCCGCGAGGTCTGGGAGGAGTCAGGCCGCTGGACCGGAATGGGCGACAACATGTTCCGCCTCAAGGACCGCAAGGGCGCCGAGCTCTGCCTGGCGATGACGCACGAGGAGGTCATGACCTCCATCGCTCGCAACGAGCTGCGCAGCTACAAGCAGCTACCGCAGATCTGGTACCAGATCCAGACCAAGTTCCGCGATGAACCGAGGCCGAAGTCTGGCCTGCTTCGTGTCCGCCAGTTCATCATGAAGGACGCCTACTCCTTCGACATCGATGCTGCTGGCCTGGACGCCAGCTACAACAAGCACGACACTGCGTATCGCACCATCTTCACGCGCTGCGGCCTGGACTTCGTCGCCGTTGAGGCCGACTCCGGCGCTATGGGCGGATCGCAGTCGCAGGAGTTTATGGTCTACACCGAAGCTGGCGAAGACCTCATCGCCAGCTCTGCTTCGGGCTATGCAGCGAACCTCGAGAAGGCAACCAGCAAACTCGCGCCCGTGGAAGACCTGGCGCCGACAAGCGACACTCCAGAGCTCGTGCATACACCTGGATTCCGTACCATTGACGAAGTCGGTGCATTTCTCCAGACGAAGCCTCACCATCAGCTCAAGACGATGGCCTACATCGTCGAGCACCCCGAGAGCGATGCCAAACAGCTGAAGGTCGTCGGCAAGACACGCGCCGTTGTCGCCTTCCTGCGCGGCGATCACCAGCTCAACGAGACCAAGCTCTCTGCGATCGCCCTTGGCCAGCTGCGCCCGATGACGCCAGAGGAGATCGCCGACACATTCCACGCCCCTGCGGGCTATCTAGGGCCGATCGGCCTCGAAGCCGCACCGCATCCGCGCAAGCCGGGCGTTCTTGTCGTGCTTGACGCCGCACTCGAGGGCCGCACCAACCTCATCGCCGGCGCCAACAAGGAGGAGTACCACCTCCGCAACGTCACGCCTGGACGCGACTTCAAGCCGACCGTTATCGCCGACATCCGCAACATCAACGAGGGTGAGCTCGATCCCATCGGCGGCGAGCCGCTGCGGCTCGGCAAAGCTGTCGAGATCGGCCACATCTTCAAGCTCGGCTACAAGTACGCGGAGTCGATGGGCGCGACCGTACTCGACAAAGACGGCAAGGCTACCACCCCGATCATGGGCAGCTATGGGATCGGCATCGAACGCATCCTCACCGCCGCGATCGAATCCAGCGCAGCGAAGTTCGCAGCTGAATCCGCGACGGAGCAGTATGCTCTTCCTCCCGCCATAGCGCCATTCGAGGTCATCGTCACCATCACCAACGTACGCGAAACGGAACTGCTCGAAGCCGGTGAAAAGCTGGCCAAAGAACTCGACGCAGCGGGAATCGACGTGCTTCTCGATGACCGTGACGAGCGAGCGGGCGTGAAGTTCAAGGACTCTGAACTGATCGGCGTTCCCTACCGTATCAACATCGGCAAGAAGCTCGCCCAAGGGCAATTGGAACTGGTCGACCGTCTCAACCAGACCACTGTAGACCTTCCTCTCGATTCCATCACGACGCACCTGATATCGCTGCTCGCTGCGTCCAAGCAGTAGGCTCGTACGAATCTCTTTCTATGTCTGTTAAAGTCAAACTCGGTGGAAATAATCATCCCTACCTTTGGAAGCTGATGCGCGCCGGCCTATTGCTGGTGGCGGTCATCGCCGCCATCGGTGCAGTTGTCTTCGGCTACTATTACTTCCAATATCGAGGCCTCGTCGATGAACGCCTCGCTAAGGGCCCGCTGTTTGCGTCGGCTGCGCAGGTATACGCTGCGCCGCAGGAGGTGCGTCCGGGACAGCAGCTTTCGGCCGCGTCCATCGCAGCAGCGCTCCATAATGCGGGGTATAACGGCAATACGCAGCTAGGCAGCTATGAGCTTCGCGGCGACTCGATCCTCATCAAGCCCGGCCCACAGAGTTACCTCGCCATGGATGGTGCCACCATCACCACTCCCGGTGGTCAAGTGCAGAGCATCACCGCGGAGAACGGCGCTGCGCTGTCTGCCTACAAACTGGAGCCGCAGCTCATTACCGCGCTCTCCGAGGACAAGAACCGCACCAAGCGACGCCTCGTTACCTACAGTCAGATTCCGCCGAACATGGTGCAAGCGGTACTCGCTATCGAGGATCGACGCTTCTTTGAGCACTCCGGCATCAACTATGTACGCATCGCTAAGTGCGCTGTTGAGGATGTTTTAGCCCACCGGATGAGCTGCGGTGGCTCCACGCTGACACAGCAGTTGGCACGCGGCTTCTTTCTGTCTTCGGAGAAGACCTACTCGCGGAAAATTGCCGAGGTCGTGATTACGTTTCAACTCGAGGCACGCTTCAATAAGCAGCAGATATTTGAGATGTATGCGAACCAAATCAACCTCGGGCAGCGCGGCTCCTTCGCCATCAACGGCTTTGGCGAAGCTGCGCAGGCATACTTCGGAAAAGACCTGCGCCAGCTCAATCTGGCGGAGTGCGCGCTGCTCGCAGGCATGATCCAGCGCCCGAATTACTTCGCTCCCTACAAACATCCCGACCGCGCAATGGAGCGACGCAACCTCGTGCTCGACTCAATGGTCGAAACCGAGGCCATTACGCCATCTGAAGCCGAGCACGCAAAGGCTGAGCCCATCCGTCTCGCACCGCCTAACGCCGACGCGAGCGAAGCGCCTTACTTTGTCGATCTTGTTCACGATCAGATCGTGCAACGGCTCGGGGACTCCGACACTGCCCGCTCAGCTTTGCGTATCTACACCTCGCTTGACCCAGAGCTGCAGCGTGCCGCAGCCGAGGCCGTCGAGGTCGGGATGCGCAACATCGACGCGTTGGTCCGGAAGCAGCACGCGAAGGGCGATACCAACATCACCTATCCGCAGGTCGCGCTCGTCGCACTCAACCCGCATACAGGGCAGGTGCTAGCGCTTGTTGGTGGCCGGAATTACGGCGTCTCACAGTTGGACCACGCAGTCTCAATGCGTCCTACTGGATCAATCTTCAAGCCATTCGTTTACGCAACCGCTGAACAGCAGGCTGTAGAGGGTCAGACGTTCAATGGTGCACCCTTCACGGCGCTCACAACCCTGCACGACGTACCAACGACATTCACCTTTGACGGACACGAGTACAACCCTGGGAACTACATGAATGAGTACCACGGGGACGTAACGGCCATCTATGCGCTCGCGCACTCGCTCAACAACGCCACCATCTCGCTCGGCCAGATGGTGGGCTTTAACAACGTGGCTGCGCTCGGACGAGCTTCCGGAATCACATCGGCACGGGGCACACCGGCTGTATCGCTTGGCGCATACTCCGCAACACCTCTCGCAATGGCTGGCGCGTATACCGTCTTCGCCAACGGTGGAGTTCATCTAAATCCCTGGCTGCTGGCGAGCGTTCGCGATTCCAATGGAGACATCGTGGCTGACTTCGCGCCCGAGGCAAAGCAGGTGATGGATCCCAGGGCGGCCTATCTCACACAGTCACTGCTTGAAGGCGTGATGAACTTTGGCTATGGTGTCGAGGTACGCAAGCTGGGCTTCACGGCTCCTGCCGCGGGCAAGACTGGAACGTCGCATGATGCCTGGTTCGCTGCTTATTCTTCGAATCTCATCTGCATTATCTGGATCGGCAATGACGACTACACCGACGTTAAACTCGCTGGCGCAGTAGCTGCTGCACCTATTTGGGCCGGGTTCATGAATCGCGCCATTCGCCTTCCGCAGTACTCGGACATGAAGGCTTTTAGTCCGCCTTCTGGCGTCGAGGTGAAGAGAATCGATCGCGCGACAAGCCTGGTCGCCGACGATTCCTGTCCGAATGACACCTTCTCGGCGGCATTCCTTTCGGGGACCGCGCCCCAGAGCACGTGTTCCCACATGGGCGAAGACTCTCAGTCACTAGGCAGCCGAATCTTCGGTTTCTTTGGAGGGAAGTCTGACAACCCAAACGCACCGGCCGCCGACACTCAGCAGACAGATCCAAACAAGCATCGTAACCTGCTGCAGAAGATCTTCGGCACGGGCAAGGACAAGTCCAAAGATGAGCCGCAGTAGGCAAGCTAAGGCTGGCTTTTAGCAAATGCATACTTCTACGCAAGGCAGACACTCTTACGCTGGCTCAGTCCCCTTGCGGCGATTCATTTGAAATTCATCGAAGAGTTGGTAGTCCTCGCCAAACCAATGACGGAGCAAGAGAAAGCCAATGGCCCAAAGTACCAGGTCAAGGCTGATCTGCGGCAGCCACAACCACCGAGACGACGCATAGAAGAGAACCAGATGCACCCCAAAGAAGCCCACGGCTGCTGTTACGAGCATGAAGACCAGTGACACGCAACCTTCTACAATGAACCCGCGATAGATCGCACCCCTCAGGCATAGCCGCCTTCTGTTGGTGGCGTGACTACAGCAGTTCCCCCTGGAAGTGGCGGAAGATTCCGTCGCACGTTGAAGCCGAGAGGCGCTGCCTGGAATCCTGCATCGAGCAGGAAGCGCGCCATCCGGTGTTTGGCCACAGCAGTGCCGTTCACCGAGGTGATCAACATTCCAGTGCGGACACGCGACTCGTCAACACCACCGTCACGCTGCACGCTCCTCACGAGAAACTCTGCCAGTGCCCGAGCCGCTAGCGATCGAGCAGGCTCCTCTTCTGGCAGCATGACCTGAAGACTGGGATTGCCGCGCCGTAGATACGCTGTAAGGGCGCCATCGACGAGTACGACTCGCGCACCAGCACTGCGTGTCAGCGATGAGCCATCTTCGGGCGCCGCCGGCCAGCGCAGCAGCGCACCGTATGGATTAGCCGGGTCAGTCGCGGCAAGCATCACTACCTCACTCGCATTCATCTGCCCATTGGTTCGCAGTGAGCGCAGCAGGTCAACGGCAGCAGGCATGGCGAACTGCGTCGCACCGAGGTCCGCTGCGAAGTAGCCGCGACGAACGCGACCGCTCTCCTCTAGGGCCTTCATCACGGCATAGATGGCGGAGAAGCCTCCGGGCAGATTCTCTGCGTGAGCGGTCTCGCGGAAGACAACGCCATAGCGTGTTAGCAGCTGTTGCGCGATCGCGTGACTCCACTCTGTCTGACGCGCGGGAGTATTGCGTGTCTCGTCGAAGGCAGCCACGTTGAGGCTCCATCGGCCCTGCGCCGTTGGCGGCGTTGTCCTGCGACTGCGAAATCCTGTTTGGTTGTGGCTGCGCCGCGAAGACTTCGCCGTACGGCTGGTTCCGGAGGGTCTCTCGCAATAAGCCCGCAGTGCGTGGAGCGCATCGTTGGTCAACAGTCCAAGCCACACGAGCGACCACAGCGCGTCCAGCGTCTCACCGGGATAGCCACCACCAATGCCGTCATGCAGCGGTTGGAAGAACGATGCACCGTTGCGGCGCAGGTACTCGACGATCATCTGCTGTCGGTCGTCGAGTTCGGTGCTCGCCGTTGCTGTCCGTGGTGGCCAGAGTAACGGCAGCTTCTCGGCGAGATACAGACCAATGCGTCCATCACGCTCACCGAGGGGCTCGAAGCCAGCCCAGACGGCCTCCCCAGCGGCGACGAGCGTGTCGAGGTCTGCTGGCTTGTAACCGCTGATGCGTGCGGGGAGAATCTCCGTCTCGAGCAGGCTCGCCGGCAGCGGTGCGCCTTGAAGGTTCTCGATCGTATCCAGCAGCGCATCGAGGCCGCGGCGCGGCTGCACGACTCCCTGCCAGCGCGTGAGCAGTCGCGCCAGTATGCGCTGCTCAACGGGCTCGACCTCTTTGCGCAGCTTGGCAAGAGACTTCCTGCGAATCGTCCTCAATACCTCAGCGTCGATCCACTCGCGATTGAGCCCTCCTGGTCGAAAGCCTCCCTCGATCACGCGACCCATACTCACCAAACGCTGCAGCACGAATTCGAGGCCCTGCTTTGGCAATCTATAGCGTTGCGCGATTTCGGCCGTCGTGAATGGGCCATGTGTCCTTGCATAGCGTCGCACGATATCCAGCAAGGGATCGATGGCCGGTTCCAGGAACGCAGCCGGCAATCCCGGAGGTAGCGGAACACCAAGCGCGTCCCGGAAGCGTGCTGCGTCCTCGACCGCGATCAGTCGCTTGGCGCCGGAGACTTGCACCTCCAGCACACGTCGGGCGCGGATAAGCCGATCTACACTCGCGGCGAGTTCCGCACTGGTCGAGCGTGCGTCAAGCTCGTCACGTGTGAGATCGCCCAGGCGCAGCAGCAGGTCGTGTATGCCATCCAGGTTGCGCGCCTTGTAGCCCTCGACGATGCACTGCAGCTGTTCTTCCGTCTCCTCGATCGCACCAACATCCAGCAGCTCGCGGAGGTCTGCATCGCCGAGCAACTCACGCAGCTGGTCCTGGTCGATAGAGAGCGCTTGCGCGCGTCGCTCGGCAAGAGGAGCATCGCCGTCGTAGATGTAGTTGGCGACATAGCTGAACAGCAGCGCGCCGGCGAAGGGCGAAGGTGTGCGCGAGTCCGTAACATGCACGCGAATGGATCGGTTCTGCACCGCACTGAGCGTCTCCATCAATGCGGGCATGTCGAATACATCGCGCAGGCACTCTCGATAGGCCTCGAGCAACATCGGAAAGCTGGGATAACGCGCGGCCACGCTGAGAAGATCGGAGGCTCGTTTTCGCTGCTGCCAGAGCGGTGTTCTGCCGTCGGCGCGACGACGCGGCAGAAGGAGCGCGCGGGAGGCTGCTTCGCGGAACTTGGCGGCGAAGAGAGCCGTTGAACCAAGCTGCTGCATGACAAGCTCGGCTGCTTCCTCGGGCTCCATCAGCAGGATGTCGACGTCGGGCGGAGCGTCGGTCTCCGGGAACCGCAGGACGAAACCGTCTTCGCTCCACATGGTCTCGACGTCGAGACCAGCGGCCTTGATCTTCGCCGCTGCGGCCATTGCCCAGGGCGCGTGGACGCGGCTGCCGAGGGGCGTGAGGATGCAGACGCGCCAGTCGCCAAGCTCGTCGCGGACGCGCTCGATGACGATGGTGCGGTCGTCGGGGACCTCCTGCGTGGCCAACTCCTGATCGGCGAGGTAGCGCAGCACGTTCTCGGCGGCTTGCGCGTCCAAGTCGTGCTCGTGGGTCAGCTTCGCAACCGCGGCGCCGCGCGGCATCGAACGCAGCTCGCGGACAAGCGCGCCGATGCGGCGGCCGAACTCGATCGGTCGACCAGCCTGATCGCCGCGCCAGAAGGGCATCTTGCCAGGTTCGCCGGGAGCAGGGCTGACGAGCACGCGGTCGTGGGTGATCTCGTCGATGCGCCAGGTGGAGGCGCCGAGGACGAAGGTCTCTCCGGTGCGAGCTTCGAAGACCATCTCCTCGTCGAGCTCACCGACGCGGATCGGCTTGGTGCTGCCCGAGAGGAATACACCGTAGAGGCCGCGATCGGGGATCGTTCCGCCGTTGAGGATGGCGATGCGTTTGACGCCTTGTCGCGGCGTGAGCCAGTTGCGGGTTCGGTCCCAGGTGATGCGTGGGCGGAGTTCGGCGAACTCGTCGGAGGGATAGCGACCGGCGAGCATGTCGAGGACGCCCTCGAAGACCGATACGCTGAGGCCGGCGAAGGGAGCGGCGCTGCGGACTAGAGCGAATAGCGCGGCGTAGGAGATTCCTGGCGCTTCCTCCTCGTCGTCGGTTGGCTTGCGCTTGCGGCGGCGTTCGGCTTCAGCGGCGGGCAGCGGAGGATGCGCGATGGTCGCGACCATCTGCTGCGCGAGGACGTCGAGCGGGTTGCGCAGGAAGCGCGTGGACTCGACGTGGCCTTCGTGCATCGCCTGCGTGACCGCAGCGCAGGCGACGAGATCGGCACGATACTTCGGGAAGATGATGCCCGTTGATGGAGCTCCGACCTGATGGCCTGCGCGGCCGATGCGCTGCATGCCGCTGGCGACGCTGGGCGGCGCTTCAATCTGGATGACCAGGTCGATTGCGCCCATGTCGATGCCGAGTTCGAGCGACGAGGTGCAGACGAGCGCCTTGAGCTTGCCGGCTTTGAGCAGCTCCTCGATCTCTCTCCTTTGCGCCGCAGCTAAAGACCCGTGATGCGCTCGGGCGATCGGCTCGCCCGCTAGCTCGTTCAGTGCGCCGGCGAGGCGCTCAGCGACGCGGCGTGCGTTGACGAAGATCAGGGTCGATGTGCGGCCGCGAACGATCTCCAGCAGGCGCGGATGAATGGACTGCCAGATGCTGGTGCGCTTTGGGCCCTGCAACGCTGGACCGCTGGACAGATCGTCGATCTCGCCGAGCCTGGCCATGTCTTCGACGGGAACTTCGACGGTGAGATTGAGGACCTTGCGCGCGCCTGCGTTGACGATGGTTACGGGACGGAAACGGGCTGCGGTCGATGCTGGTTCGTCTTCCGGCCCGATGCTGAGGTGCGCTGAAGGCTCAGGCTCGTTGGTCGGTTGGCCTGTTCCGGTCGAGCCGCCGAGGAAGCGCGCGACCTCCTCGAGTGGGCGCTGCGTGGCGCTGAGGCCGATGCGCTGCAGCGGTCGATTGCAGAGGGCTTCGAGGCGTTCGAGAGAGAGCGCGAGATGCGCTCCGCGCTTGGTTGGGACGAGTGCGTGGATCTCGTCGATGATGACCGTTTCGACGGAGCGGAGAGCTTCGCCTGCGTCGGATGTGAGGAGAAGGTAGAGCGATTCGGGCGTGGTGATGAGAATTTCGCCGGGATGACGNNCGATGCCGGCGAGGGGTGAGCGGAGGTTGCGCTCGACGTCGACGGCGAGGGCCTTGAGGGGCGAGATGTAGAGGACCTTGCATCCGGACGCGGTGGAAGGCTCGCGCAGCATCAGCTTGTCTGGATTTCCGAAGATCAACCGATCGAGGCACCAGAGGAAGGCGGTGAGGGTCTTGCCGGTTCCGGTGGGGGCGAGGATCAGGGTGGACTCGCCGCGGGAGATGGCGGGCCAGCCTTCGCGCTGCGGTGCGGTGACGTCCTCGAAGACGGAGCGAAACCAGCTCGCGGTGATGGGGTGAAAGTCCTGCGCGGAGTCCTGCGCGGACGGCGAGGGTAAAGGAACGGATTCGTGGGTCGCTTTGGAGCGAGTTCCTTTGGCCGATGGACTCTTGGTGGGCTTTTTCAACGCAGCGGCTCCGAACTACATAAGAATAGATGCAGCGACTCGGTTGGTCCGGTGGGAGCGGGAGATAGGGGGGGGTACCCCCATAAGCGCTAAGATAAGTCCTGGAGTTGAGATTTTCGTTTTCGGCTTGGCTCGCTCAAGGCTTCTGCGATGTGGTTCCATCGTCGCATGACGGCGGCGAGTGGCAGAAGCCGTATCATGGCGGCGAGTATCTGGTGCAAGGCGAACTTGAACTCACGCCACTGGCTGGGGATGGGGCGCTTGCGGCAAGAGGTAGCCCCAGGGGGAAATGGCTTTTCCTACGGTGGCTAGTTTCTGGCTGAGCAAAGCCACGAACAACTTGCCGTAAAGCCACGCCCGACTGCTCTGGTCGTCGTGCTTGGGGACATGTCCCATCTGGGCGATCGACTTGAGGCGCTTGAAGGTCAACTCGATCTGCCAGCGCAGGCGGTATGCTTCGAGCACTTGCGCTGCGCTGGCGTCCGGTTTGGGCAGGGTGGTGAAGACGAGCACATACTCGGCGTATCTGCGGGTCTTTGGCCCGACTCGTTTGCCGTTTTGCTGCTTGAGCGTCAGTCGGCGCTGCGCCTTCTGGATTGCATCCTGGCTCTTGCGAATCGCGCAGACGCGGCCTGCGATTCTGCTGTCTCCGAACTTGATCCACACAGGCCATCCGTCCAGATCTCCGGCTTTTCGCAGTTTGCCGAGACGCTCCAGCAAGGGAAACGGCTTGTCCTGTTCGTCGAATAACGGCAGCCCATACGGGCTCAGACGCACGCAGAGGTCGGCCTTGGCGGCCACCACCGCCGCGATCCCGGCCGGGTGGCAGTAGCCGGCGTCGGCCAGGACCAGTTCGCCGGGGAGAAAATGGAACCGCCCGAAGCGTTCGCCTGTCCCGGCGCCGCGGGTCGAGGTGAGATCGAAGTGGTCGCACTCCAGCGTGGGCAGGCGCAGGCTGTAATGGATCCTCCACTCGCTGCCCGTCCGGCCCGGTTCGCGGACCACCGTGGCGTCCAGCAGACGCACGGGCCGCCCTGCGAAACTGGGCTCCAGCGAGACGCCGCTTTCCTTCCACAACTCCTGACACATCTGCCGCAACCAGGGCTCCGCATCCCGGAGCCTGTTGAGCAGCGTCACATCGGACACCTCGGCGATGCCCGCTAACTTAGCCTGCACCGCCGTCTCGCGCAGCGACCAGCCGCACCCCACATGCAACAGCAGAGTGCGCAACAGAGCGTCCAGCGAGGCAAAGCCGCGCAACCGGCGAACCGCGCCGCTGCTTCTGCCCAACTGCCGCCACTCGGAGGGGAACAGTCCCAGCAAGACCTGCCAATCATCGAGTTCCGTCATGCAAAAAGGCTATCCACACTCCTAGAAGATGTCAATATTTATCTTAGCGCTTATGGGGGTACCCCCCTCCCCCCTGATTTTGTAAAGTCTCTGGAATGAATACTTACTAAAATCGGTGACTGCAAAGTATTGCAACGAGAGACTTTACGGGTAAAGTATTGCATCCAAGGGACTTACGAGGGTGGGAGTGACCCGCCTTCCAGAGCTGTTTTTCTCTTTTACCCTACTTCCATTTTAGTGAGTTGAGAGGGGAACTATGCCAGGTTTCCAGAATTTTTATATGCTTCTGTTTCAATCACTTACGCGGAATTTTAGGAGGCAGGGGGCTTGACAGAATTGGGGGGAAGCGGTGGACGAAGAAGAAGCAGGGTGGATTCAAGC
>PLHC01000004.1 GCA_003138795.1 Granulicella sp. | reverse complement strand
GTATCTCGGCGAGCTGTCACGAAAGACTACCTCGAGATCAGTTTCAGGCGTCTGCTTATCGGCGTTCCCGTGAGGGAAGCAATAACGGTTTCATGTTCTTCAGTCGGTGCGCAGCTTTCAGGTCGAGAGGGAGCAAGGTGAGCATATAGCGTGGAACGAGAGATGCCGAGGTGTTTGGCTGCCTTGCTCATATTTCCGCTGGAGGCATGCACCGCGGCGACGATGGCTGTTCGCCGCAACGAGCGCAGATTCGTGAGTGCAGCAGGCTGAGTGTTGTCGGGTTGACTGTGATATCGAATGTTCTCCGGAAGATCGTGAGCGTCGATGAGGTCGCTTTTTGACATACAGATCGACATGTCAACGGTATTGCGGAGCTCGCGGACGTTGCCGGGCCATTCATAGGCACGCAGACTGTCACAGGCCTGGTTTGTGAAGTTCGGGGTCTTGCGCCCCAATCGATGCGCCATCGCCGATGCAAAGTGTTCCGCCAGCAGAACCACATCGTCTCCGCGTTCGCGCAGAGGAGGGATTCGCAACCGCAGGGTAGCAATACGGTAAAAAAGATCTTTACGGAATCGACCAGCGGCAATTTCGCCGGTGAGATCACGATTCGTCATGGAGACGAGGTGGAGATCTACAGGGTGCGCCTTCTGCCCACCGAGACGGTAAACAATACCGTCTTCGAGCACACGCAATAAATAAGGCTGCAATTCAATCGGCATTTCGCCGATTTCGTCCAGACAGAGCAGTCCGCCGTCTGCGGCCTCGACTTTTCCCAGGCGACCCGCTGCGTCGGCCCCTGTAAAAGCACCTTTCTCATAGCCGAAGAGTTCGCTTCCGATGAGCTCTCGCGGCAGTCCTCCACAGTTAACGGGAACAAAGGAGCCTTTAGGATCGCGTCTTTCGTAGATGGCGCGCGCGAAGAGTTCTTTGCCGACTCCGGTTTCTCCTTCAAGCAGAATAGGAAGGCCTGCAGCGATCATTTGCTCCGCGTCACTCCATGCTTTCCGCATGGCAGCACTTTCCCCCAGGATCGCCTGAAAGCCCGTAGCCAGGGAAATTGGTCTGGACGCAGGCGGTGGGGAGGACTTCGCATGCCGGGCGTCTTGCAGAATGAGAATGCCTCCCAGTTGTTCCGCCCCGTCATATAGCGGCTCGAAGTCCGCTGTTGGAAGCTCGGAGTGAAGATACCGTCGCCACTGCTCCAGTTCGATATCTGCGAGTGCAGGAATCCGACTCTCGAGGAGAAGTGTAGGGTGCAGACGTTCCATCACCCTGCTCGCCTGACCGCTTGCGTAAATCACTGTTCCGTAACGATCCACAATCAGAATTGCGTCACTCGCCCGCTGGCTCCATTTTCCCAACAGAATCTGAAGAGCGCGTTCATGTTCCGCTCTGATCGAGACATCCAGAACGGACTCAATTTGATGGGCGATGGAAACGGCATGGGCAAGGTTCTGCGGCGCACGGGTGCTTGCCGGCCCTGAGATATCCACCACTCCAAATAGTTCATTGCGCTGCGGGTGGCGAATGGGCGCGGCGGCGCATGTCCACGAGTGAATCTCACCGCAGAAATGCTCCTCCGCGTGAATCTGGATGGGAGCCCTGGTGACGATGGCGGTGCCAATGGCGTTTGTGCCGATGTCTCCTTCGTTCCAAAGGGCGCCCTGCTCGAGTTTGATGCCTCGTCCATAATCCAGGGCGCGAGGGTCGCCTTCGCTCGCGAGGATTGCACCGTGTGGATCGGCGAGAAGAATCATGGAATCGGAGAGTTGCAGGAACTCCCGGGCATCGGCCATGGCAGGCTGCGCTGCCCGAAGTAGAGTGGAGGAATGCTTGCGGTGCCGCTGAAGTTCATAGTCTGATATGAGCGGCGCTTCGTGTTTGTCTGCCGCAATCCCATGTTCTTGGGAGCGTTGCCAGGAAGCGAGTATGGCAGGACGAACCGACTTGACTTTCTGAATAGTGCCGCTTTGGTGAAAGGACTCCCATGCGGAACGGGCTATGTATTGCTCCATCGTTGAGGCCTCCGGTAGAACCTCGCCTATCCCAAGACTTGCGTTGCCATTCTCCACTCCGTGCATGCGATAGGGCGCTCAACGACACCGAGCAGATTGAATGACGCCCTATTAGTAATCAGCCGAGTTAGCACTGTCAAACAGTGCCATTGAGCCGCGACGCCGGTTGCCGATCTCCGCGTGCTACGTCTGGAAACCGGACAAATAAGGTGTACAAAAATTGGACAGTTATACAGTCGCTCGGCCAAGGTAAATTCCCAACTCCCTGATTTCACGGTACAAACCGATCCTTCCATCGTTTGGAACTCCGCTTGCTTCCATACGATCCAGGTAGCCACAACACCACGCGAAACGACGGAGAAGTATCAAGCGCGCATCACACATCCCAACAACGCCATGTGCAGGTGCTTGGCATCGACGCAGGCGGAATGTTGTAACGACATATCGTAGACACCCGGGGTGATCACCGAAGTCATAACGTGGACAGAGGTTCGCTTGGCG
Source organism: Granulicella sp. (assembly GCA_003138795.1). Lineage (GTDB taxonomy): Bacteria > Acidobacteriota > Terriglobia > Terriglobales > Acidobacteriaceae > Granulicella. The sequence goes on along the minus strand of PLHC01000004.1, from coordinate 1,789 downwards.
GGAATTAATTATCCCCATAACTGTAAACGAGGTAATAACCATGACAACCGCTGCAATCAATCCCAAAATTGGAACCACCATGAAATCGCTTGTCTATCACGGTCCCGGACAGAAAGCATGGGAGGACAAACCATATCCGTCGATCAAGGAATCGGGAGATGCCATTGTACGGATCACAACTTCAACGATCTGCGGGACCGATCTACACATCATGAAGGGGGACGTCCCGACAGTGACGGACGGCCGCATTCTCGGGCACGAGGGCATTGGCGTCGTGGAGCAGGTAGGAAGTGGAGTTACAGAGTTTCATGTGGGTGACAAGGTCATTATTTCGTGCGTCACCGCTTGTACCAAGTGCGATTTCTGTAGGAAAGGTATGTATTCGCATTGCAGAACTGGCGGCTGGATTCTGGGTAATACCATCGACGGGACCCAGGCTGAGTACGTGCGTATCCCACACGCTGACGGAAGCCTCTACCACTTTCCAGACGGAGGCGACGAAGAAGCTCTCGTGATGCTGAGCGATATTCTGCCCACTGGCTTTGAGTGCGGCGTTTTGAACGGGCAAGTGAAGCCGGGAGATACGGTCGCCATTGTGGGGGCAGGTCCGGTTGGGCTCGCCGTCCTGCTGACGGCACAATTTTATTCACCGGCCGCGATCTATGTGATCGACCTGGATGACAATCGTCTCGCTGTGGCGAAGAAGTTTGGCGCGACGACCGTCATTAATAGTTCGGACGGGAAGGCCGTCGAGCGTGTGCTGGAATTGACCGGAGGCGCTGGCGTCGATGTTGCCATTGAAGCGGTTGGGATAGGTGCCACTTTCGACATCTGCCAGGAAATCGTGGCAGCAGGCGGCCGCCTCGCAAACGTGGGCGTGCATGGCAAGCCGGTGATGCTGCACCTTGAGAAGCTCTGGAGCCACAACATCGCGCTGACTACACGCCTTGTCGATACAGTGACGCTGCCGATGCTGCTGAAGATTGTGTTGTCCGGCAAATTACAACCGAGCAAGCTAGCCACTCACCGATTCGCTTTGAATGACATTCAGAAGGCGTATGAGATCTTTGGCAACGCGGCCAAAGAGAGCGCGCTGAAGGTAATTCTCACTAATAAATAACGGGTGAAGTGCAGGCAAAGGGTAAGACCCTTTGCCTGCATAATTATTATTTCCCGCCAGTTGAGATCCTTGAGCAATAAATTGCCATTGCAGATAGTTATTGAGCGCATTTGCGAAATCAGTTGACTTTTACCCAGAGTGGAAAACAGAGCAGTCCGAGGCGAGTGCAGTCTTTGGTTGCGCCTGTCGAGGGGGAAGTCAATCGCGTAGAACCGTTCGTACATTTAGTCTCATGTGCCTGTATCGTCTGCCCAACCAGCATGTTCCTCAGTGAAAATGTTGCACTTATAACCTAAGCCCGCCTGCATACATCGATCGAGATTCGGACAAACTGTTCAATACACTCGTTGAATGGTGCAGACGACGGGGAACAATTGGGATGCAAATGTCAGTCAAACTTGAGAGGATTGTGATGACAAAGGTTTCTTTTGCTTCTCACCCACGGGTCGGAATTGCTTCAGCCTGGAACTGGTTCGGTAAATATCGGACCCTGACTCTGTTGGTTCTTCTCTGTGTCGCTTCCATCCCGGCTTTCAGCCAGGGAGCCGATTCCAACCCCTCCCCAAGCCCGCTGGTGAACTGGGGGAACCAACCGAACTTCCTTGGAAACTTCTGGGGAGCTCGAACCAAACTTGCCGATCAGGATGGCATCAGTTTCAGCGGCTTCGA
>PLHC01000158.1 GCA_003138795.1 Granulicella sp. | reverse complement strand
CCTTGAATGATGTGATCGTCTCTAGCGAAAGCTACGGCCCATATGCCATGAACGCGAGTGGCGATGTTGTGTTCCGCTATGGGGAGGATGGCATCGACGAGGCGATCGACCTGACCTCGGAGGTGCCGGAGCCGGGCGGGATGGCGCTGGGTGGCTCTGGACTTCTGATGGCGATGGCGGCGGAGTGGGTGCGGCGTCGCAGAGAGCGGCGAGTTGAAGGATGCTCTCTTGACTATCCTGTATCGCTCGACGTACCGCCTCTGTCGTTATGCCGCTCCGGTGTAGAACCTGTCCCATAGTGCCTCCTTCCATGCTCTGGAAAAGTATGCACCACCACAATGCCGGGACTACACGCTCTAGTTGTCATGTGGCACGTCTTTTTTCTGACTTATGTGAAGCTAGGGGTGTTTTCGCAGCTCGCTCAAGAAGCGCGTGGACATCAGAGTCTTCAGTTTGCGAAAAGTTCTCGTAGAACTGACCAACGCCAAAGAACAACTCGGGCTTGTCCACACAAACAAATTCATCAGCTACCCTTTTGATTTGCTCATCTGCATGTGATGGCGCTACCGGTACAGCCACCACGATTCTTTTCGGTTGGAGCGTTCGTAAGGCACTTATGGCCGCGAGCATGCTCGAGCCGGTGGCTATTCCATCATCCACAAGAATGGCGTTCTTTCCCTGGACAGAGATATCTGGCCGGACGCCACGATACATCTGCTCGCGTCGTTGCAACTCAGTTTCCTGGGCCGCAATTGTGGCTGCAACTTGTTCTTCGGTAATTCCGAGTTCTGCGATCAATTGCTCATTGAGGATGCGGACTCCACCGCTGGCAATTGCTCCCATCGCAAGCTCTCGTTGTCTAGGAGTCCCGAGCTTGCGGACCAGTAGGATATCGAGCGGTGCGTGGAGCGCCTGCGCGACTTCGAATGCAACTGGCACCCCGCCTCTGGGGACACCGAGTATCAATACGTCTTTTCGATTCGCATAGCCCGCGAGCTTTTTGGCTAACTGCTGGCCTGCGTCAACTCTGTCACGAAACATACGCCCCCCTTCCTGAAGCCATATTGCGATTACGTCGACAGTGATGCGGGTTACATCACTTTGTGACTGGCCAAACCCTTGCGACGCGGCCTTGCAGGTTTTGTCATACGAGAGCGTGTAGCTTACTTAACAATCGCTTGCGTTCCCACGTCCAGGCTGCAGCCCATAGCCCGTGTCGCCAGATTACGACATTCATCTCGAGAGTGTTCCCGCTTGATGCCCTGGCAGTGACAGCCACAATGGGAGTAAATCAAGCAATAAATGACCGGCTTGGCCGGCTGGCTTCTCCTTCCGCACTCATTACCGCCTGGAAGAATCCATGTCTGCAATCTTTGCACTGACTTCGAGGCGCCGCTGTTCCTCATCCCAACGCGTCAATGTGCCAAACGGGGTACATAATTTCTGCATTTTCTTGGCGATGCTTTGCGCCTCGGTTTCGCGGGCAAGGCGCGCCTGACAGTACTCAATCATTGTCGGATACAAGCGCAGGCAAGTTCGGACCCTTGTCATTGATCTCCACCAGAAAAATAAAGGATTGGTCATTCCGTTCGACGCGATCGATCGCATAGTCGTCAATGAAGTCCCCCGTGCTATATAAGATTGGACGCTTCTTGTAGAACTCGATGCCTCTGAATATATGACTTGAGTGACCAAAGATGATATCTGCTCCCGCATCAATGAGTGCGTGGGCAAACTGAATATGCTCTTCCGGAGGCGTGTAGCCCCAATTCGATCCCCAGTGGGCCGATACGACCAGCACATCCAGATCGGTGCGTCCGCGCACAATATTGATGAGATGTTGGGCGCGTGGGTCTTGAAGAGTTACCGGTACATAAAAGGTGCCAGAGCGCTGAGACGTAGCCTCCCAAGGCGCTTCGTTGTCGGTAAAAGCAAGAAGACCCGGGCGCCAGCCGTGGATTTGGCACTTGGCGATCTGAGAGGCCTGGATCAAGTTGGCCCCTGCGCCGCTGTGAACGATTCTTGCTTGGTCCAGGATCTCCAGCATTTGCCGGAGCGCATCATAGCCGTAATCCAGGACGTGATTGTTGGCAATAGAAACCAAGCTTATCCCCGCAGTAGTAAGTACCGCTATGTTCTTGCCTGCTGACCGAAAATGGAACGCTTTCTTATATTCTGACCAAGGCTCTCCCCGGTCAGACAAGACACATTCGAGGTTGCAGATGCGCACATCAGCGCTATGAAACAAAGGCAGCGTATCTCCCCACGGAAACTCCGGTGAGCGCCCTTTCAGTGCCTGATCCACTTCTCGTCCCAGCATGCAGTCGCCTACGATCAGCATCTGGAGTGCCTCTCTCTTCGGGGACGTTTGTTGAGTCGTCATTGTCATCATCCTCATGTAGCGATCTTGGGCAATGCTCCTTGTCTGCTAACGGTTCACGGCAATATCGCGCAAAAGAGCCATGTGCTCCTTTATCAGTTGTCCGATCGGCAAAATAGTAATCCGGCGCTCGTCCAAAATTTCTTTTGTTGCCGGGACCGTGTCGGTGCAAAAGATCCGTTGGACTTTGAGTGACCACAACTTCTTCCAGTCGGGGCCTGTAAATAGACCGTGTGTCACCATGATGTATATCTCCGTGGCGCCGGTCTGGAGCAGTTTTTCGCAAGCTGAGATCAATGTTGCTCCGGTATCGAGAATGTCGTCGATAATCAGTACCCGCGATCCTACACTGCCAAACATATCTGAGCGCTTAATTCCTGTTTCATTACGCTGCTTCTGAAAATAGGGAATGCCCGTTGCCGATCTGCCCAGAGCTTCGCTGACCGCCTTGCAGCGCGGTATGGCCCCATTATCGGGGGCAACGATCGTCGCATCGGTGAGTTGATACTTCATGACTGTATTTGCGAAGATCTCCGCTGGATAAATTGAAACCAGCGAGATAGGAAACAAGTGCTTGTCGCTTTCGCTGTGAACGTCGATTGTAAGTACTTCGTCGACACCCGAAGCCTGAAGGATCGAACCTACCCAGGCAGTCGCAAGACTTTCGCCCGGCTTCTCCTTATCCTGACGGCTATACGCGAGATAAGGAAGAAATAATGTTACCTTCCGGGAGCCGTCTTTTTTCAGCGTATGGGACAGCAACGCCAGGGAGAGGAGACGTTCATCGGGAGGGGCAACCGAACCGAGCACCACACAATGCTCCATTTGTGCCGGCGTCCGGACGCTGATGAAAAGCTCACCATTTGCGAATCGTCGGATTTCACAGTTTCCCCTCTGCATGGCCGGATGCAGCGTATCAAGCATGCGCTCGTGATCGGCAAAAGAAAAAACAATCATGGTCTCAACGCTCCAATACATCGTGACACCTTGCTCAAAGTAAGATGCACGCTGGAGAAATATCGACCGCGCAGCCATGACATTCACGCCAAAAGAGATACGGGCGTCATCCTGGCCTAATAGCCTTCGCATGTAGACCTTGGTCATTCGATTGACCATGACACCTATTGCTATATGGAGACAGCCGGGCCATATGAATCCGCCGAGTCAAGGCGAATTAAGCATCTGCCATCGACGATCCACCCACATCCACGAAAGCGGAAGATTCTGGGGGCAGGCCGCGTTGTTGACGTGTGCCGATCATGGCATTCTCGACTTCAGCTTGATCATCTCGTCATCTACAACGAACTTGCCGTGTCCGAGATGGTGGATGGTCTTCGGATTCTTTTGTGCCGGATCAATCCAGGCCTTGAGCACTTCAAGAACGAAGAGGTTGTACTTGTTGACGAGACGAGTGTCGGTCACCTTGCATTCGAGATTGGCAAAACACTCGGCCACGAGAGGCGGTGCCACCCGCTTGGATGGCGCCGGCGTCAGACCAAACCTCTCGAACTTGTCCACATCTCGTCCCGAGCAGTTGCCTATTTCCACGCCCCTGAGCGCCAGTTCGAGCTCCGGAATGGCGCTCACGCACTCTTTCGTCGCCCGCAGTGCTGCAAAGCTGTAATCGGCGTTGCTGACGCCGTCGCAATGACGAGAGGTGGCTTGATGACGTCGAGCGGATTGGGATATGATTGAACCGCCGCCCTATTGCGCTTCGAGGCGTTTTCGGTTTTTGGGTGTCGCTATAGGCTCTACGACTCGAGCTATATCTTGTCGCAGAAACTCAAAATAAACCCTATTAAACCGCTTCCCAAGCCTCCCGCAGCGCTGAGCAAGGCTATACGCTAAGCGACCTAGCTGCTACCGTCGGGCATTCTCTTCGTGGAGAGCGTTCGACCATGCTTATGAACGTTGAAATGAAGGCTGCGCCAGGGCTTGCTCGGTTCGAATCCACGAAGCGTGAGAAGATTTCAGTATGAGTAAATTAATACCTAAAGTCGGCGGAGTAAAGATAGGCGGACTGGGTCGGGCAGCGCAGAAGTTGCAGGCGGCGCGTGAAAAGGCTGCCTACGTAAAGAGTGGCGCAAGGCCCCTTCCCGGAGCGTCCGCGGCATCGTTTAAGGCGAAAGATTCGTTTGCCAACACGAAGAAGACCACATTCCAGCGCAAAGCCGTCTAGATAAATGGCACAGAGTGCTCTGTCAGTCCCCTTCAGTCGAGTCGGATCGTGTCAACGAGTTTGAGACAAGTGTCGTCAGAGTTTAGTGTCGGATTTCTTGATTCGACAGTGACTGGATAGGCGGGTTGATCCAGATCGCAGTGCGCTTGGGGGCGGGTGTTTGGGACAGGCGTGGACGAAGCGTTCCGGATTGCGGGCAAAGGCTTTGGTCGAGCACTTTCTGCCGCTGCTCGATGACGCCCCGGAAATGCCGTAACGCAGCATTTCCGGGGGAAGCAGGGACCCAGCACAGCTTCGTTATATCTCCGCTCCAGACCTGATTGGGCCACGTAGCCAGCAGTTCCGGTTTCTTGGCGTCTATGGAGTTCCGCTCCAGTCTGCCGCGAAGATCGCTGTCACAACAGTGAAGAACAACATCGATGGCAGCGGCGTCGATGTTGTAAAGTTCGGCTGCTTCGACGATAAAACGCTGTCGACCTACGAGCAGCTACTCTCTGATTCTGGCACGGCGAAGGAGCCGTGAATGCGTGGCTCTCGGGGAGTTCGATCGGCTCAAATTCCAAGCGGCTTGAATTCGCCACCCGTGTCAACCTTGCTGTCGCCAGCGACAAAGTAGCCGATCAGGAAGCGGGGGTGAGGATGCGTGAGAAAGTGGCGGCGTCCATGTTGGCTTTACCCCATGGAGCGTCTCCGGGCAACAAAATGGAAAATGTCGTGCCTCTTCGTTCTCCGTGTGTGTTTGACCGAACGCTGATCGAGCCGCCGTTCTTATCAATGAGCTGCTTGCACACCCAAAGTCCAAGCCCAGTTCCGATCGTTCCTTTCGTGGTGAAGAAGGGC
>PLHC01000143.1:1101-17546 GCA_003138795.1 Granulicella sp. | reverse complement strand
TCGTGACAGCTCGCCGAGATACCTTCCAGGAAAATGGACTGGCCGCCCAACGCAACCACTCCAGAACCCAACACCTTCAACATCAACGTCCCAAGGGGTGGGCCAAAACAAACCGCCGAAATGGGCCAAGCCAAGGTTCATCCGCACATTTGGTGATACTGCTGAATTCTGTCAGGAGCCGGTAATCTGTTGTTGATTTCAGAAGCCTTATGAGGTCGCCAGATAATAGCTCAGGCGGCGGTCTATGGAGTTTGCTTCTTTTCCGCGCTTTTCTATCATTCTTCACCAAAAGTGAGCAAGACCCCAAGCCAACTTGCCAAACTCACGTGGCGTATGAGGCGCTCATTGAAATGCGGCGCAACTCTGCGTTCATGGAACGGGGCTGATTTCGGTTGCAGCCGGCTAAGCAGCGCTCCATTTGTGCTGTGTCCTGCACGTATCGCAGGACACCTGCGCACTGAACCAGGGGCAATGAATCAGAGCGCCTCTTGCTTCGTCCCAGTAGTTCGAGATGGGCCTGTGGATGCGACTCTCCCCGCACGTACGGCAAGGAATCCCGTTGCAAATGCAGAGCACGACGACGACAGCCTCCTCTCTCTGGCTGGAGGGCGGTAGATCGCTGTTGCGAACGGCACCATGGTACTCGTGGCACACCGGGCACCGCACAAGGGCACGCGGAACGGTCCCGGAGAAAGAGTTGGCTAGTTTCGTCAGATGATTATGCTCAGGCTGGTGTTTCGTCTGCTTCGAACTGGAATGCGTCATGCGAGTTATCCTTTTTAGCCACGTTCGACTGAAGGTCAGGGGCGGCAAGCTGGATACAAATCCCCCTTGTCCGTTTTCCGGGAGGGCAGGCAGACCGGCCTGGAGAACGCAATCGCCAAGAAAGCAACGGTGGGGCTGCCGTGAGTTTGGCAATTGTCGGATCGCGCCTTGAGAGCACAGCAATCCCTGCGCAAATCACTCTCCTTAAGCGGCAAACTCCCACTGGACAAGCCAAACCAGAAATTGCTCTCCTTAAATGACTCAGGCCGACAAATCGGGATTTGTCGGCCTGAGTTTTGGTGGCATTCGTCACTGACGCAGAGCACTAGCCCAGTGCTACTGCACTGGAACCGGTGAGAGATCTTCATCCCAATGTTCTGCAGTGATCTCCCAGCGGCGGGCTTCGTTCTTTTGGTAATCCGCCCAGTCTGGAAAGAGCTTGTGGGTAAGCCCTTCACCGCCACCGGTTGCCTGGGCAACCTTGTCGCGCCATACAATTTCCAACTCGTAATCCCACGCAGGCACCAGGTGGTGACGATCGCGCTTTAGCAGCGTGATGCTCTTGATCAGCCCCTGCTCCTTCAGTGCCTTCAGAATCGGGTAGTGGTAATTCTTGTACAGATTGAGCCACTCCTCCTGGTGTCCGGGCGTGATCTTGTAGTAGGCCTGCGAGGTGCGCGGGCCCCCGCCGTTGTTTTCCTGTGCGCGAAGATTGCCTGCGGTGAATCCGACAAGCAGCAACACAATCAGAGAAATGCGAGTAATCAGTTTCATTATTAATCCTCCTTGGGTTAGTTAAAAGAGCAGCTTCAAAGAAAACTGTTCTTCGCGTTGGTCGTAAGCCTGTGACAGCTTTCCGAAGGACCCCGTACCAAAGTAACTGGAGGGATTGGGGTTGTAGAAGTTGGGGTGATTAGCAAGATTGAAGCTCTCCGCACGGAAGTTCAGCTTTATCTCATTCCGAATCGGAAAGGACCGCATGATGGCAGCATCCGCATCCACGTACCCCGGTCCCTCAACGGCATTGCGGCTCTCATCGCCGAATGTTCCAGCAGGTGCAGCAATAAAGGCCGAAGTATTGAACCACTCTGACACCGAGTGCGGGGCATGGCTGTTTGGATTGCTGGTGACATTCGGGCGGTCAGAACCCTCACCCGTATTGCTATTGTCCGTCCCATAGTAAATAGTGAAGGGGCGCCCGGTTTGCCACTGGATTATGCCTGAAATCTGCCAGCCGCCAACCAGATACGACTGCCATCCGCTGGTCAGATACCTGCCCTTCTTTCCAAACGGCAGATCATAGACCGGACTCACCACTAGGCGCTGACGAACATCAAAGTCAGAGAGGCCGCGCTCGCCGCTCGGCGCATAGGAGTTCTGCGGCAGGGCCTTGGATGAGTCGCTACTGGAGTCACTACCTCCCGCGCCCTCATCAATTGAGCGTCCGTAGGTATATGCCACCAGATACGACAGTCCATTCGAATAATTCTGCTGCAGCTTCGCTTGGAGTGAGTGGTAGTAGGAGTTCCCTTCCGTCTGCAAATACGTCACATTCCCGAAGGTAAGTCCTGCATAGGGTGCTTGGTAAGGACGGCGCGAATTCTCCGAACCCGATCCGAGAACCGCCTGGTTAATGTTGATCTCTGATGGAAGTTTCGTTCCCTTCGATCCCACGTAGGTGAGTTCGAAGAACGCCGTCTTAGAGAGGGTCTGCTGCACTCCCAGGCTCCACTCATTCACATAGGGAGTAGCGTAGTTGGGATCGATTCCCGTTGCCGTCCGGGAACCGGGCGCATTCGCAGCAGGGAAGGCATTGCCAAGATTGATTGGGTTAGCAGTGGTGGCTGTGAAGGTTTGAGGATTACGGACTGGATATTGACTCAGAACATTCACAAATTGCTGGAGCAGAACGGGCACATTGTAGAAAACGCCAAATCCTCCACGAACAACCGTTGAGTTCTCCTTGTACGGCTGCCAGGAGAAGCCGACTCGCGGCCCAAAGTTGTTCAGGTCCTTTTTGTAAAGCTCGTCGGGGGTACCATTATGACCAGCCCAGGTAATGGTGCCATTGGCGGCATCAAATCCAGAGAGGTTGTTCTCATAATCACGGAGGGGCGAATCATACTCCCACCGCAGCCCCAGGTTAAAGGTCAGGTTTTGCCGATACTGCCAGTCATCCTGTCCAAAGAAGGAGATGTCGTTGTGGTAGGGCCGCATCGTCGGTGCACCTGGTTCCAGCGTGGTCGTTGAAGGAAGGCCCAACAGAAGATCGGCGAAGGAGTACCCGCTGCTATAGGTGTCGCTTGAGGAAGACCCCTTGAAGCTCAGTAATCCGCGTCCGTCGTAGATGGTCTCATCAATCGAGTTGGCTCTGCGCAGGTCCGCGCCCACCTTAATGATGTGTTGTCCCTTCGTGTACGTGAGCGAATCAATAATCTGGTAGGTATTGTCAAAGCGCTGCTGCGGCATATTGGTAGCGCCGCCCAGTCCTCCGAAGCCTGTCACCGAAGTATTTGGCACCCCGGTATTGTTTGGAAAATCCCCCGCCGAGGCTCCAGGGATGCCAGCAAAGTTCGCACTCACATCCTGCTGCACCCCGGACTGGCGAAAGCGCTCATAATTCAACCGCACTTCGTTCAGAAGATTTGGCTTGAAAACATGCGTCTCTGAAACCACGGCAAGCTGGACTGTAAGTCCATCCCTGCAACCAAAACCGGGAATATAGTTATTCGAATTGCACTGATTGTTCGTGGGAACAAAGGTTGGGTCATCGAAGTAGTTGTAGTTTCCGTAGAGTGAATCCTTTACAGAAAAGATATGATCCACCCGCACCGCGAACTCATTCATTTGTTCCGATCCAGCCTGAGAAAAGTTATAGTTATTGCCTGGCGCTTGCCCGGTGGGCGTCGCTAGGGTTGCTTGAGGATAGAAGCTGGCCAGGGAAACTCCCAGTTGACCTCCCAGGGTACTTAGGATAGGAACCGCTCCAGGTCCCGTACCATTCAGATCAGCACTGCTAATGACATTCGGGGTAATGAAATTCGTACCAGTAAATGGGTTTATTACATGGATGGGCGTGGGGAGCGACAGAAGGCTACGAAAGTCGTAGATTCCAGGGGTCGCTAATCCAGCCATGGCTGTGGTGGGAACGGTCGAGAGCGCAATGTACTGTTGGCTCAACTGGAGTCCCTCGTAGTTTACAAAGAAGAAGGTCTTGTCCTTCTGGATTGGACCACCGAAAGTTCCACCGAACTGGTTGCGGTTTAGCGCAGGTGTTGTCCCGACAGGCGTAAAGAAGTTCTTGGCATCAAACCTTTGATTCCGAAAGAACTCAAACAGATCGCCGCTGAACTTGTTGCTTCCAGACTTGGTGACGATGACAACCTGTCCGCCCGAAACCCGCCCGTATTCGGCCGAGTAGATACCGGTAAGAACCTTAAACTCTTGGATGGACTCGATACTGGGACGATAGCTTGGACCGTCAATCGCTTCATCGTTATCGTCCACCCCGTTCAGTGTGAAGTTGTTCCAGGTCTCTTTGGAGCCGGCTACGTTAAAACCGCCGCGATAGCCCAGCGTTGAGTCTTGAGCTGGTTGCACTACTCCAGGAACCAGCAGGGGTAGGGAGTAGAAGCTGCGTGTATTTAGTGGGAGTTCTAGAACCGCACGGTTGTCAATCACAGTACCAACCGAAGAGGACTCTGTATCGGTAAGTGCAGCTTGGCTTGTTACCTGCACACTATCAGAAACCCGACCTACTGTTAGCACAAAATTGGTTCGTGCACGTTGGTCAACGTGTAGAGCGACACCAGTTTGAGCTTCGGTTTGAAAGCCTTGCGCTGATGCGGTCACATCATAGAGGGAGGGGGGAAGTTGAAGGATCTCATACTCGCCACTGGCACCGGTTGTTGCTGTGTGGAGGATGCGGGTGGCCCTATCTTGCACTGTAACCTTTGCATTTGTTATGGCTGCGCCAGAGTGGTCCTGTACGTAGCCGGTAAGAGATGCAGTAGGGGTTTGTGCAAAAAGCGCCGGGGCAAATAACAACAATACTGCAAGGAATTTTTTCACGAAAGCACCTCGTCCGCCGATCGAGACACCACGGCCCAAACATGCAACCCGCAAACACGGGTTTGCAGACAGCAAGGCGAGGCGAGAGTTAGCTCGTCAGCGACTATTTAATTGGATGGGATAGTTCTCGCGTAGAAAAAGCGCAGGTCAGCGACAACAACAACGAAAGGCGGGCTGGAAGGGTGTGAGCCGAACCATAGTGTTTTTATTTATAACACATCTCAAAATCGAAAAGAGTTAACTTTTGCAATAAATCTCTGATTTCTGACATTTTCTTTTCTATTGAACTTGATTACATAATTAAAGCAGTTTCACGGATACCGTAATCTGAAGCAGCGAAGCTTGAGTCCGTGCAACCATCAGGGAGCGATGATGGTTTGCAGCTCGCGCATTCCAGGGATCCAACCCCCAAGAGCTAAGCCGTTATGAAGTTGAGGGACCGAAGCGTGTCTTGTCATACGATCATCTCAATACCGGCACGGGTTGCCGAAGCGAACACTACTATGTCCCTATCTCACTCGAATGGGTTGCGTGCAACTACGGTGGACGAAGTGCATGGTTCCTTTGCCCCGCGAGTGGCTGCCGGCGCCGTCCTCTAGGCCAGCAGATACTTCAGCAGTGCCATGCGAATATACAAGCTATTCTTCGCCTGTCGGAAGTAAGCGGCTCTGGCATTACTGTCCACTTCCGGAGAGATCTCGTTGACGCGTGGTAATGCGTGCATGATGATTGCCTCCGGCTTCAACCGGTTGGCCAACTCCGCATCGATAACATACACATCTTTGACCGCGTCATAGTCCTCCTTCGAGGCAAACCGTTCGCTTTGCACGCGAGTGATGTAAGCAACATCTGCCTGCTCAATCACGCCTTCGAGGCTATCGCCCTCGTGGAACGTAGTTCCCTTCTCTATCAGGGACTCGCGATACCGCAGCGGCAGACGCAACTGCCATGGCGAGATCAGATCGATCGTCACACCGGGGTACAGGCAAAGCAACGGGAGCAGTGAATGAATCGTCCTCCCGTTCAGCAGGTCTCCAACAAGCGCAACACGCAATCCACTCAGCCGGCCAAGCTCTTTTTTGATCGTGTACATATCGGCCAGCGCCTGGGTCGGATGCTCGCCGATACCATCCCCGGCATTGATGATGGGCACCGGAGAAATTCTCGATGCCTCCTCAGCGGCTCCCGGCTCATAGTGCCGAATTGCAATGGCATCGGCATACCCGCTCACCACGCGAATGGTATCGCTGATGGTCTCGCCCTTGGTCGCCGAAGAATTGGCGCGAGCGTTCTCTGCGGTCAGCACACCGCCGCCCAACTTCTGCATCGCAGCCTCGAACGAAAACCGCGTGCGTGTACTTGGTTCGAAGAACAACGTTGCTAGAATCCGGCCACGTAACGGGTCTGTCAGTGCGCGAAAGACGTCATCGCGCTCCATTTGATTAGCCGACTCAAAGAGCCATAGCAAGAACTCTGGATCGTCGAACTGCCGTGCGCTGATAACGTGTTTTAGCTTTTGCATAAGGGGAACACTCACTCAACTTGCTGGGTAAACTTTGCCTTGCAGTACGGTGTATGTCACACGGCCAGGCAACGTATATCCCTCAAAGGGAGACCAGCCGCACTTCGTCTTCATCTCTTCGCGTCGAACAAGCCACGGCGCGTCGGGATCGAGAATCGTGAGCGAGCCAACATATCCCGGCTCGATCACGCCATATCCCTTGCCGAAACCCTGCGGCAGGAACTCCTTTACAAATGAACCCGGATTGTAAGCGCACACGCGCGCGATATCCCTTGCGGAGAACCCGTGCTCCGCCATCAGCCACGTAGCAAAAGCTCCGTAGGTGTCGAGGTGTGGCACGCCACTCACACCTTCCATCTTCTCTTCAATCGTGTGAGGAGCGTGGTCCGTCGCAACATAGTCCACCAGTCCCTCGCGCAGCGCCGCGATCAGCGCCAACCTGTCCTCTCTGCCACGCAGCGGAGGGTTCATCTGCAACCACAGACGATTCTCATCGGTCAGCATTGTTTCATCGAAGAACAAGTGGTGTGGCGTAACCTCAGCCGTAACGCGAACGCCCCGCGCCTTCGCTGCGGCGATCTTCTCAAGACCGCCCTTCGTAGAATAGTGGCACAACTTCCCCACCAGGTCGTATCGCTCAATCAGGTACAGCGCGAACTCTATCGCCGTGATCTCAGCCCTGGCTGGACGCCTCAGCTCATGGGTTGCCGCGCCCTTGCTCTCTCGCAGAATCGCAGGATCTTCACAGTGGAAGCTGACATTCTTGCCCCGATACCGCGCAATCACACCTTCAAGTTGCTCCTGCGAAGCAAAAAACAAGTCCCCCACCGACGGCCCCATGAACGCCTTGTAGGGCACCTGGCGCGTAAGCGGATTCGTTTCCGGCCCAATTCCCGCATACAGCGTCACATGCACGGCTGACTTCGCAGTCAGCTTCTCCTTCGCGGCATACCGCTCATCGTCAACTGGCGCGACAGGGTTGTTCGGCATGTCCGCAACATGCGTCACGCCGCCATGGATAGACGCGGCGGAGATCGTCGCAAAGTCCTCTTTATAGACCTGCGATTTGCTCACATCATCACGCGCGTGAATGTGCAGATCGCCGAAGCCAGGAAAAATAATCTGGCCGCCAAGGTCAAGATCGCTCTTGCCGGTTCTTGGCCCCACGTGCTCAATCAGCCCAGTCTCCGTGTTGATCTCTACCGCGCCCTCAAACTCGCGATCAAAATTGGCAATTCTCCCCTCAAGACGCAGCATGGGCAGCCTCTCTCGCAGCGTTGATCTCATCGCGAAGATCACGCGCAGCGGACGCAGGATCTTCGCTGAAAAGAATCCCGCGCGAGCTGCTAATCAAAAGCCCCTTGCCCTGCGCGTCCAAGCCTGCGGAAACAACAGCTGCCACATCACCACCCTGTGCGCCCACACCCGGCACAAGAAAAGGAATCGTCGGTGCGATCGCACGAATTCTTCTCATCTCCTCTGGGTAGGTCGCCCCGACAACCAGCATGCAGTTACCCGCAGCATTCCATTCCGTGCTCACCCGCAGAGCGACCGTCTCCCACAACGGCCTGCCGCCAGACTCGAGGTCCTGGAACTCTCCTGCTCCCGGATTCGAGGTCCGGCACAACACAATGCATGCCTTGTCGTGCCTCTCCAGAAACGGGGCAAGTGCCTCTTTGCCAAGATACGGATGCAGTGTGACTGCATCAAAACCCATCGCATCAAAGATGGAAATTGCATACCCGCGATTCGTATTTCCAATATCCCCGCGCTTTGCATCACAGATCGTGAAGACATCAGGGTGCTCGCTGCGCAGATACTCCATCGTCAACTCGAGCTCCGTCAGTCCTTGCGTCCCTCGCGCCTCATAAAACGCCATATTGGGCTTGTACGAAGCGGCATAAGGATGGGTCTGCTCGATGATCCACCGATTGAACGCAAACAGCGGCCACTCCTCGGCCCTGAAGCGCGCGGGAATGCGGTCGAGTTCAGGATCCAGCCCAACGCACAGCAGCGATCCCACCGCCTCCGCTCGCCGCTCGAACTTTTGCATAACAGCGTTCATCGTCCTCTATTCAAAACCATATCGTTTGGCCCACGAATGTGGTTCTTTCAGCCAGTCGCGCACGACTGCCGCTCCAGCTTCATCGATCATCTCGCGCTCAAGCGCGCTCTCTAGTACTGCCTGAAACGTCGTTGCCGCATGAAGTCGTACGCCTGATCGCTCGAACAGTTCCACGGCCTCTGGGAAGTCATAGCTGATGATCGCCAGGCAATCGCTCACGACAGCGCCCTCGGCGCGCAGAGCCTCGATCGCTGCGATACTGCTGCCGCCGGTCGTCACCAGATCTTCGACCAGCACAACCCGCCTGCCCGTCACATCGCCACCCTCGACGCGCTTCTTCGTGCCATGCTCCTTCAGCTCTTTCCGAATGAAGACCGACGGTTTACGCATTGAAAACCCCAGCACCGCGCTATGCGGAATTCCGGCAGCCTCAACGCCTCCAACTACCTCCACAGGAATCTCTCGCTCCGCAATCAGTTCCTCAAAGCCGCGGATCACCTTCGCCCACTGCTCTGGCCAGAACGGAAATCGTCGATTGTCGCAATAAACCGGCGACTTGATGCCTGATTTGAAGGTGATCGGCGCCGCTGGACAAAAGCCCACCCCCTCAATCGCAATCAGAGCCTCGGCTATCTCGCGGCTCCTCGCCTCATAGCTCATGCGATTGCCCCTTGATCTCTTCCGCAAGCCTCGGATTCCACATCGCCGCTGTCGCCGACATCACAGCGTCTGCGCCAGCCCTGCGATACTCATCGAACGCTGCCGCATTGCCAACGCCACCAACACCAACGATCGCGAACTTCATCCCTAGCTCTCCTCGGAGCCGCGCCAGCCGTGATGCCATCGCTAAGCCCGCCCACTTCACGGCGCTGCCGCAGACACCGCTGCGCAAACGGCCCGCACCCGGCAAAGCCTGCTTGCCATCCTCGTCAAGAATCTCCGCAGAGATCGTATTGATCGCGGAGATGCCATCGACCGTCTTTCCTACCTCGCGGACAAACTCCTCCAGGCGATGGTCGTCCTTGTAATACGCCATCTTGATCACCAGCGGCACACTGCCGATCTCATCCTTGATTGCCTCCACCACCCGGCGTGAGCGCTGGATGTCGAAGCACAAAAGATTTGCAGTGCCTTCATTCGGACAGCTAAGATTCACCTCGATGATCTTGACGCCCGTCTCTTTGACCAGCCTGGCACCGAGCACAAAGTCCTCAAGATACGAAGCAACACTGCCGTTCTCTGGCAACGTTCCCTGAAAGCTTCCAACGACTACCTGCCCCGGCCCCGCATAGGCAGCAGCCTCGGCCATATCCGGCTGCCAGAACTCCGGACCAAACGATGGCACACCGAAGGAGTTGGTAATCGACAGCGGCTCCGCGTAGTTGTGGTTTGCAATCAGCGTGCGATCGGGTACAAGATCGCCCTCCACCTTCACAGCAAGCACATTCGGCCACGGATGACACTCGAACCTGTGCGTCCGAACCGTCTTGTAGACAGGAATGTCGAAGCCCATATCCAGCGCAGCCTTCACGAACCTGCCGTTGATCAGGGGGCCCGCGGGTATACCGAAGGGCACGAAGACCGGATGCCCTAGAAACTGATGTTTCGGTTCACTGGTTGGGGAAGCAGGAGAGGTGTCGGCGAAGAGACCGAACGGGCCGTGCTCAAAGTTGTCCAGATAGGACTTTGCCGGGTCGTAAAACGGCACATAGGACATGCTTTAGACCACCTATGCATTCAGTATATCGCATGGATTCCCACACTATCTGGTGTCGATCTGGGCCTCGATGGCGTAACGCACCAACTGCGACCGGCTGCGCACGCCGGCTCGCTCAAAGAGCTTTTGCAGCACCGCCTTCACCGAGCTCTCCGTCATCTCCAGCTGAGCCCCGATCTCCTTGTTGCTCTGTCCCTCCAGCACGCCACGCAGAACGCGCGACTCGCGAGCGCTCAACTGCTCTTGTCCCCGTCCCTCCGGCACCGCGGAGAGTTCATGCGACGAGAGCAGCGCCAGAGATGCACGCGACGAGATCCAGCGTTCTCCCTGCGCCGTGCGCTGAATCGCCAGCATCAACTCAACCGTAGGCTCCGTCTTCAGGAATATCCCGGCATTTAACTCCGTGACAGCCCGCACCAGGTCAGCTGTACCCATACCGGCCGTCACCATCAGAACATGGGCATCTGGCCGCAAAAGACGAATGCGGCGGACGAGGTCGAGACCGTTGNNCGTCGCAGGCTCTCGCGAAAGAGTGTGTGGTCGTCAACCAGAAGCAGCCGGGTCGGTTGTTGATTGCTCTTGGAAGTCATACTTCCACCTCGACAGGAATCATCTCCACGACGAACGTAGCGCCGGACGCACTGGGCTGATACGCCAGATTGCCGTGGAAGCTCAGCATCATGGCTCGAGAGAGATAGAGCCCAAGTCCCGAGGCGGAAGGTCCACCGCCGAACGGACGGAAGAGACTCGCAGGATCACTCACGCCAGGCCCATTATCAGAGAGTTTCACTTGCACGCGGCCATCCACCCACGCTGCATGAATAGCCAGCTTGGCGTTGTCGACCGCAGCGAGCGCCTTCTCCGCGTTGCGCACAAGGTTGAGAAAGACCTGGAGAAGACTCTGCTGGTCAGCCCACACCTCAGGCAGATTCGGCTCGATCTGCCACTCCAGCGCAATACCAGTCTCGCGCAACGAAGGCGTGAGGATGATGCGCAACTCACGCAGAAACGTGTCGATCTTGAGCTTGGCAGGCTGCCGCCGAACCAGTGAAAGCTCCAGCGATGCCATGCGCTCAAGCGCCGTAACCAACTGGCGCAGTGCCTCAAAGTCCTCGGAGGGTTCTTCAGGAGCGTAGGTTGCACGCAGATTCTGTTGCACCACCGCGATGGCAGCGCAGATGTTGCGAATTTCATGAAATAGAGCTCCAACGGCTAGCCGGGAGCCAACCAGCACCTGCTCAAGATTCGCCTCTTCCCGGTCACGCATCTCCGTCGATGCGTCAATGATCATCGCCGTGAGGCGTCCGCCACGCGTGGTGATGTACGACGAAACCCACACATCGGCGAGAAACGGGTCCTGGGTCGCACGAAGTCCTTGGCACTGCAACATCGTCCTCAGATGTTCCCACCCCTGGCGGTGAATCTGAACACGGGCCAGCGAGGGTATGAACACATTCAGGGAGGAACCCTCCAGACGAGCAACTCCGGCTGGAGCATCGCCCGAGAACATGCGCTCCGCCACATCATTGGCCTGCAGAATCGTTCCGTTCTCGTCGGAGGTAATGATGGCGATCGAAGAGTTTGCTACGACCAGGCGCAGCTGCTCCTCAGCCCCGCGACGCGCCTCAATCTCGGACTCCAGCGCATCGAGATGCGACTGTTCACTGGCACGGCGCGAAAGCACCTCCGACACATAGAGGCCGGCGGCAGTGTACGCAAAGAAATAGAGCGAATCGCGTGCAATACCATCCCTCAAAGTCCATGGATAGCCATTGGCAAACTCCACCACAACGGTGCAAAGCACCCCCAGCACGGGAATCTGCCAGCGGCGCAGCGCCGTGCTCATCAGGACAACGGGCGCGAGATACAGCAACGCCAGCGGAATCGCCTCACTCAGTCGACGATCAACGTAGCCAATGATCGCAATCCCGACCAGTCCGAGAATGAGTCGGAAGGCATGGCTCTTCGTAATCGAATCTGAACGTCGCATCGTAACTTCAGTATCTGTAAATTCATCCTGTCATAACAGGTTTTATCGGAAGATAAACGGTCCCATCGGAAGATACGGGACATACCCGCCAACCGATAGCCCCTCTGAGTTAGCCTCAAACTAATTGCTTCTTACAGAATGATTGGACACAGCAAACACTAAACCCATGAACATGACGCTGGAAAAACAGAACAATCAAGACTATCTCGGGCAGAGGTCTACCTATCTGCGTCGTGTCGTCGCTCCCTTCCTCCTGCTCGTATTGAGTCTCAGTGGCTGCAAACACGAAGCCGGTTCGACCTCTGCGGAGGCGCCACCCTCTTCGATGCAGGTTGAGGAGACTGGCGGGTCGGATGTGGTGCATGTGGAGCGGGCAGGGCGTTTTCCGCTGGTCCAGTCTGTATCGCAGGACGTCAGGAGCGCGCTGAAGGTGACTGGGACGGTAAACCCCGACGTCTCTCGTGAGATCCCCGTACTTTCGTTGGCAAATGGCCGCGTCGTAGCGCTGCATGTCGGGTTGGGCGATTCCGTGCACAAGGGCGAACTGCTAATGGAAGTCCAGAGCCCCGATGTCTCCACTGCATTCAACGCCTATCTGAAGGCTGTGAACGACGAGCACCTGACCGCGGTGACGCTCGACCGCGACAAGCTCCTCTACGACAAGGGGGCGATTCCGAAGTCTCAGCTCGATGCCGCGCAGGATGGTGAGGACGACGCGAAGGCGGGCCTGACCGCATCCGAACAGCAGTTGAAGATCCTTGGAGTGGACAGGAACCATCCTGGAGAGACAGTCAAGATATACGCTCCGGCGAGCGGCGTGATCATTGCGCAAAATGTGACGGCGGCTGGAGCTGCAGGTATCTCCTATGTGGGGTCGACCGGATCATTGACGATCGCGGACCTGTCGCACGTCTGGGTGATCTGCGATGTCTATGAGAATGATCTGGCGGGCGTCCATCTTGGCCAGCACGCAGACATACAACTGAACGCGTTTCCGGGCAAAGTGTTCTCCGGAACAATCAGCGACATCGGCGCACAGCTGGACCCCAGTCTACGCACAGCCAAAGTGAGAATTCAGGTAGAGAACCCGGAAAAACTGCTGCGCCTTGGCATGTTCGCGACGGGAACGCTCCAAGGCTCGCGGCCCGAGCAGGAGACGGCCGTGCCCCCAGCCGCAGTGCTCCAGCTGCATGACCGATCCTATGTCTTCGAGCCTGCTGGCGATGGCAGTTTCAAGCGTGTGCAGGTAAAGACGGGTCCGACGCTGCCGGGCAACATGGTGGAGATCGATGCGGGGTTGGGAGCTGGACAGCAAGTGGTGGGCAACGCACTGGATCTTGAGAACACGGCGGACCAGCAATGATCAAGCGGCTGGTTGACTTCGCGCTGAATAACCGCTTCATCGTGCTGATTGTGGCGGTGCTGCTGTTCGCGTGGGGAGCGGTCTCGTTCCACAACCTGCCGGTCGAAGCGTATCCGGATGTCGCAAACAACTATGTAAATGTCATCACGCAGTGGCCCGGGCGATCGGCGGAGGACGTGGAGCAGCAGGTCACAATACCGCTGGAGAACGGGATGGCCGGCATCCCACACATGACGCATCTGCGCTCGACGACTCTGGCGGGGCTGTCCAGCGTGACGATGATCTTCGACGACGACAGCGAGGACGACTGGAACCGCGAAAAGGTGCTGGAGCGGCTTGGCCAGGTGACTCTACCCACGGGATTGCAGCCGCAGATCGGTACAGACTGGAGTCCCGTCGGCCAAATCTACTGGTACACGCTGAAGAGCACGAATCCGTCGATCGACACGATGCAGTTGAAGAGCATCGAAGACTGGCAGTTGGAGAAGGCGTTCCGCAGCGTTCCCGGCGTAGTGGACGTGTCGAGCTTTGGCGGCCTCACGCGCGAGTACCAGGTGATCGTGGACCCGGAGAAGCTGGTGGCCTACGGTCTGACAATCCAGCAGGTTCAGCAGCAGATCGCAGCGAACAACGTGAATGCCGGTGGCAGTTTCATCGAGCAGGGCCAGCAGCAGATCAACGTGCAGGAGATTGGCCTCTTCACCAACGTCCACGACATCGAGCAGACCGTATTGAAGGCCGCCAACGGAACCGCGCTACGGGTGAGCGACGTGGCCACCGTTGCGCAAGGACCGAAGATTCGGCTCGGCCAGATCGGAAAGACATATCGCAGCGAAGATGGAAAGCTGATCGACGACAGCGACGTAGTGGAGGGCGTCGTCCTGCTGCAGAAGGGCGACAACTCGGACACCACACTGGAGGGTATTCACGCCGAGGTCAAGGAACTGAACGACCACATCCTTCCGCCCGGCGTGAAGATCGTGCCATTCCTCGATCGCAGCACTCTGCTCAAGCTCACAACGAGCACCGTTCTGGATAACCTGACCATAGGCATCCTTCTCGTCGCTCTTATCCTGTTCCTGTTCCTCGGCAATCTGCGCGGAGCCCTGATCGTCGCGATCACGATTCCATTCGCTCTGCTCTTCGCCTCCATCTGTCTCGACCTGCGCCACATCCCCGCCAATCTCCTGAGCCTTGGCGCCCTGGACTTCGGCATGGTCGTCGAAGGCGCCGTGGTGATGGTGGAGAACATCGTCCGCCATCTGAGTCATGACCGCCAGCCGGACAAGACGGTGATTACTCAGATCCGTGAAGCAGCTCACGAGGTTCAACGGCCGGTGTTTTACGCCATCACCATCATCATCACGGCCTATCTGCCGATCTTCACGCTGCAATCGGTCGAAGGTCGGCTCTTCAAGCCGATGGCCTGGACGGTTGCCTTCGCGCTGTTGGGATCACTCATCTTCTCGATGCTCCTCGCGCCTGTTCTGGCGAGCTTCATGTTCCCTAACGGCGCCAGCGAGTGGGAGAACCCAGTGATGCGCTGGCTTACCAACCGCTATCGCACAAGCTCCACATGGGCAATCGACCACAAGATTGTGCCGCTTACCATTGCCTGCGGAATGTTGGCTCTTGGCGGCTTCCTGGCCTTCGGCGGCGTGATCGGATCGGAGTTCCTGCCCCACCTCGATGAAGGCGCCATCTGGGTGCGCGGTTCCCTGGCCCCCAGCACCGGCCCCACCGAGAGCCTCGCCATCGCCGACAAGACCAGAATCGTGTTGTCGAGCTTCCCAGAGGTCACCCAGGTCGTCAGCCAGATTGGCCGCCCTGACGACGGCACCGACACCACCGGCTTCTTCAATACCGAGTACTTCGTCGACCTCAAGCCCAAGGACCAGTGGCGTCCCGTCTTTCACAAGGACAAGGATGAACTCATCGGCGCAATGAACCGTGAGTTGGAGAAGATGCCCGGCGTGGTCTGGAACTTCTCTCAGCCCATCTCGGACAACGTCGAAGAGGCGGTGAGCGGCGTGAAGGGTGAGCTGGCGGTGAAGCTGTATGGCTCCAACCTGAAGACGCTTGAGGCGAAGGGCAATCAGATCGTGCAGGTGATGAGCACGGTCCCCGGCGTCGCGGACCTCGGGCTCTTCCACGTAATCGGGCAGCCGAACTTGAGTTACGTCGTCGACCGGGCAGCTGCGGCCCGCTATGGAATCAACGTCTCCGACATCCAGGCAGCCATCGAGAGCGCGGTTGGGGGCACCATCGCGGGAGCTCCGGTGACCCAGGTGCTGGACGGTGAAGCACGCTACGACGTCATGGTGCGTTACAGCCCGCAGTATCGAACAACCCCCGAAGAGATCGGCAACATCCGGCTGCTGGCGCCATCAGGGGAACGTGTCTCCCTCGCACAGCTCACGCATGTCGAGGTCACCGACGGCGCAGAGGAGATATACCGCGAGGGCAGCAGCCGCTTCGTCGCCATCAAGTACAGCGTGCGCAACCGCGATCTCGGCAGTACCGTGCAGGAGGCTATCGCCAAGGTCAACAAGCAAGTCTCCATGCCTCCCGGCTACCACCTCGACTGGGCCGGTGAGTACGCGAGCCAGAAGCGCAGTTCGCGGCGTCTGATGCTCGTGCTTCCGATCACCGTGCTGCTGATCTTCATGATCCTGTATGGCATGTTCAACTCGTTCAAGTGGGCCCTGCTGGTTCTGGCCAACGTGGCCATCGCACCGGTAGGAGGCCTGGTGGCGTTGTACCTCACCGGAAACCACTTCAGCGTGTCGTCGGGTGTTGGATTCCTGGCACTCTTCGGCGTCTCGGTACAGACCGGCATCATCATGCTGGAGTGCATCAACCAGATGCGCGCCAGCGGATATACGGTCAAGGAGGCAGCGATCGAAGGCGCTGTGCTGAGGCTGCGTCCAATCATGATGACGATGCTGGTGG
>PLHC01000143.1:0-1046 GCA_003138795.1 Granulicella sp. | reverse complement strand
CGAGCCGGAGTTTGAGAAATAGATTATGAAGACCTTACGCAAGACTCAATCCGTTATCCTGATCGCCGTTGCGGCGCTTGGCGTGCGCGCACTGCAGGCGCAAGCTGCCGCAGGCCACCAGACGAGTACAAGCGCGACGGCCAGCGCTGCCGGCCAGACGCCAGCAGCGGCCTACGCGGCCGGTCTCAACGCCGGGCCCGATCCGCGCAAACCGCCCGTCTCGAGTCCCGGAGCGCTGACGCTCGCTGAGGTGCTTGACCGAGCTCGGTCGAAGAACCTGACACTGCTTGCTGCCGACCAGAACCTGCGCGCGGTTCGGGCGCAGGAGATCCAGGCAGGCCTGCGGCAGAATCCCAACCTCGCATTCGGTGGCACCAACATCACACTGCCGGCCGAAGGCGCGTCCAACCCCTACGCGTACAGCATAGGGGTCTCGCGGCTGTTCGAACGCGGTGAAAAGCGCAAGTGGCGGCTCGAGGACACGCACGCGACCACCGAACAGACGCAGGCCCAGCTTGAGGACACAATCCGGCAGACGGAGCTGACGGTAAAGACTGCGTTCACCCACATGATGATCGCGAAAGAGGCGCTCGAGCTCGCGAGCGCAAGCCTGAAGGACTTCGGCCACGAGGTCGGGATCGCCAACGACCGCTATAAGGCGGGCGATCTGGGCAAGCTCGACTACGAGCGCCTGGACCTGCAGTTGGGCGCCTACGAATCCGACGAGGCGAACGACATCATCAACCTTCGCCAGGCCTCCGACCAACTGCAGACGCTGATGGGCGTCGAGACTCCAAACCCAGAGTTCGACGTCAAAGGCGAGATCGTTCCGCCCATCGTGACCGAGACGCAAGAGCAGTTGGTGCAGACCGCGATTACCAATCGCCCGGACTACGCTGCGGCGCGCTTTGGGACGACGGCAGCGGTCGCCAATGCGCGACTCGCAATCGCCAACGGAACCACCGATCCGACGCTCGAGGGCGAGTACGACCGCTCTGGCACCTACAACTCCGCTGGCTTCTCGATCAGCATTCCGCTGCGCATCT
>PLHC01000074.1 GCA_003138795.1 Granulicella sp. | reverse complement strand
CTAGAGCAGATGCACGCGGAGCTGCATGATCTTTGCCAACCGCTGACAGCGCTGCAGTGTCGCCTGGAGATCGGCAAGATGCTTGGTCACGACGGCGCCTTGCAGGAAGCCGTCGACGGAGGTCTTGAGGAGACGCGGCGGATGTTTGAGGTAATTGCCCGGATCCGTCAACGGCTGCTCCGTGAAGAAGAAGACGCTGCCAGGTAGGCAAAGCAATACAGATGGGTCGAACAGGAAGTGGAGCAGAAAATGGAATCAGTAAGCGTTGGCTTTGACAGAACGGTAGTGTTGGCAAGTGCGGATGCGTCGTTGCGGCAGCGGCTGAGCAGCAGCCTGAGCGGACTGCGTTGGCAGGTGCGCGAGGCACGGGGTGGCGCCGAAGCGATCGCGCAGCTTGAAGACCAGCCCACAGAAGCACTGCTGCTCGACCACTGGCTTCCCGACCTCGAGGTGGTGGAGTTTGCGGAACAGATTGGTGCCATGTATCCGGGGATGGACCTGCTGCGAGTTGATGGCGATCCGATCGCCGGTGGTACGAAGAGTCCGCGCCGGCATGAGCTGCTGCATGCGCTGCGTGAGGCGCTGAGCTCCTCGAATCGAGAGATTTCAACGTCTGAGGCAGATGAAACTACGAGCGGCGATTTTACGGCAGCACGGGCACGCGCCTCCAGTGAGGTCTACACAGGCGAGCCTCAGTCCCCGCCACGGCAGAGAACTGAGTCGCAGCCGATCGACTCACGGATGTTTGAGTACACGCGTAAGACCCACACGCCTCCAACCGGAGCCCTGCTGTCCATGGTCATCGACGAGATGGTTGGCGAGAGCGCCATCATGCTCGAACTCGCGCGAATCATCCGGCTGGTTGCGCCGCGCAAGGCGACCGTGTTGATTGAGGGCGAGACGGGAACCGGTAAGGAGGTCGTAGCCCGTGCGTTGCATCGCTTGAGCCCCCGCTCCGCCAAGCCGTTCGTCGTTCTGAATTGCGCCGCCATCCCCGAGGCACTCCTTGAAGTGGAGCTCTTTGGACACACGCGCGGTGCGTTCACCGGTGCCGTGCAGTCCCGCACCGGCCGCATCGAGGCTGCACACGGCGGAACACTTTTCCTCGATGAAATTGGCGAGATGCCTTTCGCGCTGCAGGCTAAGATGCTGCGCTTTCTGGAGAATGGAGAGCTGCAGCGCGTTGGCGACAACGAGACCCTGAGCGTCGATGTGCGCGTGATTGCAGCTACTCATCAGCAACTCGAGAAGCGGGCCACTGAAGGCAGCTTCCGCCTTGATCTCTATCATCGGCTTGCGGTCTTTCCTGTTGACGTACCACCGCTGCGCGAACGCATTCAGGATATTGCCATGCTATGTGAGCACTTTCTCACGCTGATGGGCAAGTCCTCGCCCCGCAAGATGCTATCCGGAGCAGCACTCGACAAGCTTTGCCTGCACGACTGGCCCGGCAACGTTCGTGAACTGGCTCACGTCCTGGAGCGCGCTTCTATCCTCGCGGAAGACTCGCCGAGCATTCGTGCCGAGGATATCCGTCTGCGCCGCGCAATCAGAAAGTAAGCACATTCTCATCTAAGACCTTTCTCCAGCAAGGCCCTCCGTCGGAGGGCCATTTTTTTGCTATCGAAGGGCGATGAACCTTGGAAACGACTCAGAAAACTACACCAAAGTTTGGCCTCGCTCGTGCCCTTACCAATACGCCGATACAGAACGACTGAGCGCTGGAATCAACGATTGTGAGGCTCCAATGGCCATGAACCCGAAGCGCGATGAGCAACCCACGATATCGACCCATGAAGCAGGGAAGGCCGCCCTATGGACCATGATGGAACAGACACTGCCGAAGTCTGATCTCTCTCAGCATGACTATGTCGCGCCGATAAAAGGCACTCCTGCGGCAAAGAGGTCCATCCCCGCAGCGCTCGAGGGGCCAGAGCGCGATCGCCTCCTGATCGAGCACCTTTCCACGGTGCGCTATCTCGCTCGCCGCATTCATGAGCGGCTTCCGCAGCACGTGGAGCTCGACGATCTAATTTCGGCCGGAGTTGTCGGCCTGATCGACGCATTCAACAAGTTCGACCACAACAAGAAGGTGCAGTTCAAGAGCTATGCGCAGTTCCGAATTCGTGGGGCGATTCTCGACTCGCTACGGATTCTCGACTGGAGTCCCCGCGAGTTTCGCCGCAAGGGCCGCGCGGTGCAGGATGCGATTCAAGCGTTGACACAAGCCCTGGGGCGCACCCCCTTGGAGCAGGAGATCGCCAAGCAGCTGAATCTTGGCCTCAATGAATACCAGCTTTTGTTGGGCGACCTAAAGGGTTTGGAGATCGGCAGCCTGAATCTTGAGCACATGGAAGGCTCCGGTGAGGACGAACTTGCCTACGTCGCAGGATCGCCAGAGGAAGATCCGCTCTTTCGCTGCCTGCAGGGGGAGAGGCGTCAATGCCTGGTCGACGCTATCGAGGAACTCCCCGAAAAGGAGCGCATGGTGCTGACGCTCTACTACTACGAAGAGCTGACCATGAAGGAGATTGGTCTTACGCTTGGCGTGGTCGAGTCGCGCGTCTCGCAGATCCACTCCTCAGCAGTGGTTCGGCTCCGCGCTACCTTGCAGGGCTTCCGCAAAATCCAGGCGATGCCCCGCGCAGAGAAGTGCCTGCCCAGCTTACCGGGCGAATGCTGAAACGCCCCAGCGTCAGATGTTCCGAAGCCTTGTCATCGTGATTTCAGGAGCACTCCGACAAGGACTTTTGCCTGGTACGGGAAGGCAGAAAAATATTAAATATCGCTAATGTCTTTTTAGTCCCCGCCGATAGAGACCATGGGGGTGGTCTCATTGAGAAAAGTTTGGAGTTCGTGGGCATCATTCGATAGCAGCGGCCGCGGGGTTTGGGGCAAAGAGGATACGTTGCGCCAGCGATATGGGAAGACGTATCGGGTATCCGCCACCGGTAGCTCAACTACTCCAGGTACCGACCGATTGATGCAGAGCAGCACGACCGAATCTCTTGAACGCACGATGGACCTCTCCGATGTTCGGATGGAGAGGGTCGCAAGAGTCAGGACCGCGATCGCGAATGGCTGTTACGACGTCTCTTCTGCGGACCTGGCGCAGAAGCTGATCAGCAACCTGCTGGGCGACTTCCGATAGGCGTATTGTCCTGATTGGCAGAAGACCGCTGTCGCCCCCGTTTGGATGGCATGAAAACGTCCTTCGCCGAGTATCCTCTGGCGTTTACCACAAGATCATTCCTCTCGTAGCCAGCCGGAACTGGTGGCGATGCGGCTTTTAGCCTGAATCTCGCGTCTGAGTCTATGGAGGAAGCAAGCATGAGTGAATGGGTACAGTTGAAGGCGGCCGATGGCCACGAACTGGCTGCATATGTAGCAAAGCCTGAGGGCGAGGCGATCGGCGCACTGGTCGTCGTGCAGGAGATCTTCGGTGTGAATCCTCACATCCGCAGCATAGTCGACAGCTACGCCAAGGACGGCTTCGTGGCGATCGCACCGGCGCTCTTCGACCGCGTGGAGAAGGGTGTCGAGCTGAAGTACGAGGGCGAGGACATGAAGAAAGCCGTCGAGCTCTACCAGAAGCTGAACCCTGCGCTGGCGTTGCAGGATGTGTCGGCTGCGTTTGCGTATGTGGACGGCTCAGGCAAGGGAACTGGAGTCATTGGCTACTGCTACGGCGGATTCATGAGTTGGCTAAGTGCGACGCGTGGGCCAAGCTACGGCTTCCAGCCCAGGGCCACCGTGGGCTATTACGCGGGCGGCATCGGCAGCGTAGCGAAGGAAGAGCCATCCTGTCCGGTGATGCTTCACTTCGGCGCGGATGACAACCACATCGGCAAGGACCAGATCGATGCGGTGCGGGAGGCGCATCCAGAGGTCGAGATCTTCATATATGAAGGAGCTGGGCATGGTTTCAGCTGCGATGCCCGTGGAAGCTATAACCCCACGGCTGCCAAGCTGGCCCGCCAGCGCTCGCTGGAGTTCCTCAAGAGACACATCGCTTAGTGGAATCAAAGGATATTGCTGTATGAATCGCACGCTGGAACTGCAACATCAGGGCCGCAGCGTGGTATCTTTAATTGGACACTGACTGAGATAAGTGGACTAGCGCATAGAGAATCAGGAGTAAGACCCGCCGTGTTGGCAACAGCGAAGAAGACAGACATTATTACCAAGTTCCGCACGCACGACTCGGACACTGGAAGTCCTGAGGTGCAGATTGCGATCCTCAGCGAGCGTATTGGCGAGCTGACCGAGCACTTTAAAACCCACAAAAAAGATCATGGCTCGCGCCGCGGTCTATTGATGTTGGTGAGCAAGCGCCGCCGCCTTCTGGACTATCTCAAGAAGACGGATTCCGATCGCTACCGTGACGTCATTGGCAAGCTGGGTATCCGTAAGTAGCCTATTCAGGGCTGCTTCGGCCACATGTGCCCAAGGCGGCCTCACCAGGAGTGTAGGAAGATTGAATCTGCCCGGAGCCATCGACGGGATGGGAGCGACTGAGGTTGCTTCTGTTCGCGCCGCTCGACTCGACGCACATCGCGGCGCTTCATCGCGCTGGCATGCACATTCGCCTACATCCGTAACCAGAATTTATGAAGCCCCGACCGAAGTAGCTTCGGCGGGGCTTTCGTCTTAACGCTGCTCATCCGCGAGCCGCGCAAGGCGTTCCAACGAGCTTAGAGACAGACAGAAGAAAAAGAGGAATGTTTATGAAGCAGGACGTAACCGTTGAGCTTGCCGGTGGCAAGCACATCAAATTCGAGACAGGACGCATCGCCAAGCAGGCTTCCGGCGCTGCCTTCACCACCAGCGGCGACAACGCAGTACTTGCGACCGCCGTCGCGTCGCCAGATCCCAAAGAGGGCATCGACTTCTTCCCGTTAACCGTGGAGTATCGCGAGTTCACTTACGCCGGCGGACGCATCCCCGGTGGCTTTATCAAGCGTGAAGGCCGCCCCAGCGAGAAGGAAATCCTCACCTCGCGGCAAATTGACCGCCCGATTCGCCCGCTCTTCCCCGAGGCCTTCCGCAACGAGACGCAGGTCGTCGCGTTCGTCTACTCAGCCGACAAGGAAAACGATCCCGACGTGCTCGGCATCAATGGCGCAAGCTGCGCCCTGGCGCTCTCGGACATTCCGTTCCACGGCCCAGTTGGTGCTGTGCGCATCGGCTTCATCGACGGGCAGTACAGCGTGAACCCGACCTACTCGGAGCGCCTGGTCAGCAAGCTGAACATCATGGTCGTCGGCACCAGGGACGGCATCGTGATGGTCGAGTCCGGCTCCAAGGAGGTATCCGAAGAGGTCGTCGTCGGTGCCATCGAGTTTGCGCACGAAGAGATCAAGAAGATCGTCGCGGGCATCGAGGATCTGGTCAGCCGCGCTGGCAAGACCAAGCGCACCGTCTCAGCACTCGAGAATGACACCGTGTATGCGGCTGCTCTGAAGGCCAAGGTGGGCGACCGTCTCAAGGACGCGCTCGACACCCAGAAGTACCCCAAGTTCGACAGCTACGCCAAGGTCAAGGAGATCAAGGACGAGCTCAAGAAGGAGCTTCCCGCCGACGATCCCACGGCTTCGAAAAAGCTCTCGAAGTACTTTGAGGCCCTGCGCGAGACCATCTTCCGCGAGCAGGTGCTCGGCGAGCACATCCGCCCCGATCATCGCGCGTTTGACGAGATCCGCAAGGTCACGATCGAGACTGGCGTTCTGCCGCGCGTGCATGGCTCGGCTCTCTTCACCCGTGGCGAAACCCAGGCTCTGGTGAGCGCAACGCTCGGTACCACCGACGACGCCCAGCGCATGGAAAGCTACCAGGGCGAGCAGAAGCGGAAGTTCATGTTGCACTATAACTTCCCGCCGTTCTCCGTTGGTGAAGTTGGACGTATGACCGGCGTAGGCCGTCGCGAGATCGGCCATGGAGCGCTCGCCTGGCGCGCGCTCGAGGCCGTCCTCCCCGGCGAGGAGGAGTCTCCCTACACGCTGCGCGTCGTTTCCGACATCCTCGAATCCAACGGCTCGTCGTCGATGGCCACGGTCTGCGGCGCATCGCTCTCGCTCATGCAGGCGGGTATTCCGCTCAAGGGCTCGGTCGCCGGAGTGGCGATGGGCCTGGTAAAGGAAGGCGACAAGTACGCCATCCTCACCGACATCGCGGGTGACGAAGACCACTATGGCGACATGGACTTCAAGGTCGCAGGAACACGCAACGGCATCACTGCCCTGCAGATGGACATCAAGATCATGGGCATCACCGCGCAGATCATGCGCGAGGCGCTAGAGCAGGCGCGTTATGGCCGTCTCTTCCTGCTGGACAGGATGGATGCTGTCATCTCGCATGCAGCCGAGGAGAAGTCGCAGTTCGCTCCCCGCATCCACACGATTCAGATTCCGACCGACAAGATCCGCGATCTCATCGGACCTGGCGGCAAGGTGATCCGTGGCATTGTCGATGCGACGGGCGTCAAGATCGACGTCGACGATACGGGCCGCGTCAATGTGGCCTCGTCCGATGCAGAAGGTCTCGCCAAGGCGATCCAGATGATCTCGGATATCACGGCTGTACCCGAGGTTGGCAAGACGTACCTCGGCAAAGTCGTCCGGCTCGCCGAGTTCGGCGCGTTCGTCGAGATCTTCCCCGGAACCGACGGCCTGCTGCATGTCTCCGAGATTGCCGAGCATCGCGTGAAGGAAGTGAAGGATGAGTTGCGCGAGGGCGATCAGATTCTGGTCAAGGTCCTGTCGATCGAGGGCAATCGCATCAAGCTCTCCCGCAAAGCCGTTCTGCGCGAGCAGCGCGAGAAGCTCGGCCTTCCGCCAGTTCCGGAGCAATCGGGCGGCGGCGAGCGCAGTGAGCGTTCTGAGCGCGGTGAGCGCGGCGGACGTGATCGCGGCGAGCGTTCTCCGCGTCCCGAGCGCACCGAGCGTCCAGTGCAGGCTGAGCGCCCAGCAGAACCCAGCCACCAGGACACCATCGTTCTCGACGGCGGAGAAGACTTCGACGAGGAAGACGATTTCGAGGGTGACGACGAGGGTGTCGATGAAGTCGAGGCAACGACCGATCAGCCGCAAGAGGGCGCAGCACCTCAGGCTGGTGCAGCTCCCGCAGGTCAGCGTCGCGGGCGTCGCCGTCGCGGACGTCGTCCAGTCGGAAGCGGTTCGGGTGCAGCTCCTCAGGGTGGCAGCAACAGCTAATCGTGCAACAAATCAATAAGCGAAGCCGCGCTAAAAGCGCGGCTTCGCTGTCTGGCGAATCTTCCTGACCTCTGCGTACGTCTAGCCTTGTAACGGGAAGGGAGTGGCTGCACTGACCGAGCCGAGCCAACCAAGAGTTCATCGCTGGTGGCCCTTTGTGCTGCTCCTTCTGGCCGGAGCAAGCCGCTGGATCGTCGCGGCTGTGCGTCCCGAGGCTGACTCGACTCTTGCATCGGAGGCCGTTGGCTGCGCCTGGGCCGCGCTTCTCTCGCTCGCGTTCTGTAGCCGTCAACCGAAGAAGGCCACGCCGCAACGAACTTTTTCGAGAGCAGCCCGTATCCGCTGGCTGCTCGCTGGTGCGATGATCTTCGGCGGCCCCGCGGTCGCACTGCTGATTCGCGGGCGGGAACTTGACGCCGGGAGCCTGACCATCGCCCTGGCACTCACCCCTATCGTCATTGCGATCGCTGCATCCGCACTTGGAACGGAAACCCCCGACGGCATTGCTGGCCGCATCTGGCCTGGTCTGGCAGCGGTTGCCGGCCTCTTGCTGGTTCTCGCGCAACCCACTCTCGGAGACGCCCGCAACGATCTGGCGCTTGTTCTTGCGCCCGCCTTGACTGGCATTGGCGCTGCGCTCTTCTGTGTAGACCAGCCTGCCACAGCGTCCCGTGTGACCTCGGCGCTCGTCGGAGCTTCCGCGCTCTTCGCCCTGGCCCTCGCAGAGACATACTTCGTCGCTGGTTCCCGGCCCTCGATCTCGCTACTGGCTGTCGCCTGTGACGGCGTGCTGGCGCTCCTCGGCGTCGTAGCCCTCGTGCAAATTGGGGCGACACGCTGGTCGTCGCAGTTTACGTGGATACCGCTGCTGATCGTCATCGAAGGCATTGCCCTGGTGCGGCCGGAGTTGACGGCGCACTGGGTCATTGGCCTGGCCTTGCTGGCTGTGGCGAGCATCTATCTGCTGCTGCCGCAGGGGGACGAGCCGAACTCCGGCACATCCACGGTCCTTGACTGAGGCCGTCGCGAATCCAGGTTGATTCTCCGCAAGCGAAACTTCACTCCACAACCCATCCAGCGCTACACTCAAATTGATGGCAGCCTCGATATATATCGTGGTCGAGGGCGACGACCCCGGCTATAACATCTTCGTAAATGGTCGCGTGCTGGCGCGCTACGAGAGCGCAGTCGAGAAGCTCGCGCTCGCGCTTGGCGTCAAGCCACTGCTCGAGTTCTTCTCCGCCGATGAAAACTCCATGGCTCTGCTGATCCAGGAGGGCGGCGGCAATCCCGAGCTGCTCAATCGGCTTCCGCCACCGCAGTGGTACAGTCCGGAAGAAGGTCTCAGCACGCTGACTGCACTGATTGCGGCCCTCGAAGCAGAGCCTCAGCAACTGGGCAGCGAAGGCCCGGAGGTGCTCAGCGAACTGCGTGAGTTCGAGACTGTTCTGCGCAAGACGGCCGAACGCGGCCATCGCTGGCATCTGGCGGTCAGTTGGCGCTGATTAATGCACGGTGAGATCGCCGTCGAAGTCCACCACGAGTGCGTCCCCGCTCACCTGCATCGAATGAATCTTCAGGTCGTCGAGCTTCATGTCGTAGCCCGTCGCAGCGGCGGAAGTTGCCAGTAGCTTCCGGATCAGGTCCGCCGCGTTCAGCTTCATTTGTTGGGGAAGTTTCTTGCTCAGAAAGGGAACCAACAGAAAGTTGAGTTCCCTGGATTCGCTCAGATGATCGACGCTTGGGTCGCGGAAGCCGATCGACTCGCCCTGCGCATCGGGGAGGACCGAGACGTCCGCTTCGGTGTTCAAGCCAACCCCAAGACATCTTCCGTGCAGGCTCGTGCCCAGCTTTGCATGGGCCTTCACATGGATGACGATGCGCTCATCTTTGAAGCTAACCTTCGGTTCCTGTGCATACGCGAAGCAGGGTGAGTCGGCGCTACCGCGAAAGTAGTAGCGCCCATCTGCGCCGTTAAAGAGCTGCGTATTCAGCGTGCGTTCAAGCGCCTCTGCGGAGACTTTTATTTCGATGGCATGAGCCGCGACCGGCGCAGTAAAACTGCCCAACGTCGTGGCCAGAAGGGCAAGCGAAAAAAATGACCTCATGCCTCAAGCATAGTCGAACGTTACTGTTGCTGCGTTTGTGCGATATTGTTCGATTGATCCGGGTCAGGGCCGGGCGTCTGTGGCCCAAGCCCGAGTTTGATGAGCGCACGTGAATCCGGCGTAATCTTGCTCTGCCAGCCGTTTTCTGCCTGCAGCTTCTGCATGGCGGAGGCAGTTTGTGCGTCCCACGTGCCTGTAGGCTCGCCAGTCAGGTACCCCTGACTGATCAGCGCGGCTTGAATCTGGGTCGCCCGCTCACTAGGCATTTCCACCGCTGCCATCTCATGATGTGCGGCCTCATGATGTTCAGCCTCATGATGTTCGGCCTCATGGCGGACTGCAACGGGCGGGACCGCCTTGCGCTTACCCGAGGTGTGCTTCAGGCTGGCGTGAGCGGCGTGGAGCCTCGAGAGTGTACTTCTCGGCCCAGCCAGGGCGAAGGCAGGCACAGCCAGCAGCAGAAGGCTAGCCGAAATCAATCTGCAGTAGGAAACGCGCATCGTATTGTTGCCCCTCCTTATCGAGCTTTCGAGGAATTGTGTGCAGGCGGATAGCCCCGCACGATGATGCCAGCCTATCGAAATCGGAATCCGGGCGCAAGGGGTGCCATTGTCAGAGTGGATGCGGCGGCCGCAAGGTCACAAACCGCCGCGCTCACGGTGCCGTTGTGTCTGCAAGCAGAGAGGGCGCAGACTCGTGGTCTGCGCCCTCTCTGCGGGCCATTGGACTACGGTAATGTCCCACCGATATACGAGTTACCGGCGCTTGGCTGTTGCGGATTGCGGACCACAAAGACCACATCCTCGCCTGCCTTCAGTGCGGTGACGATCGCGCGATAGCTCGCGATATCCGTTACAGGCTTGCGGTTGATCTCGACAATTACCGCACCCTGGAACAGTCCGATGGTATCGGCAAAGGACCCCGGCTTGACGCTGGTGACTGCGACCCCGCCAGTGACGTGAATATGGCTCGCTGTTGCTTCACTGGTTGGCTGCACCGTGATGCCGAGCTTATTCTGTCCGACGTCAGGAACCTCCGGTCCATTCGAGTCATCGCTGCTGGTGTTCATGTTGGCGTAAAGCTTCGCCCGGTCTGTAATTCCGACATCCAGCGTCAGGTGCTTGGTCCCGCGGAGAATGCCCAGCTTCACCGTCGCCCCGGGATGCTTAGCCGAGACGATGGCGATCAATTCACTGCCGTCCCTGATCGCGACTCCATCAACCGAGACGATGATGTCCTGCGGTAGCACGCCGGCCTTTGCCGCCGGCCCGTTCGGAACGACCAACCCGACGATGACTCCGCCATTCGCAAAGCCATAGACCCGTCCCACGGCGGAAGACTCCGCCGCCTGGAACTGTACGCCGATCGAACCGCGAACCACCTTGTGTTCTGGCCCGATGAGCATGTTGTAGACGTTCGCGATCGTGTTGGACGGCATAGCGAAGCCGATTCCCGCCGATTCACCAGACTGCGTGTAAATCGCGGTATTCATGCCGATGACCTGGCCCGCCATGTCGACGAGCGGACCGCCGGAGTTGCCGGGATTGATCGCGGCATCCGTCTGGATGAATTTCTGGAACTCATTTGTGGCAACGTTATTGGCATCGCCGCCTTCGTCGATGGAGCGGTTCTTGGCCGAGACGATACCGGCAGAGACGGTCTCCGAGAGGCCGAAGGGGCTACCGATCGCGAGTACCCAGTCGCCAACCTGCGCGCCCTCCGAGTTGCCCAGCTTTATGGTGGGCAGCGGCGCCTTCAGGCCGGTGGTGTCGATCTTGATCACCGCGATGTCGGTCTCCTTATCGACGCCAACGACAGTGGCGGGGCGACCCGGATTGCCGGCGTCGTCATCAGGATCGGTGGAAAGCTTTACATAGATGTGGTCGGCGTCATCGACAACATGGTTGTTCGTGATGATGTAGCCACGCGAATCGACAATGAAGCCGGAGCCCAGAGCGTGACGCGGACCGGCCTCGGGCGCTGCTTCGCCACCCTGGCCGCCAAAGAAGCGATTAAAGAAGTCCTGCATGTCGCCCTGGTCGTTCCCGCCATTGGGCGCAGCCGGACCCTCTGGCAGACCGTGATGGTTGCGCTTCGCAGAGCTCTGCTTCGGCAGCGACTCGGTGTTGATGTTCACTACCGCCGGGCCCACCTCCTTCACTATGGCCGAGAAGCCATTGGAGAGCGTGACCGGATTCGGGATTACGAGCGGGCGCGCGTCGCTGGTGTCCACCTGGTGCTGTTTGGCGCTTACGTTGCCGGTCAGCATCGAACCCGCGAGAAGGCCAGCGGAAAGTGTTGTGAGGATGGTAAAGGTGGTAGTCAGGCGGCCGCTGCGGATCTTATTCCATAAGCCCTTGCCGAAACGATTGGGTGATTCCATTGATGTATTTATCCTCGTTCTGAATTCTGATACTGACATCGAACCGCGGTCTGGAACCGACCGGCCGCGGTTTGCGCATTTCGTTAGCCAATAGTGATAGACGCGACCGATGGCGAAAGGTCGCAGCGTTTGACGATCCGGCGGGGGCCCGGTCAACATATTCCTACCTTCAAAGTATGCACCAGAAAGCTTATGCGCCTGCAATAGGCAGGAGTTGACTCCTTCCCCGCGAGGTTGGCCGGAGCTCCGCAAGGAGGATGCCAGCGAGGATGAGCCCCGCTCCCAGCATGGCGCGCCGCCCCAGTTGCTCGCCAAAGAAAAGCAGCGAAGTCAGCCATGCAAAGACTGGCTCTAATGTGAAGATAAGCGCCGTATGCGATGCGGGCAAGTGCTGCTGTGCCCAGCTCTGGATGGTGAAAGCAGCGGCAGTAGCCAGCAGTGCCGTCACGGCCAGCGCGATCCACACGACCGGCGTTCCATCGAAGTGTGGCCGGCCGCCCAGCGGCAGCGTAATCAGCATCACCAGCGCCGCAAACCCGATCTGCAGCGTTCCCAGCCTTCGCGCGGAGACCCTGGGTGCCGCACGCGCGAGTACCAGCAGGTGCGCGGCAAATGCGACCGCGCTGCCCAGGCAAAGCCACTCGCCCAGCCCTATCCCCGAAAGCGGCGCCGATCCAGATCCCTGCGGAGTCGTCAGCAGCACAAGCCCTGCAAAGGCCAGCAGCGCGCCGGCATACGTGTCGAACGATGGCTTCAAAGTTCCCGGCAGGGCAACCCCAGGCAGCGCGCTCAGCAATGGCACGATCACCACCACCAGCCCCGTGATGAACGCGGCCTTCGACGCCGTTGTGTGATTCAGCCCGGACGTTTGGAGCTGGTAGCCGAGCCCCAGAAAGAGCCCCGCAGCGGCGCCAAGATTCACGTCGCTCCGTGTCAGTCCTCGCACGCTCGGCCAGTTGACGGCAGCGAGCACCGCAAACGCCAGCATCATGCGAAGCAGGTTGAAGACCAGCGGCGTCGTCTCGGCCAGTGCTGCCTTCACCAGCGAAAACGTCGTCCCCCAAACGAGCACGACGCCGAGCAGCAGCAGATGGGCGATCAGCGTGCGCGAGCGTAAAGCGTTCATGGCGCCCGTTCCATTCATGGCGCCAGATACACCGTCGTTCCGCCCACCACGGTGCGCAGAACCTTCGTGTGCAGGACGTCCTGCGGCGAGGCCTTGGTGATATCGCGATCCAGCACGACGATGTCGGCGAGATACCCGGTCTCCAGCCGCCCCTTGATGCGCTCGCGGAACTCAGCAAACGCCGACGCCTGCGTATACGCGTAGATGGCCTGCTCGATCGTCAACTTCTCCTGTGGCTCGAACGTCTGTGTCGCCGCCTCATTCTGCCGGGTTATCGCGGAGTACAGCCCCCGAAATGGAGAAATCGACTCCACTGGATAGTCGGTTCCAAACGCCAGCGTCACACCGTGGTCGAGAAACGACTTCCACGCATACGCACGCTTCGAGCGCTCCGTCCCCAGCCGCGCCGGCGCCCACGCCATATCGGTCAGCAGGTGCGAGGGCTGCATGCTGGCAATCACCCCAAGCTGCGCAAAACGGTCGAAGGCCCCCGGCGACACGACCTGCGCATGCTCGATTCGGAAGCGGAAATCGCTTGGCGCGGCTGCAATGACGGGAGTGCTGACGATGGTCGCATCGGGCTCTCTGGGTGGCGCGGGCGCATCGGCCGGGCGGCCCGCCTGTTCGGCAGCGGCAAGGGCGTCGAGCGCCATGTCATTGGCGAGATCGCCGATGGCGTGGAAGCCAAGCTGGAAGCCGTCGGCAGCACGCTCCGCCGCCATCTGGTTCAGCTTCTGCTGGTCATAGCGTGGAATGCCGGAGTTGGCAGAGTCGTCCGCGTAAGGATCATTCATAGCGGCCGTTCGAGACCCCAGCGAACCATCCATGAAGCCCTTCAGCATTCCGGTGCGGAGCAGGTTGTCGGACGCGGGATGCGAGTTGCGCTTGTTGNNCATCCATGAAGCCCTTCAGCATCGTGAGGTGCAGCAGCGGATCGTCCGCCCTATGGCTCGCCCGCCGCTCGTCCAGCACGCCCACGGGTAAATTGAAGTCGATCCACTCCGAGACCCGCAGCGGTAGTTTGCCGGTCTGCTCCAACTCTTCCAGGACCAGCCAGTCGTTCCAATCGGAAAAGTCCTGTATCGACGTAACTCCGTGCGACAGCGCATCGTGTATCGATAGCTCGAGGGCCTTGCGGCGCGCCTCGTAGCTCGGCGGCGGAATGTGCTGTTCTACGAGTGCCAGCGCCGGACCTTCGCGGATAATTCCGGTGGCGTGGCCATCTGCGTCGCGATCGATCTTGCCGCCCTCGGGATTGGGCGTTGCGTCGGTGATCTTCGCTGCGGCCAGCACGGCGCTGTTGGCAATCGCAATGTGGCCGTCGGTGCGATCGAGAAACGCGGGGTGGTCGCCGGTGACCGCGTCGAGGTCGGC
>PLHC01000051.1 GCA_003138795.1 Granulicella sp. | reverse complement strand
CCCCGCCGTTCAGGGCGGGGATGTAGAGCGCGGACAGCGAAGCTGTCCTCAGCATGGCGGCTGGGCGTGGTTGATGTACTAGGGCTCGCCATAGGCGGCGTGGAGTTTCGCCTTGTATTCGCCTTAGATGGCCAGTATATTGGTGGGGTGCAACGGCTTCAAGCCTTCAAATACGAGATCATGCCTGACGGCGATCAGCAGCGCGATCTGCGCCGCCACGCCGACGCGTGCAGGTTCGTCTACAACAAGGCACTGGCGTTGCAACAAGCCAACCACGAAGCAGGAAAAAAGTTTATCCGCTACGTGGAAATGGCGAACTTTCTCCCTGCATGGAAGATCGAATGTATCTGGCTCAGGGAGTCTCCCTCGCAAGCCTTGCAGCACGCGCTCAAGAACCTAGATCGCGCGTTTGTCAACTTCTTTGAAAAGCGAGCTGATTACCCACGCTTCAAAAAGCGTGGGTACAATGACAGTTTTCGCATCCCCCAGGGATTCAAGCTCGACCAGTCCAACAGCCGAATCTTCCTGCCAAAGCTCGGCTGGGTCCGTTACCGGAATAGCCGGGACGTGCTGGGCACGGTTAGAAACGTCACTGTCAGCAACCACGGCAGCAAGTGGTTCGTCTCGATCCAGACTGAACGCGAGGTAGAGCAGCTGGTTGCTCAGGGTGATGCTATTGGCATCGACATGGGCGTGGTCCGCTTTGCAACGCTCTCAGATGGAACCGTCTATCCGCCACTCAACATCTTCAAACGGTACGCCGCCGACCTGCGCAAAGCGCAACAGGCCATGAGCCGGAAGAAAAAGTTCTCTAACAACTGGAAGAAGGCCAAAGCCAATGTCCAGCGCATCCACGTTCGCATCGCCAACGCTCGCCGGGATTACCTGCACAAGACTTCAACCACCATCAGCAAAAACCACGCGATGGTCGTCGTCGAAGACTTGCAGGTAAGCAATATGTCGCGGTCTGCCGCTGGTTCTGTTGAACAACCTGGCCGGAACGTCCGCGCAAAAGCCGGTCTCAACAGGTCGATACTCGATCAGGGCTGGGCGGAATTCCGTCGGCAACTCGAGTACAAAATGCTCTGGGCGGGTGGATTACTCCTCGTCGTGCCGCCGCAGAACACTTCCCGGACCTGCCCATATTGCGGTCATGTCTCAGGAAATAACCGCCGGACGCAAGCAGGATTTGCTTGCGTCGAATGTGGCTTCCAAGAAAACGCCGATCTGGTCGGCGCGATCAATGTTCTAAGGGCGGGACACGCCCGGTTAGCCTGTGAAGTGAACGGCGAAGTAAGCCGTCAGCAGCAGGAACCCTCCGAAAGAGCGGCTTAGCCGTCCTCGTAGGAATCCCCTTCCTTTCCGCTTTAGCGGCGACCGTAGGTCGAGGGAGGGGAGGATGTCAACGAGCAACGCTGCCTAAACTGGAATCTCAGCTGCCGAAGGAAATATTGCGTTCAGTCAGGTAGC
This sequence comes from Granulicella sp., assembly GCA_003138795.1. Taxonomy (GTDB): domain Bacteria; phylum Acidobacteriota; class Terriglobia; order Terriglobales; family Acidobacteriaceae; genus Granulicella. Next base: position 36,050 of record PLHC01000051.1, on the reverse strand, counting down.
TTTCCAGTCGTGCGATAGGCTGGCGGGATCTTGGCATCTTCGGTGCTTCACCGTTGAGCGGCGTCATCACAGCCCACAGGACTGCCGGTCCACCTCCAAGACGCGCTCGCAGAACCGACTCCTGCATGACGCGGTAGACCGCGACGGCATCCTCGCCATCGACCGTCAGAACCGGCAGTTTCAGGCGCTTAGCGAATCGGCTGATCGTTGCAAAGTCGAGCGCCGGTGCCGGGCGCCTGCCGGAGCGTGACCGACCACCATCGGTTGCGTCGGCGCACACCAGCAGCAGTGGCAACTGAGACTGCTGAGCCCACTCCAGCGAAGCCTGCCAGCCATACTCAGTGACGCCGGCCTGCGCGAAGGCTAGGACAACACCATCTGTTCCTGCTGCCTGAAGACCTCGCGCTGCGGCAGCGCAGAGGGGCAGCCTTGCGCTAAGCGAAGCAACGGCGATCAGGCTGCCACTCGTACTGGGTTTCCTGGCTCCGGGCGCTAGTTGCGCCGTAACCTGATCCTTCGGGCTCGCACTCAGCAAGTCACCCGGTTGTAGATGGATCGACGTTGCAGCGAGCAAAGCCTCATGCGCGGAGCGGCGGGACTTCTCTTTGAGTTCAAGCTTGCGGCAGCGAAGCATCAGGGAGTGCAACTCGCGTAGCTTGCGATGGGGGAGTAGCGGATTTTCAGACAAGCCGGAAGACCTCTCGCGCGGGGTGGATGTTGACGATAGAAAGCACCCCGCCGTGCCGCGCAATCTGTGCGCATGCAGGGCGGGGGACCCTGCTTATGCCTTGGCTGCGCCCGGACCTTCAGTGGATAGCCCGAGCTCCGCGAAGGCCTTTTCCGCGACCCTGGGCTTCACGACGCCCTCACGTGCGAGCTTCGAGAGCGTTGCGGCGACGATCGATTCAGCGTCGACCTCGAAGTGGCGGCGGAGGTGCTCGCGGTTGTCCGAGCGGCCAAACCCGTCAGTGCCGAGCGAGACCAGGCGCGCGCCCAGCCACGGAGCCAGCAAATCGGGCAGCGACTTCATGTAATCGCTCGCCGCGACGATCGGCCCTGCCGCGTCTCCGAGAGCTTCGACCACGAACGGCGTGCGCTCCTTCGCCGCAGGGTGCAGGCGGTTCCAGCGCTCGGTATCCAGGCCATCGCGCCGCAGCTCGTTGTAGCTGGTTACGCTCCACACGTCCGCAGCGATGTTGTACTTCTCGGCCAGTATCTGCTGTGCGCGGAGCACCTCGTTCAGGATTGTGCCGCTGCCAAAGAGCTGTGCTTTCGCCGGACCATTCTCCGCTGCCTTGAACCTGTAGATGCCGCGCAGAATGCCCTCGCGCACGCCGTCACCCTCGGGCATCGCGGGCATCGCGTAGTCCTCGTTGTACATCGTGATGTAGTAGAAGTGATCTTCGCCGGCCTCGTACATCCGGCGCAGTCCATCCTGCACGATCACGGCCAGTTCATATATGTAAGCAGGGTCGTATGTGATGCAGGTCGGAATGGTCCCCGAAAGCACAGGCGAGTGGCCATCCTGATGCTGCAGCCCCTCGCCGAGCATCGTCGTGCGCCCGGCAGTGCCCCCCATCAGGAAGCCCTTGCCGCGCGAGTCCGCAAACGCCCATGCCATGTCACCGATGCGCTGGAAGCCGAACATCGAGTAGTACATGTAGAACGGCACCATCGGAATGCGGTAGTTCGCATACGCCGTTCCCGCTGCGGTGAAGCTGGCCATGGCACCGGCCTCGGTGATGCCTTCCTCGAGGATCGGACCGCTCTTTTCTTCGCGATAGCTCAGCAGCATGTCGGAATCGTGCGGCGTGTACTTCTGGCCCTCAGGCGCGTAGATGCCGACCTGCTTGATGACTGACTCCAGACCAAACGTGCGGCCCTCATCCGGAACAATCGGTACGATCAGCTTCCCAAGCTTCGGGTCTTTGAGCAGTCCGCGCAACATGGCGACGAAGCCCATGGTCGTCGAAACAGCGCGGCCCTTGGAGCCCGCGAGCCACTCGTTGAAGAACTCCAGCTTCGGCGCAACGAAATCTGACTTTGGAACCTCGCGCACCGGCAGATAGCCGCCCAGTTCCTGCCGCCGCGCCTGCATGTACTGAATCGCCGGATCGCTGGGTTCGGGCCGATAGAAGGCAGCGTCCTTCGCTGCGCCCTCAGGCAGCGGGATGTCGAATGTGCTGACAAACTGGGCCATCGACTCCTCGCTCAGCTTCTTTTCAGAGTGCGTGGCATTGCGCGCCTGCGCTGAGCCCAGCCCGTAGCCCTTCACGGTCATCGCCAGGATCACCGTCGGTCCGCCCTTGTGCTCCAGCGCTCGCTTGTAGGCGTTATAGATCTTCAAGGGATCATGGCCACCGCGGTGGAGATGGATCAGCTGGTCGTCGGTCTTATCCTTCACGAGCTCGAGCAGTTCCGGGTATTTACCGAAGAAATTCTCCCGCAGATACGCGCCGCCCTTGGCCTTGTACGCCTGGAAGTCGCCGTCGACGCACTCTTCCATGCGTTTCAGCAATAGCCCTTGATGGTCGCGCTCGAACAGTTCATCCCAATCCGCTCCCCAGATCACCTTGATGACGTTCCATCCGGCCCCGAGGAACGTGCTCTCAAGTTCGTCGATGATGCGTTTGTTGCCGCGCACCGGTCCGTCGAGCCGTTGTAGATTGCAGTTCACGACGAAGATCAGGTTGTCGAGGTGCTCGCGCGAACCGAGCGAGATCGCGCCCAGCGTATCGACCTCATCCGTCTCGCCATCGCCGACAAACGCCCAAACCTTGCGGTCAGTTTTCTCGATCAGCTCGCGGTTTTCCAGATACTTCATGAAGCGCGCCTGGTAGATCGCATTCAGCGGTCCGATGCCCATCGAAACCGTCGGGAACTGCCAGAAATCCTGCATTAGCCACGGATGCGGATAACTCGACAGGCCTGGCTCCCCGCGCAGTTCGTGGCGGTAGTTCTTGAGCCGTGCATCATCAAAGCGCCCCTCAAGATATGCACGCGCATACACGCCGGGCGATGCATGCCCCTGGAAGTAAATAAAGTCGCCCGGCTGGTCGCCCTTCGCGCTGGGATACTTCGCCCGGAAAAAGTGATTGAACCCAACCTCAAGCAGCGTCGCCAGCGACGAGTAGGTGGAGATATGTCCGCCGATGCCCGGGTCCTTCTTGTTCTGCCTGTGTACCATCGCAAGCGCATTCCAGCGAATCAGGACCTCGACGCGCCGCTCCAGCGTACGGTCGCCGGGGTAGGGAACTTCGTCGTATTTGGGAATCGTATTGCAGAAGGGCGTGGTGATCGTCCCGGTAGCAGGTACGCCTGCCTCGCGAGCCCGGGTACGCAGCGCCGACAGCACCGCCGCTCCCTGCTCCCAATCGTGCGCGACGACCTCGTCAAATGCCTCAATCCACTCAGCCACCTCGGCTGACAAGTCATGCTTCGTTGTGTCATCCACCTGTGTTGCCATTCGCCACCCTCCGGGCCAAGCCTGTCGCTCGAGCGCAGGCATACGTTTCTACGATAATTCGCTCGATGCCCATCTGCACAGTGCGATCTCAGCTTGCTAGGTCGAATAGTCCGCATTAATGCTGACGTACTCGTGCGTCAGGTCGCAGGTGGTGAAGTGCGCCCGTCCTGACCCTGGCCCCAAATGGATCATGATCGTGTACTCTCGTTCGCTCATCGCGGCGTGCGTAGCAGCCTCGTCGAAGTCCGCGGCGCGCACACCGTATTCAAAGACCGGAAGCCCGCCAATGGTAATCAGCACCTGTGCAGGGTCGAAGACGACCCCGGCGCGACCTGCGGCAGCGAGCAGACGTCCCCAGTTCGGATCCGCGCTCGACCATGCGGTTTTACATAGCGGCGATGTCGCAATGGTGCGGGCAATCGTCTTGGCATCCGCATCAGACTCCGCACCGGTGATATCCAGCGTAACCACATGCGTGACGCCCTCGCCGTCGTCGACGATCTTGTGTGCGAGATCGTCGCAAACCCGCTTCAGTGCTTGATCAAACTCACGCACCACCTCTGCCGCCAGTACTCCACTTTTGCCGCTGGCGAGCAGCAGCACCGTGTCATTCGTGGACATATCGCCGTCTATAGAGATCGCGTTGAAGCTCTCTTCGACTGCTGGTCCCAGCAAACTCTGGAGTTCGGCGGATGTGGCCTCGATGTCGGTGAAGAGGTAGACCAGCATCGTCGCATGGGGCACCAACTGCGGTCCGATCATCCCCGCGCCCTTCGCGCAGCCAAAGAGGTTTACCGTCTGCCCGTCGATCTCGAAGCTCGCCTGCGCAATCTTCCGCTTCGTATCCGTGGTCAGAATGGCCGTAGCGAACGCCTCGGCATTCTCTATCCGGTCTCCCAGCGCGGCCTTCGCCGCCGGAACTGCTGCGACGATCTTCTCCACCGGCAGCGGCACCCCGATGATGCCCGTCGACGATGGAAAGATCTCGTCGAAGACGCAGCCGAACGCCTCGGCAACCGCGACGCAGCTCCTGCGGCAGTCGTCAATGCCAGGCTCACCAGTCGCGCAGTTGGCGTTCCCCGCATTGACAATTACCGCCGAGACGCGGCCACCTGTCGCCGTTAGATGTCTGCCCCCCACTATCACCGGGGCTGCGACGAGCTGGTTACTGGTGAACATCGCGGCAGCCGCGGCCCCACCATCGCAGACCGCAAGCGCGAGGTCGAGCTTGCCGCTGGCCTTGATTCCGGCCTTGACCGAGGACCAGCGAAACCCGAGGGGAAGTTTGTTGGATAGGGAGGTAGAAGTTGCGTCGTTCACAATCAATACTCTACCAAGCTCACAATCAATACTCTACCAAGCTCGGCGTATACTCATCCGATATGAGTGGGATGTGTGCGCAATGGACAAAATTCGCGCGCTCTCCAGTGGGGGATCTAAACAAATGAGCACTAATGGTAACGGACATTCAAACGGCAAAGACGACTCCAACAGCCGCGCGCAGGGCGGTGCCTACGCGGTGCCTATGCCGCGCGCGGATTGGATCGTCAAGCGCAAAGAAGAGGCCGCGCGCACCGGCGATTGGAACATGAGCCAGATGCACTTCGCCCGCAAGGGGCTTATCACAGAGGAGATGGCCTACGTCGCGCACAAGGAGAAGCTCTCGCCCGAGCTCGTGCGTTCCGAGATTGCCAAGGGGACGATGATTATCCCGGCAAACATCAACCATCCTGAGCTCGAGCCCATGGCCATCGGCGTCGAATCTTTATGCAAGATCAACGCGAACATTGGTAACTCGGCACTTTCGTCGAATGTGGATGAGGAGCTGCGCAAGCTGCATACGGCTGTTCACTTCGGTGCTGACACGGTCATGGATCTTTCCACTGGCGGCGACATACCGATGATTCGCGACGCCATCATTCGCCACTCGCCTGTGCCGATCGGCACTGTGCCGATCTACGAGGCGCTCTCGCGGGTGAAGCGCGTTGAAGACCTGAACATCGATCTCTACCTCGAAGTTATCGAGGAGCAGGCGCTGCAGGGCGTCGACTACTTCACCATCCACGCGGGCGTGCTGGTGCAATATATCCCGATGGTGTCGAAGCGCATCACCGGCATCGTCAGCCGTGGTGGGGCGATTCTCGCGCAGTGGATGACCGCGCACCACAAGCAGAACTTTCTCTACGAGAACTTCGACCGCATCACCAAGCTCATGGCGAAATACGACGTCAGTTACTCGCTGGGCGACGGTCTCCGTCCCGGCTCCGTAGCCGACGCCTCCGACGAGGCGCAGTTCGCAGAGCTCAAGACCCTCGGCGAGCTCACCCGCCAGGCCTGGAAGGACGACGTGCAGGTCATGATCGAAGGCCCCGGCCACGTTCCGTTGGACAAGATCAAGGAGCAGGTCGACAAGGAGGTGGAGCTCTGCGACGGCGCGCCGTTCTACGTCCTTGGGCCGCTTGTTACCGATATCGCCCCTGGCTACGACCACATTACAAGCGCCATCGGAGCGGCGATCATCGGCTGGCACGGCGCAGCGATGCTCTGCTACGTCACCCCCAAGGAGCACCTCGGGCTGCCCAACGAGAAGGACGTGAAGGACGGCATCATCGCCTACAAGATTGCCGCCCATGCCGCCGACATCGCACGGCACCGTCCCGGCGCTCGCGACCGCGACGACGCTATCTCGCACGCTCGCTATACCTTCGACTGGGACAAGCAGTTCGCGCTCTCGCTTGATCCGGAGACCGCGCGTTCGATGCATGACGAGACGCTGCCCGACGACTACTACAAAGAGTCAGCGTTCTGCTCGATGTGCGGTCCGAAGTTCTGCTCAATGAACTGGTCGAGCAAGGTCGACAAGTTCAACGAAGAGGTCCACGGCCTCAAGAAGCCGGACCTCACGCAGATCGTCACCGACCAGATGGCGCTGCGCACCTAGACGCTTTTAGATGCAATGAGGGGTGGGGCTTCGGCCTCACCCCTTTTGTTGGTACGCCGTGCATGAGTGACAGCTTGGGGGTGGAAGTCCCCTTCACATCCTGATGGAGGAGAAGTGATAGCGAAGCGCAAGGGCGTCATCGCGAGGTGGGGTCTGAAGGAAGCGTGGAGCAAAGACGCGAGCCGATGGACAAGAACCGGATATGAGGCATACGGCGCCGGACGAGCTGGCCAATGACAGCGAAGTCCACATCCATCAAAGGCGCTGGTTGTAGATTCGGCGGTTGCGCGTTGAAGGCGGTCATTCTTATCGCGGGAGGTCTGCTGCATGTTCCGGAATCGGGACTGAGGGTGGAGCGATCTACTCTGACCATGCGGCAGGAGTCAGCAGCGGGCATAGTAGTCGCGCGAGCGGCGAAGGCCCAAACGGAAGGAAGCGGCAAGTAGGCGGTGCGACTCGATGAGCGGCAAGCGGCAGAACAACCAGCTTCGGCTGGCCTTTGGCGGGGAGGGGCGGAGTGAAGCTCCAACGGCTCCATGCGAAGGGTCCGAAACGCTCACGGCGAAGCGCATGATTGAAAGCCCGGCTGAGAACCATGAACAACTGATGGAAGAGGTCTGTGAGCGGGAGAACTGCTTGCAGGCTTATAAGCGAGTGAAGTCCAACAAGGGTAGTCCGGGTATCGACGGCATGACGGTCGAGGAGTTGCCAGGACACTTGAAGGAGCACTGGCCAGCCATCCGCGAACAACTGTTGAGCGGGACTTATAAGCCGCAGCCGGTGAAGCGGGTAGAGATACCTAAGCCGGACGGAGGGGTGCGAAAGCTGGGCATCCCGACGGTGCTGGACCGCCTGGTGCAGCAAGCGATGGCGCAGATGTTCGACAGAAGTCCTTGTACGAAAGCCTTTTCTTGGAGGTTGCGGTTGATAGCCCCCCGATTTACCCCTTCAATGTGTGAATCCGCAGATGCGCCAGAAGGCAGATACCTTCGAGTGGCTGTCTTTGGGGCAACGGGATTAGCCATCAGGAAGACTTCGGCACAGCCGGCAATGGCTCTCCCGCGAGACCCTTACGAACGAGGCCAGCAAGGAAGTCGGTGAAGGGGACTATATCTTCTCCGACACTCGCACGTTCCAGGGCTCTCATGTAAGCGTTGCGATCTCCGACTGGTATCACCGTCCAGGGATATCCACCCGATGCCAGCATTACGTTGATCAGAAAGCGCCCAACACGACCGTTTCCGTCTATGTAGGGATGAATGTAGACGAAGAGAAAATGCCCCAATACGACGCGGACCGCCGGATGTGTCTCTTCCCGAAGAAGATCAAAAAACGCTGGCATGGCATCTCTCACGGCATCGCGGTTGAGCGGAACGTGCATGGACTTCCGAATGTAGACCTGGCTGTTGCGATACCCGGCAAGGTCTGCGGGCTTCAAGATGCCAGATGCAACGCTTGGCGCGAAGAGTTCCCGATACCAGGCGCCGTGCTCTTCATCCGCAACTTGCCCCGGATTATCGCCACGCAGAACTCTCCCAACGCCGTCCTGCACGGACTGGAACGCCAGCCAGTAGCCACGCGCTGCCATCGCGTTCCGCTGCTCGCGGCCGTCTTCATTCGTCTCAGGGTTCCATGAGCCAGCGCGGACTCGCTCAATCAAGTCTGAGGTGACGCGGTAGCCTTCGATAGACAGCGAGTGGTAAGCGTCAGTGACATAGGTTTCGTTGACGCGCTTCAAGTAGGCCGCGATATGGCGCGGCGTCCCCGGCGCTTTGGGGAATCGCTCAACAATCGGCTCTCGCATCTTTTGCCAAAGCAGCCGTATTCGGTTTACATACGGGGATGTTTCACGGGTACGGAGGACGAGGTTCGGCCTATCGGTGAATGGGTCGTTTTCCCGAACAGCATAACCGGCAGCAGTCATTGTCTTCACAATGTCATCCGCGATGCGATCGCGTCCGATGTTGCGGAAGGCTCCGGCCAGACGCCCTGCAATGATGGTGTGTCCTCCCGCCAACCGTCGGGCCAGGAGCCCGGAGGCATCGCGGACCATCAGTAGAACAGCGCGAACGTCGGTCGAATGGTGGGAGAAGAAATTGGGAGCGCAGTCAATCAGGGCGGACTCTGGCGAGAAGACCTGCAGGCCGGCTACTACCTGCCGATCAGCGGCTACGGGCAGGGAAGAGCGAAGATCGAGGAGGGAAGTGCCATGCGGGAACCTGGTGACAGCATTCCGGGCTTTCGGCGCCCTCACCATCAGTTGGCGAGGCACTGTCCAACTGCCAGCGTGTAGTGACAGGGATTGTTCAGGGGAGAGGCACCATTCCGTTCCGAAACGCTCTCTGAGATAGATCGCGCAGAACTGCCAGTAAGAGGCGTACCAGGCCGTGCTCTCGCCCGTTGCATCGTCCGGGCGGCTCGGGATGAGCCAGCCCTTTAGGACCTGCTGAAGAAAGCCTTGGGTGAGCAGACGCTCCCGATGCGTGCGAGACAGATCCCGTGCACGAATAGCTACCCCACCGTCTGCTCTCTGGAGCTTGGCAAGGGCCTCCAAGGACTGCGCTAGTTTCTCGGAAGGTGTCGCCATGTTGCTCCCTTAGCCTTTTCTGTTGTACGTAAATTATCTTTTCATGTTGTACGCGTTTTATCCTATTGTGTCGAGACTGGCAGCGATCCTCGGCGGCCTGCTTCGCGGCTCGGATGGTGTCGAGGAGGAATGAGGTCGTCCACGCTTCGGGAGCCATGGGCTTCAAAGGGGATTGAAAAGCATCCGGAAGGGAAGTGGAATCCATGGCAAAAGACTGTGGGGACATTTGTGGGTACGATCCTTCAAAACTGTGGGTCACAGCGGGTAATCCCCATGGCCAGAAAATCCGTTGGCCGCTTGTAAGTCATTTATAATGCGTGACATATAGCACTCTTGAGCAACGCAGTGAACGGCAAATCCTCAGCTGTTAACCGAAGGGTTGTAGGCTCGAGTCCTACCTCAGGAGCCAAAACATCATAAGCTCAAGAAGACAGAAAGCAGCAGCCAGAACAGCTGCCATTCTTCTCTTATTGTCGTCCGGGGTTCATCGGCTTCTGCCTGAGTTTTCTGTTCGATTGCTCCCGTACCGAATCCATTGCTCCCCGAACAATAATCGCTGCTACTCAAATACGGGAGTGAGCAATTTCACCAACTGCTCCGGCTCGACCAGAAACGCATCGTGTCCATGCACCGACGCCATTTCGCGATAATCGCAGCGAACGCCGGCAGCCTTGATGATCGCCGCCAATGAGCGAATATCCTCAGGCGGAAACAGCCAGTCTGTTGAAATTCCTACCAAGGTGAGGTGGGCCTTGATTCGGCTGTAGGCCAGATAAGGCGACTCATGCGCGCGAACCGGATCGAAGATGTCCATTGTCCGGGTGAGCGAGATGTAGGAATTGGCGTCGAAGCGGGTGATAAACTTTTCTCCCTGGTGATCGAGAAAGCCCGCCACATCGAATCGCCCATTTTGCCCCGCCGAAGTCGATATCCATGGATTCTCATCGCCATTCCGGTTCGGCTTGCGATTGAAGCGCTGCTCGAACAGGGGCACGGATTTATAGCTGATGATCCCCAGCGCTCGCGCCAGGGCGAGCCCGCCGGTCGGATTCTGGCCGGGTTCGTAGTAGCCGCCATTCCATGTGGGGTCCAGCATGATTGCCTGCCGTTGCAGATGATTCAGCCCCAGCCCCATGGCGCCCAGCGGGGCTACGCCGATGCTGATGGCCCGCGCCACCCGCTCGGGGAACTGAATTGCCCATTCCAGCACCTGCATGCCACCAATCGATGCGCCAATGACCAGCTTCAGCTTCTCAATGCCCAGCGAGTCAATCAGCTTGACCTGGGCCCGCACGATGTCGCGCACGTTGATCAGCGGGAACGTCGGTCCGTAAAGTTTGCCAGTCTCGGGATCGATTGTGGTTGGCCCGGTTGAGCCATAGCAGGACCCGAAGATGTTGATGCCGATGACGCAATCGCGTTCGAGATTCAGCAGTCCGCCAGGCAGGAAGAGTTGCGGCCACCAGGTTGCCACCTCAGCCGAGCCGGAGAGCGCGTGACACACCAGCACGGCGTTATCCCGCGCGGCATTCAGCCGTCCATAGATGGCGTAATGCAGCTTGGGGTTTACCAATACTTCACCGCTTTCAAGGGGAAGAACTTCGTTCAGAACGAAGTCCCCCTCGAAAGTCGGCACAGGAGTTACAAAGGTTGAGTTGCTGGTCATTTAGTTGAGAGTTCTGCTTCCTTCTGCTTGCCCAGTCCGTTGGCAGCAAAGATTGCCTCGTTCAGATCAGCAAGGATATCGCGAATGTCCTCTGTGCCGACGGAGAGTCTCACCAACTCCGGCGTTACACCCGTCGCCGCCTGTTCTTCCACTGTCAGTTGAGCGTGCGTTGTCGAGGCCGGATGAACTACCAGCGACTTCGAGTCGCCAATATTCGCCACATGCGAGAAGAGCTTGAGGGAATTGATCAGGGTCTTGCCCGCCTCGTATCCGCTTCCGGTGGTTTTACCCTGCTTTCCCCCCTTGATGCCGAATGTTACCAGCGCGCTCTGGCCGTCCGGCAGATATTTCTGCGCGCGCTCGTAGAACTTGCTCGACTTCAGACCCGGATAATTCACCCACTCCACGCCCGGGTGCGATTCCAAATGCTTCGCCACGGCCAGCGCATTCTGCGAGTGACGCTCCATGCGCAGGTGCAGCGTTTCAGCCCCCTGCAGCAGGAGGAAAGAGCTGAACGGTGACAGCGCGGCGCCCGTGTCGCGCAGCCCCTGCACGCGCGCCTTGAGGATGAAGGCGAGCGGCCCGAACGCTTCCACGTACGACAGCCCGTGATACGACGGATCGGGATCGACAAAGTCGGGGAAGCGCCCCGAAGCCTTCCAATCGAACTTGCCGGCATCCACGATCACACCGCCGAGGGTCGTTCCGTGGCCGCCAATAAACTTCGTTGCGGAATTGATGACGATGTCCGCTCCCCACTCGATTGGCCGCACCAGTATGGGAGAAGCTGAGGTATTGTCGATGATCAACGGCAAGCCGTGCTCGTGCGCGATGGCGGCGAGTTTCTCGATGTCCACCACATCCAGCTTCGGATTCCCAAGCGTCTCCGTGTACAACGCCCGCGTCTTTGGATTGATGGCCGCGCGCAGGCCGTCGTAGTCGTCCGCATCCACAAACCGCACAGTGATGCACTGTCTGGGCAGCGTGTAGTGGAAGAGGTTGTACGTGCCGCCATAGAGCGATGTCGTCGATACAATCTCGTCGCCCGCGCTGGCCAGCGTCTGGATAACCAGCGTCTCTGCTGCCTGTCCTGAAGCCGTTGCCAGCCCAGCCACACCGCCCTCCAGCGCAGCGATCCGTTTCTCAAACACGTCTGTCGTCGGGTTCATCAGCCGCGTGTAGATATTCCCGAACTCCTTCAGCCCAAACAGCCGCGCCGCATGGTCCGAATCGTTGAAGAGATACGACGTTGTCTGGTAGATGGGCACGGCCCGCGAATTGGTCGCGCTGTCCACGACCTGTCCGGCGTGAATCGCAAGCGTGGCAAGCTGTTGCTTCGGTGTTATGGCTTCCTCTGACATTCACTGCTCCTTTGTTGGTTCGTTTGTTGGTTCGTTCTATGAATTGGGCGAAACAAAAACCCTGCAACAACAAAAATGGCTCACCATCCCCTTGAGGACCGTGAGCCGTTTGGAATCTGATCTCGTCTGCGTCTAGCGCATCAGACTGTTCCTACAGGCACCCACGGCCGGCGACACATGCGCATACACATAGCCATGGTCTCAGCGGTGGTGGAGTAGGGAATCATCCTATTCAGTATGCTCCGGCCACCCAGCCGAATGCAAGTAAACAGTCTTATTCAAGCAAACGATCAAACAGATAACGAAGCCTCCCATGCACGCTAGCCGGGCTAGTAAGTCAGGGCTTAGAAAGTTTCTGGGGGCATTCCACGCGCAACGCTGACGCGTGGAATGTGGAGTCTCCCCTAGTAGCCCTCTCTGGATTTCACAGTGCCGAACGCGTAGTCTAACCAACTCAATAGTGCCTCTATGTCCGTGGTCTCGACAGTCGCTCCGCCCCAAACCCGCAGGCCCGGAGGCGCATCCCGATACGACGCGATATCGTAGGCAACATCTTCCTGCTCGACAAGATTAGCTATGTCTTTTACAAACTTCGCCTGCCGTTCGGAATCCAACGCGGCGATTTCCGGCGCTTTGATCCGGAGGCAGATAGACGTATTGGAGCGAGTCTCCGGGCGTTGAGCAAGGAAATCGCACCATGTGCTGCTGCTCTGCCAGTCGGCGACCGCACGTAAATTGGCTTCGGACCGCCGGATGAGTTCCGGCAGGCCGCCGATGGACCGCGCCCAACGTAGCCCGTCGATCGCGTCCTCGACAGCCAGCATGGATGGAGTATTGATTGTCTCGCCGTGAAAGATTCCTTCATTGAGTTTGCCGCCCTTGACCATGCGAAATATTTTGGGCAACGGCCATTCCGGCTTGTAACTCTCGAGTCGCTCGACGGCTCGTGGGCTGAGCACAAGCATTCCGTGTCCGCCCTCGCCGCCCAGAACCTTCTGCCATGACCAAGTGACGACATCAAGCTTGTCCCATGGCAGGGTCATCGCAAAAACTGCAGAGGTGGCATCACAGATCGTCAGTCCCTCACGCTTATCAGAGATCCAGTTACCGTCCGGTACACGCACGCCCGAGGTCGTACCATTCCAGGTAAAGATGACGTCGCGGTCCGTGTCCACCTTCGTTAGATCGGGGAGTTCGCCATAGGGCGCCTCGAATACGCGAGTATCTTTGAGCTTTAGCTGCTTGGTGATGTCGGTTACCCACTCTTTGCCAAAACTCTCCCACGCCAGAACGTCGATGCCTCGTGCACCCAACAGGGACCATAGCGCCATTTCGACCGCTCCGGTATCTGACCCGGGCACGATGCCGATACGATAGCCGTCGGGTATGCCCAGAATCTGCCTGCTCAGCTCTATAACTTCGCCGAGCTTGGCCTTTCCAGGCTTCGAGCGATGTGAACGCCCGACGAGTGCATCCCCGAGTGCGTCGGTGTGCCAGCCAGGTCGCTTTGCGCATGGGCCGGAGGAGAAACGAGGATTGATTGGGCTGCGAGTCGGTTTGCGAAACAATTCTGACACGTAGATTTCCTTTCTGGCTTCGTGTTCGTGATGTTGATGAGTTTATGCGTTCCCTACGCTTATGGTACGTGCCTGCTTCCATTTCTGCTTTTTGCGGTCATGAACAACAAGGAGCAGTACGGCCAACAGGAGCGAGCTGCTGCCAAGGGAGCTTTGGTCAACAACGAGACGCTCTCGGAATTGATGTTTTCGGAAGTTCAATGAGTCAAGTGATCTAAGGTTTTTGGACTCCGGCGTCTCTTAGTCCAAAGCGCTTGAGGATATACATCATCGGACACCAGTTGGTGAAGCCCGACTGCAGAAGATTAATGCCGACGAACGCGGTCAGAATCAACCAGTAGTGTGAGACGTAGTAGCCGAGCGCCAGTGAAGCGAGGATGATAAAACCTGCGATGAGACGTAGTGCTCGTTCGACGGTCATGAAGTTTCTCCTATGATCAAACTGTTTGTGCAACATCCGGCTCGTGGTTCTTCACCATGAAATAGAGCACCGGTACAGCTAGCCTCGATAAGACTGTTGAGGCCACTTCGCCTGCGATCAGCGAGAGAGCAAGTCCCTGGAAGATCGGGTCTGAGAGGATGACACTCGCGCCCACCACGACCGCCGCTGCTGTGAGGAGCATTGGGCGGAAGCGAACGGCTCCAGCATCGATTACGGCCTCTCCCAGCGGCATACCCTGCGACCGTCGAAGCTCGATGAAGTCGACCAGGATGATCGAATTGCGAACGATAATCCCTGCTCCAGCAATGAAGCCGATCATCGATGTGGCCGTGAAGAAGACGCCGAAGATCGCGTGGGCCGGAAGGATTCCCACCAGGGTCAGGGGGATGGGTGCCATGATGACGAGCGGCACGATGAATGAGCGGAACCAGCCGACGACCAGCACGTAGATGAGGACAAGCACCACCGCGAAGGCTAGACCGAGATCGCGAAAGACTTCCAGCGTGATCTGCCATTCGCCATCCCACTTCATCGAGTAGTGGTCTGTGGAGTCCGGCTGTGTTGTGTTGTAGCGGGTCAGCGTATATCCCGCTGGCAGTTGAAGATGATCAAGAGCTCTATTCATCTTGAATATGGCATAGACGGGGCTCTCTTCCGCGCCCGCGACATCTCCAGTCACATAGACAACCCGCTGCAGATTCTTGTGATAAATGCTTGGTTCAAGGGTCGATGGGTGGACACGAGTCAACTCGCGCAGGGAGATCAGGCTGCCGTCGGAGGCCTTCAGTTTCATGTTCTGCAGCTGGTCTAACGACGAGCGATCTGTGCGGTCCATCTCAACGTGAACTGGGATCGGCTCACGCGATTGCTCGTCATGCAGTGACCCGGCGTCGGCACCCGATTCAGCTATGAGCAACGCCTTTGCAACATCGCTGACTGAGATTCCATGCAGGGCTGCCTGCGTCTCGTCTACATCAAAGTCGAGCTGGGGTTGCGGGTCGTTGACAGTCCAGTCGACATCGACAACGCCCGGCGTTTGTTGAAAGATCGTCTTCACTTTTTGCGCAACACTGATCTGGCCTGCTTCGTTCGGTCCGAAGATCTCGGCGACGAGCGTCTGGATGACTGGGGGGCCGGGAGGGACTTCGCTGACCTTGATGCGAGCGCCAAAGGGAAGGCCTAGTTTGACGAGCTCTGGACGCAGGCGCCTGGCAATCTCATGGCTTTGCGTGCTTCGCTCGGCGAGCGGCAAAAGGTTGACCTGGATATCCGCCTGGTTCGGCTGATGGCGCAGGTAGTAGTGCCGGACCAGGCCATTGAAGTTGTAGGGCCCGGACAGTCCAGCATACGTCTGGTAGTTGGCCACCTCTGGTTGTTGTGCGAGGTACTGTCCAAGCAACTGGTTGACGCGCTCGGTCTGTTCGAGCGGTGTACCGTCCGGCATATCGACGATGACTTGAAACTCACTCTTGTTATCGAAGGGCAGCATCTTGACGCGTACCAGCTTGAACGGCACCAGCGCCGCAGACAACAAGAGCAGGAGAACCATCCCACCTAGAAAGGCAATCCGATAACGAACTGAGCCAATGAGCGGGGACATGATGCGCCGATAGAATCGCGTGCTCCAGTTCTCCCCGGAGGTTATGTGATCTTTGTGCTTCGATTCATGCGCGACCAGACGCATCGCAGCCCATGGTGAAACGACAAACGCCACAATCAGTGAGAAGAACATTGCCGAGGACGCACCCACGGGGATGGGACGCATGTATGGCCCCATCAGCCCACGAACGAAGGCCATTGGCAAAATGGCCGCGATGACCGCAATTGTGGCGAGGATTGTGGGATTGCCGACCTCGGCTACAGCCTCCAATGCGATTTCATTGAGCGGGCGTCCACTGTTCTCTTCGAGTCTGAAATGACGAACCATGTTCTCGACGACCACAATGGCATCGTCGACAAGGATGCCGATACTAAAGATGAGCGCAAAGAGGGTGACGCGATTCAGGGTGTAGCCGTGGAGGTAGAACGCCGCGAGGGTCAAGGCCAGCGTTACAGGAATGGCTAACAACACAACCCCAGACTCGCGCCAGCCGAGGAACAAGGCGATCAGCAGCGTTACCGAAAGCGTAGCGAGTAGAAGGTGTTCCAATAACTCATCGGACTTGGCTTTTGCCGTTGCTCCATAGTTCCGCGTGGTGGTGATATTCAGATCGGCTGGCAACGCCGTCTTGCGCATACCGGCGATCTTCGCGAGCACCGCGTTCGCTATGTCGGTTGCATTCGTCCCTTTGCGTTTCGCAACTGTGAGCGTCACAGCGGGGAACTCTTCGCCTGGAGCAGCAGCACGACTCTTGCTTCCGCTACCAACGCCGAAGCTGACATAGTTAGTCGGGTCTGCTGGGCCATCGACGATCTGCGAGGCCACATCGCGGAGCATGACCGGGTGGCCATGGTCCACGCTGATGACGATCTGCTCCAGGTCCTGCTTGCTGCGGAAGAAGGATCCGGCATCGACAAGGATGTCGCGGTTTGAGTCGGCGAACTCCCCGGCCCGTATGCGAGCGTTGGCGGCTTGAAGCCGCGCAATCACTGTGGCTGGCGAGAGGGAGTAAGCCGCGAGGCGATCGTCGCTCAGCGTAACCTGCATCGTTCTTGGTTGCCCGCCGAGGATCGTCGTCTCCGACACGTCTTTGACTTGCTTGACGCTCTCGTCCAACTCATCGGCGATCAGTCGCAGATGATAGGCGTCGTAGTTCTTTCCCCATAGAGTGAGCGANNGATCCCTATTTGCGAAGATCTTGCTGTAGACCTTCACCAAAGCGTCTTCCTGGCGCGTGCCTACCTTGAAGCGAGCGATAACGAGGCTGGCTCCGGGACTGGATGTGGAGTACACGAACTCGACGCCAGGAATCTCGTGCAGGACGCGCTCGATCGGAAGCGTCACCCGCTGCTCGACCTCCGACGGGGAGGCGCCAGGCAGGGACGTGGTTACATCAAGCATCGGTACGACGATCTGCGGCTCTTCCTCCCGTGGAATGACCGCTATCGCAAAAGCACCAAGCGCCAACGACGCAACGATGAAGAGTGGTGTCAGCTTGGAATTGAGGAAGGCGGCAGCAATTCGCCCTGCGATTCCCAAAGGCCGGCTCATCGACTGGCCTCGATCTTACGTCCGCCGAGTTCGCGGTCTGCAGGAGAGAGAACGACAGTTTCGCCAGTGCTCATGCCGGAGAGCACTTCTACAGCGTCGCCATGCTGTGCGCCCAAAGTGACATATCGCAAGGAAGCGAGGCCAGCGTTATCCAGCACCCAGGCTCCGTGGATCGAACCGTGTGTCACGATTGCCGCCGCGGGTATGAGGAGTGCGGAGCGGTCCTTCGTCGATATCTTTGCGGTACCGGACATTCCAGACCGCAGCCCTGCTGAGATTGGCAGATCGATTTTGACGAGGAAGGTCCGGCTTGCGGGATCGGCTGCAGGATCGATCTCTGCGATCCTTCCCTGGATGTTAGGTTGCGGCAGGTCAGCGACCACGACGGGTATCGTCATGCTTTTCTGGATTGTCTGGAGAAGCGATTCATCGACTGTGACGTTCAGTTGAAGGCTGCCGGCTTTCTCAACCTCAAGCAGGGGCATTCCGAGGGTTGCCAGCGTGCCGGGGTCAACTCGACGAACGGTCACAACGCCGGCGAAAGGTGCGCGTATATGAGCGTAATCGGCTATCGTACGTGAGCCTGTCGAGGCCGCTGTTACCGATGCCAGTTGAGCCTGTGCTGATTCCGTACGGGCAGATGCAGCCTGAGCCTTCCGTTGGATCTCATCGAACTCCTGCGGGCTGACACTCTTTCTGTCACGAAGTATCTGGTAGCGAGCGAGCGTCGAATTGGCGAGATTCGCTTCGGTCTGCGCGAGTTCGACCTCATGCTGACTGCTGACGACGTTGGCCTGTGCTCTTGCGACTTCCGAGTGGGCTTCAGTGGCATCGAGAGAGACAAGCAGTTCGCCTGCATGGACGGAATCCCCCTCGTGTACCGCAACGGAGGTGACCCGTCCCACCATTTGCGATGAGAGGATCGCAGACTCCTTCGCCTGTAGGGTACCGGTCGCGTCTACGACGTCGGGAATCTCTGCCTCGCGTACCTGAGCGACGGTAAGCCCCCTGACCACCTCGGAGGTTCTCGATATGGGCTTGCTCGGCGCGCAGCCGGCTAACGTGATGGCGCAAACAGACAAAAGTGCAGCAGTCCGGAGGTAATATGTGCGAGTCATTGAAGATCCCCTGCGCTATCCGCGCTTAGCGTTCCAGTTGCGAATTGAAGATCGGTGTAGCGTAGGACGTTGCTGTAGAGAGCCTGCCAGTAGTTGGTCTGGCTCTGACGCTGCTGGTCTTCGGTACGCAGGAGGTCGGTCATCGTCGCCAGGCCCGCCTCGTAACGGTCGTTTGCGATGCGCAATCCTTCGTCTGTCTGCTGCGAAGACGCCTTCGCAACGACGAGCGACTGCCTTGCAGCGAGGAGACCGTAAAAGGCACGCGCCACCTCCAGACGAATCTGCTGATCCGCAGAATCAGAGGTTGCTTGGGCACGGCGCAGGCCAATCTTCGCCATGGCAAGTTCCTGGCGTCGGGCCGCTGGCAGGATGTCCACGCGCAGCTCCGCGCCCGCAACCCAATTATTTCCACCGGAGCCAGCGATCGTGGCGCGATCCGTCTCCCACGATCCAAAACTATTGATCTGCGGTCCGAAGGCGGACTTTGCAGCTGCCACGGCGCTGCTCGCCGCTTCACTCTGTAGCGCCAGAGCTTTACGGTCGGGTCGCGACCGCAAGCCAAGAGCAATGGCTTCGTCCAGCGGTGTGGACGGGGGTTTGTGCTCGCTTAAGGGGAGCAACTGTCGCCTCTCAGGAGGTATGGGCGTGCCGGCGGCGGCCTCCACCTCAGCCCAGGCAATTTGCACCTGTCCATCAGCCATGATCTGTTCCTGCTGCCGCTCGGCGACGTATGCGGATGCTGCAATCTTGTCCGCCTCAACGCTGAGCCCAGCTTCAAAACGGTTGGTGCTCGAGGCTTCGAGGGACTTTGCGGTGACGAGGTTATGTTCTGCGAGCTTCGCCTGACGCAGCGCAAACAGAACGGCTTCGTAGGCTTGGACGGTATTGCGGACAACCTCCTGATCGGATCGAGTGGACGAGGCAGAGGCACTCTTCGCCAGAAGATCCGCTCGGTGGATCTCCAGTTCCGTGTGCCATGAATCGAAGATCGTCCACGATCCAGAGAAACGTGTCGTGAAGTTGTTGACGGGAGTAGGTCGGTTGAGAGAGTTCAGCGCAAAGTCAGCTTGACTGAACTGCTGTTGGCGGAGCCGGGTGCCAAATACATAAACCGGGTCATTGCCTCGATTGACGTTCTCGTTGAAGTAAAGATTTGGAAGAAGGGACGTACGAGCCAGCCGTGCCTTCGCTTGCGCAAGTTGGGCATCTGCGAGCTCAACTTTCTTCTGCGGGTTCTCCTCCAGAGAGATAGCAATCGCATCCCGCAACGAGAGCGGTGCGGACTGTTGCGCGACGGATAGGGTACACGGCATCGCTGCACAGGCCGCCACCACGATGACACGGAATATGGTTCGCATCTTTCTCCTGGTCCGCAGCGTGAGGTCGGAGCCTCGTGCCGCATCTCCAGAGAGCGCTCAGGGTCGCTCTCACCAGAAGAAAGACATGGAATTGGAATTCGTTACAGCGGCGAGGAAGTTTTTTCTGCCGGAGGCCGTCCCATCATCCGGAGATACTCCTGCGTCAGAAGCGATCGCAATCGTTGCCCCATCTCCGGCGTACAGGGTGAGTCCGCCTGGCGGCAGCGGTCGATGGCCTGCCGGAGGTCCTGAATGAAAGCGACACAGGGACGACAGCCTTCTATATGCTGGCGCATCTGATCGCACTCTGGCGATTCGATTCGACCGTCCAGATACTCCGAGAGATTGGCGAAGATCTCACGACACTCTTGTGATCGAACTTTAGCCGGAGTTGCTTTTTGGGATCGCCCAGATGGAATGTTCCCGACAGGCTCTATGATGCTGTTCCGCTTCTCCGTTGCTGCCAACTCGCGACGCACATACAGGCGAGCCCGATGGAGCCGGACCCGCACTGTTCCCGGCTTGATGCCGAGGACTTGAGCAATCTGTTCGGTGTCGAGATCCTCCATATCGTGCAGCACGAGGACCAGTCGATATTGCGGTGGGACTGTCAAAACCGCAGCTTGCAGGCGCTGACTTTGCTCAGACTGCGAGAGATGCGCTTCAGGGGTAGGCCTGGAGTCCTGTAGTAAAAGGTTCAACTCGGAATCATCCGGCATCAACTCATTTAGGGACAGAGTTTGAGCGGGGGAGTGGGTACCCTTGCGGCGCATCCTCCAACAGCGATTTCGGGCAACCGTATAGAGCCAGACTGCCAGTGCTTTGGGGTCGCTGATCTTAGCCAGATGCGGCAGGGAACGGACAAACACCTCCTGCGCTGTATCCTCCGCATCTTCTGGGTGTCCGCACACCTTCATGCTGAACGCATACACAGTGTTCTGCAGCAGACCCAGTGCATCGTTTACCGAGGCAGGATCGTTGCTTTGAAGCAGTTCGGTTGCTCGTACCAGTTCCGGCCGCATGGATCACCATCAGCCCAAACTACTTTCATCAGTGAGCGGGTAGGCTGTGAGTTTATGATACGTGCTGATTAATGGAGAGGTTTTAGTGACTGTAGGTAGCCGCAGCAGGTAGTCTGAGAAGCGGTCCCTGCATGTCATAGACACTCCTCCCGGATCGTTCCGAGACTTTATGCATCCGGCTGTCATGAGTGTTGAGTTTGAAGCGCCGATCGACGAACTGACGGTGGAGCTCTGCAGTCTGCGGCTGTGCGGCAGTGCGGACGGTGGCAATGGTGTGCCGACCTGAACCGGTGTCAGTCGGCAGTGAAGTACGGCTTCGTCTACGTCGACCAGGAGAGCTTCGAAAAGTACAAGGCAACTTCCTTCCAGAAGCTCATCAACGGATTCAAGGAATACCAGCAGACCCCTGAGTAAGGGTGACATCATATTTGCGGATGATTGCGAACATACGGGATTAGCGAACGAATCAAGGCCCCATCCCTTAGGATGGGGCCTTTGACCTTACGCGGCTGCCAAAGTCCAGTGTGACCAACAGTGGCCGATAATTGGCAACAAGCACAACGATCCGGGCTGTGGGAGGTTCCCTGCGTGCGAGAGTTTCGATGGTTAAGTTGTTTAGAATGAGGGTGGAAATGGTGGACGCGGCAGGGATCGAACCTGCGACCAGTCGATTAAGAGTTAGACGGCTCCCGCGCTCTATTTATGTTCTAAGTATCAATTGATTCAATAACTTATAGATGATTGCCCGCACGGATGGACACTTTGTTGTTTGCTCGTTTTGCTCAGTATTTCTCACGATGTTGCACTATGTTTCCCGCAAAATTCCCACATTCAGTGGAACCTCCAGAATTAGCGATCGATGTTGCCCTGGCCGGATTGAGCCAAATACCCGCGACTTCGGACCACGCGTTGGGAATACGACTTGAGCTTCGTTCTCATGTGGTGGCCACTGTGCCGGAATCTCATAACCAACTAGGGGCTGGAAAATCGGACATAGACATAGGATCGGTTACTGGAGCGACCGATATGGAAACGATTACAACACCTGCGGGAGATTCGAACTTTCTCAATGTATGGTCTGTCGCTCGACTGCAAGGGAAAAGTTGAGGGTGAAGAAAGTCTGCGTCAATGTATTCGCCTGTTGGTGGAGATGTGTCCCTTGGCCACGATGAGATAACCCCGCGTACCCGTTGCGGCCTTCCTGGGATCGCCTCACAATCCGAGGTTGTCATTGACGGCGATGGCTGTTGCTTTTGACATTACCTGTCGTAGATCTTTTGGGATTATTTGTCGTAGCCTGCGACGATGTCTTCCCTACCGGTCAGTCGACAAATCGACCCGACCTCGCTGTAATCTTCACAAAATCCATCAACACACTCTCTGACGGCGCTAGGATTAGGCTCAAGATCCGCGTCTCATCATTGCTCAAAAGCACTCTTGCCCATCTCTTACGCCAGATATCGGCAAAAGACCTGCGACAAACAGCTACCAAAGCAACAGATCAGAGGCAACCTCGCGTCACCATGCCTGCTCCAATAGCCGAAAATATTCGTGCATGACGAAAAAGTTCGTATAATGGAGATGGAGGTTGTGATGCAAACTGCAACTCAAACCGACGAACTGATTGTCTGGACGAAGCCCCAGGCCCTTGAAGAAGCAAAATCCCTGTTCGCCTCCTACGCCCCCAAGTTTCAGACGGTGGCAATCGATAAGAGGGCGGTTCTTAGAAAGGGACAAGTGAGCGTCTTCTACTTCTCACACCCCGAAGAGGACAGCTCGATTGAAAAGACGCTCGCCGCCCTTCGCAACTCCAAGATTTCTTCCATTGTCTTCTACGTCCCACATCACTCCACAGACTTCGCATTCCGGGTAGGAACGATGGTGGGGAGGCAGAAGGTTGTCAACGCCGAGTGGGCTTTCAACTTTCCTCATCTGAGACAGCTCCTCAAGGCGAGGAACATTCGGGCGCATGTTCGCCCCCACGGTCATCAAGCAAGTTCGTTCGATTTGCTAGAAGCGAGACGACGTCTGGGACTGAGCCAGGCAAAGTTGGCGACCGCCTTGAATGTGACCGTGAGAACGTTGCAAAACTGGGAAGCGGGGAAAGGCACAAGCCAGATGGCGAAGAAGACAGGTGACCTGCGCGATCTGCTCTCGCGAATGGACGACTACGTTGTCGCTCCGGAGGAGAAAGAATGGCTTTCCTCGCCTTTGGAGGCTTTCGGCGGCCGGACACCTCAGCAACTAATTGCCGAAGGTCGTATGCGAGATATCGTGATCGAGTTCGAAAGATTGAGTGAGGGCCAGCCCGTTTGACCTCCACTGCCAAGCAGCGCGCCGCAGTCGAGAGTTGGATCGGCACCGCAGCTTCCGTGGACGCTGTGTTCTTTCGTAGCGTTGAGCGCCGCTACATGGACCCGTCCCAGGTCTTGAGTGGAGAGGGCACAGCAGCGAACGGTGGCCGCTTCGCAGCCGCTGGAATGCGGGCTGTCTATCTATCGACGACGGACTCAGGAGCGACCAAGGAGACGACAGAGCGGAAGTCACGGCTCGGTGGTTCAGCGCAGATCAGCACTGCGAAGTATCCGCGAATTGTGTATGCGGTTGAGGCCAAGCTGCAACGCGTGGTTCGACTGAATAATTTGGGCGCTTCCGAGCCCGGAGCCGCCGTGAGGGACGCCTGCCTGAATAAGGACGACTTGGCAACGTCAATGGATATCGCAAGGCAGCTCGAAAAGGCCGGCATTCAGGGGCTCATCTTTCCCAGCGTCGTAATGAGTGGCGATGACAATCTCATCGTCTATCTCGCCAACTGTGCGCCCAACTCGGTGCGGATTCAGAACGAAGACGAGTTCATCGAAGAAGCAAAGAAAATCGTGGCAAGGCACAGGTGATGATGGACTCCAATACTGGATGGCCGAGCGTCTTGAGGCTCGTCGGGCAGATTGGTGGACTAGGGATCACTAATGATCCTACGAAAAAGCGAACGCCGAGGCGGAGTTGTTGCTTGCACGACACCCATGAACTTGTCCCTTGATGTGGAAATCGGCTTGATGCCGATATTTGGTTAACCGATCGCCGCGGCGATAGCCTTACCGACTTCGATGGTGCTGGCATTCCCCTTGAGGTCGGGAGTAAGGGGGCCATGTGTGAGCACAGTCTCCATCGCCTTGACTATGGCGTCGTGGGCGGCCCGATAGATGCGGCTGCCGTTGCCGAGAAAATCAAGCATCAACGCCCCTGACCAAATCATTGCTATCGGATTCGCGATGTTCTTGCCGGAGATGTCCGGGGCAGACCCGTGTACCGGCTCAAACAGCGAAGGGAAGACCCGCTCAGGATTCAGATTAGCCGAAGGAGCGATGCCAATGGTACCGGCACAGGCAGGTCCAAGATCAGAGAGAATGTCGCCGAATAGATTGGAGGCCACCACAACGTCGAAGCGCTCTGGACTCAGCACGAAGCGCGCCGTCAGAATGTCGATATGGTACTTGTCCCAGCGAATGTCCGGGTAGCTGGCGGCCATGGCCTCTACTCGCTCATCCCAGTAGGGCATGCTAATCGCGATGCCGTTCGACTTGGTGGCCGAGGTCAGGTGTTTCTTGGGTCGCGTGGCAGCCAATTCGAAGGCGAATTTAAGCACGCGGTCAACGCCCTTGCGGGTAAACACCGCCTCCTGCAGAACGAATTCCCGGTCGGTGCCCTCGAACATGCGCCCACCCACCGTCGAGTATTCGCCTTCTGTATTTTCGCGTACTACAAAGAAATCGATATCGCCCGGCTTGCGGCCAGCCAATGGGCAGGGCACCCCCGGCATCAGCTTAACCGGCCGCAGGTTTATGTACTGATCAAAGCCGCGGCGGAATTGGAGCAGCGAACCCCAGAGCGAAACGTGATCGGGTACCACCCCAGGCCAGCCGACTGCACCGAAAAAGATCGCATGATAACCCTTGAGTTGGTTCGCCCAGTCCTCCGGCATCATCCGGCCATGCTTGAGATAGAACTCGGCACAGGCCCAGTCAAACTGCGTGAACTCAAGCTTGAGGCCAAACTTACTTGCTGCGGCTTCAAGAACCCGAAGCCCCTCCGGCATCACTTCCTTGCCGATGCCGTCACCCGCTATTACCGCAATCCTCTGTGTGTCCATATCCCGCCTCTGCCAATAGTTATGTTTCTTTTCTGTGTCTGCACTTGGAAAGTATCAGTTCTTATTATGGAAGTAACTAGCTAAAATATGAATGCATAGGACACGAATCGTGAATAATCTACCTTCCCTTGAAGATCTGCGGCTGCTTTGCGCTGTTGTGCATAACAAGAGTTTTGTCGCCACAGCCAAGGAGTCCGGCGCATCCCCTGCCTACGTCAGCAAGAGAATCGCCATGCTTGAGGAGATTCTGCAGGTGCGTTTGCTTCACCGCACGACCCGGCGCGTGACCGTCACTGAGGACGGTGAAATAGTGTTTCGCTGGGCTCTACGGATTGTTGAAGACGTGGAGCAGATGACCGAGGCCGTAACCACTGCAAAAACGACTCCACGCGGGTTGTTGCGAATCAGTTCGAGCGCCGGCTTTGGGCGAATGCATCTTGCCCCGGCGCTTTCCGAGCTTGCCGTTCGTTACCCCTCGTTGCGCATACAACTCGCACTGCTTGACCGTCCGGTCGATCTGATTGGCGAGGGATTTGACATCGATATCAGGATCGGAGGTGAGTCGGCGCCGAACCTGATGATCAAGCGCATAGCCGCTAATTCGCGCATCCTGTGTGCTTCGCCTGCCTATCTGGAACGGCGCGGCACGCCGGCGAGCATCTTCGATCTGGAAAAGCACGACTGTATCGTCATTCGCGAGCGTGACCAGAGCTTCGGCGTCTGGAAGCTGAGGGGACCCAAGGGAGTTGAGACGGCTCGCGTCTCTGGGCCGTTATCGTGCAATAACGGTGAAATTGTTCACCAGTGGGCCATTGCCGGACATGGAATTATTTTGCGCTCCACATGGGACGTGGAGTCTAGTTTACGGGATGGGATTCTGGTCAGGGTACTGCCCGACTATCAGCAAGAGGCGGATATATCCGCGGTCTATCCCTTACGGCTGAATGAGTCGGCAAAGGTGCGGGTCTGTGTTGAATTTCTGCAACAACGGCTCGGCGATAAGGGCTTGCTCCCGGTTGGTGACGAGGGGTACCGGCTGAAAAAGGGAATAGACTGGCCGATGGAGAGTTGAAGCAGAGTGGGCGTAATCTGAGGAGAGCTTCCGGATCAGTCGCAGAGTTTTACATTTATCTTCGAGTTCAAGACGTCCAACTGGAAAAGCTGCTGGATCGCGGCGGTCAGCTCCGGACATCCAGGCATCTCCTTCAACTGTCTTGCGAGGGTCGCCGATATCCGCTGCGTAATATGAGATGAGAGCGCCTCGAGCGCCAGTTCCTGATCTTCCGTGAACGGACCAAACTGTTCTTTCAACTGATCCATTTCCTGCAGGCAGATCTGTTCCAACCGCTCGCGCATGGCTGAGATCGTGGGCAAAACTGACTCCGACAGAAGCTGGTTTTGAAATCCCGCAGCTTCTTCGGCCACAATCCGCTCCGCCATCGGCATCATCTTCAGGCGTGCCTCCCGCCGATCCATCGCACAGCACAGATCATCCAGGTCATGGAGTTCAACTCCTTCCAGAGTGCGAACATTCGGATCTACTCCGGGGAGGTCGAAGCGTTGATCTAGATGACTCGTCTAGATCAGATCGCGGCCGGACGTTATAGCACTTTGTTCGTGTTGACTCTTTTTGGTGCTTTCAAAGCCGGCAGACTCAATCCGAGCTACGGCGGCAAGATCGTCTTGCTTCCCAGCCAGACCCCAGCCGAGGAGTTCAGCACCCTTGTCCACGAAGTCGCTCACGAGATGTTGCACAAGGCAGAACGGCGCACCGCTACCAGCAAGGTAGTGCGTGAGACGGAAGCTGAGGCAATCGCCTTTGTGGTCGGCAGAACCATCGGCCTCGACACAGGCCGGGCATCGGCGGATTACATCCACCTGTACCACGGCAATGCGGCACTCCTCACCGAGAGCCTAGAGGTGATTCAGAAAACCTCAGCCGTCATCCTCTCTGCGTTGCAGTCGCCCATCATGGACGATATAGCGGAGTCTACGGAGTCGGAAGCGGTGGCGTAATGAAAGCCATTCTTCAACTCCTCAGAAAGGCGGGAGGCTATCGGCGCGAACTGTATCTGCGCGTCGAGAACCCTCCCTATCAACCGCTTGTTATTGAAGCGATACCGGAACCCGGCCCGCTCGGTCTGCGTTGCCTCTCTGTCGCGCACAACGGCGAACAGAATGGCGACCTCATGCGCGACCCGGAGATGTGCTTCGAGTTGAGCAATCCGCTCCGCTGGCGCGATGCAGTCCGGCACTGGAGAGAATGTATCCCTGATCCTCAGGCTGGACCGCTGCTACCAGAGCCCTATAGCCTTCCACCAGAGGCCGCCGATGCCGATCCAGATGACGATGTTGATCACGCTCACGATGAATCCTATGCGCCACCATGTGCCCACGTTGACATAGCCAGTGCCGAAGAGAACCGGCGCCGGACCCGCTCCGTAGTGGGTGATGCCGGCGAAGAGATTGCTGAAGAAGCCAAGCAGCAGAGCCGCCAGCATGGGTGGAGCGCCCAAGGTCACGGCGACGCCCAGGAAAGCCGCATACATGGAAGCGACATGGGCCGTGTTGCTGGCGAAGAAATAATGGCTGTAGAAGTAAATCAGGCTCAGCATCAGGAAAGCGAAGATCCAGCCGTGGCCGCCCATCATGCTGCCGATGGACTGGCTGAACCAGGGAACGATGCCCAGCTTGTTCAGGAAGCTGGCCATCATCACCAAAGCCGCGAACCACACCAGCGTGTCCCAGGCGCCGGTTTCTGTTTTCACGTCTTCCCAGCCGAGCACGCCCAGTATGATCAGAGCGCTCAGGCCGATAAGCGCGGCAGTGGTGGCGTTCATGTCGCCGAACTGCTTGGCGAAGATCCACAGCACCAGGAGCAGAGCGAAGACGCCGAGCATCATGTACTCTTTGACGGAGACGCGGCCCAGTTCCGCCAGTTTCTGCCGTGCCATCTGCACGGCGTTCGGCGTCTCCTTGACCTCGGGCGGATAGAGCTTGTAGATGACCCAAGGCACGATCAACAAGCTGAGCAGGCCGGGGACGATCGCGGCCAGAGCCCAGCCGGCCCAGGTGATGTTGATCTTGAGATCGCCGGCCAGCTTCTGCGCAAGTGGATTGGCGGCCATCGCCGTAAGAAACATGGCGCTGGTGATGCAGTTGACCTGATAGGCGGTGAGCGTGAGAAAGCTGCCGATCTTGCGCTCCGTGCCGTCGCCTGCTTTGCTGCCATAGGCCTGCGCCAGGCTGACCATGATGGGCATGACGATGCCGCCGGCGCGCGCGGTATTGCTGGGAATGGCGGGAGCGAGCACCAGGTCGGTGGCTGCCAGCCCATAGCTGAGGCCCAGCGTGCGCTTGCCGAGCAAGACCATGAAGTTATAGGCGATGCGCGAGCCCAGGCCGGTCTTGATGAAGCCGCGCGAGATGAAGAAGGCCAGCACGATCAACCAGATCACCACATCCGAGAAGCCGCTCAGCGCGTCCGCGATGGGCAGAGTGCCACTCACCGCCGTGAGGGCGATACCCACAATGGCCACTGCGCCCATGGGCAGCGGCTTGAGAATGATGCCGATAATGGTAGTGATGAAGATGGCCAGAAGATGCAGGCCCCGCAGCCAGTCGGCGCGGCGCTTGGCTTCCAGAGCGGCCTTGGCTGCAATCTCGGCAGCGGAGGGGGCTGCCGCGGCGGCCGCCGGCTGCTGCGCGGTTGCGGCTGGCGTGGGAGTTTCCGCCTTGGGCGTTACTGCCGCGGTTTTCGCCGGCGCGACTGTGCCTTTGAAACTCTGGGCCGACGGCACGGGCGCCAGCAGCGGAAGGCCGAAGTAGAGTGCGATACCGATAAAGAGAGTAGCGAGTGCGGGCTTGAGTTTCATTGTGTCGCTTTCAGAAATTGACTTTCGTAATTCGCAAATGAGATCGCTCTGTCACCAAGGGCAGCACAGCAGTGATGCTGCCCTTGGTTTACGCTTGATTGTGGGGTAACAGCGTTTACGGCAAGAGCCAGCGCATTGTGGTGAAGAAGTTCTTCTCGTTGCCGCGTGGCGCCAATCCTCCCGCGCCGGACCACGTGGTGCGCTCGACGTAATCGAACTCGGCGCCGAAGCGCACGATGCCGATGGTTCCCTTGTAGGCGTCGTAATAGCCGTAGAGCTTGGCATTCCAGAGGTCGCGGTTATTGCCGGTGCAGGTCGAACTGACGCCGGCGGCCGTGGCCAGCGCTGCGGTTTCATAGTAGCAGCCGGTATTGGTCGCCGTGGGCAAGCCGTAGCCGGCCAGGGTGGTGCCGCTGGCAATGTAGGTGGTTCTGCCGTAATACTCGTTGCCGAAGAGCGTATCGATTTCGACCTTCGGCGTGGGGTGAGTCTCAAATCCCACCAAGCTACTCAGGCCCAGGACCGTCTGCATATTCTGGCCGGTGGACTGAACCACAAAATCGTACTGGCCGGAATCCGTATAGCGGCTGATGCCTTTGCCGAAGAGGCCTTGCGCCATGAAATCGACCTTCTTGGCAACGACCGGAACGATTGCGCCGAAGCCAGCGCCGCCGCCATAAGCATGATTGTCCACTCCAGGAACGGTCAGCGTCGGAACATCGCGGTCGCGGAAGAGGCGGCCCAGTGCCTTGACTTCATAGTGGCCCAGCTTGGGATCGTCATACGTCAGCTTGGCGAGAAGATCCGGCGCCAGGTTGGTGGAGTAAGTTGGCGTGTTGGTGCAGGTGGTCACCGGCGGAGTGGCTGTCGAGGTGGTGCAGGTGCTCACCAGGCTGTTGCCGTCTACGCCTGCGCCGGTGGAAGCCAGTCCGGCGACCGCGGTGTTGGTGTTGGTGGCGCCGGAGTTGAGGTAAGACGGATTGGCCAGCGAAAATGCGGCGTTGAATTTTGTGCCGATCTGCTTGTTGAAGCGAAACTCTGCAAAGCGACCCCAGTTGTAGCCGATTGAGTATTGCGCTTCGATGATGTTGGGAATCCATGTCAGGCTAGGCTCGGCCTCGGTTCCCTTGCGGTTCAAGGTGGTCAGGTTCCACATCTGGCCGCCGGTGATCGACCATCCGTCGGCGAACTTGGCGCGCGACCAGGCCAGGCGCAGGCGCGGATTGTAACTGGTGCTCTGGTTCGGATTGGAACTGGGTCCGGTGCCAAAGAAGTCCATTTCGAAGTAACCTGTCAGCTTGGTGCTGCCGGCGTCGGCATCGGCGCGCAGCGAGATGCGCGAGTCGCGCGCGGTTTCCCCGTACTCGGTCAGCTTGGTGTTGGCCTGGCCTGCCAGCGGAATCGTATTGAATGTGGTGGCTAGATCGGAGAGCGTGGCGTGGGAGCGGAAGTAGCTGGACATTTCCAGGAAGCCGCCGGGCTTGATGCGAATGCCCTTGTAGGCAATGCTGTCCGGATGCTCCAGATCGGCTACCTTCTTCTCATTCTTCTGAACCGTCGCCGCGGTCGCGGTCGACGTGCTCTCAGCCTGGCTCAGGTCGGCTTGAATCTTCTGCGCCTGCTGTGCTTCGTTGGTCTCCACGTCCGCGGCCTTGGCGTCTGCGGCTTGGGCGGTCGCCTGGGTTTTCTGTAGTTGCTGCTGCGTCTGCTGCAACTGTTGCTGCGTCAGTTGCAACTGCTGCTGCAACTGCTCGGTCGCGGCCTTCTGCTGTTCGATCGCCTCCTGCAACGCTTTCAGTTGCCCGGCGATTTCGGCATTCGAATCCGCTGTCTTCTTGACAGCCTGAGGCTTGTGTTGCTGGCTCTCAGGTTGGGACGCGGCGGATGGTGTGGCTGGCGACTGGCCAAGAATCATCGCCGGAGCGGAGATGAGGGCCGAAGCCAGAAGTGTGAGAAACAGAATGTTCTTACGCATGAGGTCTCCAAATGAACTGATAGTGAATTGTGAAGTTAGAAGCCGGCCGCCCTTCAATCTACAGGTCAAGCCAGGTTCGCATGGCCTGTCCAATCCGCGGGCCGGAAGTAAAGGGTGCGATAGAAGGGCGTCGATTTTGGTTGAGGAATATCCATTGCGACTCCGTGAACAACTGGTGCATCTGATAGAAGAGCGTTGCGTTTGCCGAACGGGAAGAATCCCCCAACCGTATTCAGAACTTGCACAGGCGAGCTGACGATCTAGGGCGACAGGGGGGGAGCGAGCTGTGCTCCCGATGGCTGCCGTTGACCCGGTTCATGGCCCGCGGCTCGACAGCTTTCGCCATACATTCGATCCACTGCATCGGATACATGCTCGAAATCTGCGCCGTCGTTTGCCTGTTCCGGTTCAACTTTGTCTTCTCGGAGTGTCGAAGTGATATTTACGCCGCGGCGAGTACGGTGTCCTAAATGCGCCCAAAAATAAATCTAAAGAAAATATAAATTCAGTTAATGCGTTTATCATCAATCAGATGAAGCGCTTCGATCTGTCTGGCAACGCGCCGCGGGCGGTGTCTTTGATTGGCCGGGCACGGTTTTTTTCTTTTCAAACGCAGAAGATATTCGTGTAAATTTGTTCACGTGCGCGGTTCTGATGAAGGTGGTAGAATTTTAATATACTTTCAATCTTGACCGGCAACGTTACGTGATTTACGAATTTGATGTTTTTCGTGTCGACGACATCAACCGGGTTCTGACGCGCGACAGCGAGGAACTTGCGTTGCAGTCCCGTGCCTTCGATTGCCTGCTCCACCTGGTGCGCCATGCCGGCAAATTGATAACGAAGGCCGAGATGATGGACGCGGTCTGGGCCGATTCCTTCGTTGAGGAATCGAGTCTCACGGTCGCTGTGTCGACGATTCGGCGCGCGCTCGGGGAAGAGCAGCGGGATCGCAAGTACATTCATACGGTCTCCGGGCGCGGCTATCGTTTCATCTGTGAAGTGAGGACGGTTGCCGCGGCGCCCGATGCATCGGCCACGGCGCCGCTTGGTTCGGCCCTCGATCTTGCGGCCTCCGCGCCAGACTGCCGCACGGCAGATTCCTCTCTCAGTGCGACTGAGCCCGCAAGACCCGATTCGATCGCCGCTTCCGCCGCGCATCGCCTCACGCGCCGAACTTTGGCATGGAGCCTGGCACTCACAACCGCGCTCGTCGTAGCCCTTCTCCTGGGGTGGACGCTGTGGCGCGGCGCGCATCCCGTATCGAGCGTTTCATCGCTCGCCATACTGCCCTTCTCCAACGAAAAACCGAACGATCAGGACGATGCTCTGATGCTGGAAACCGTGGATCAATTGATTACGGATCTGGGCGAGACGGTGACCATTCGCTCCATGAGTTCGGTCCTTCGGTACGCCTCTCCCAATGTGGACCCCGCAGTGATCGGCCGCCAGGAGAAGGTGGATGCGGTTGTAACCGGCAGGCTGGCGCGAAGCGGAGATTCTCTTACCATGCACATCACAATGCTCCGCTCCGCGGATGGACAGGTCCTTTGGAAAGAGGATTTCTCCGCCGCTGGTGGAGATATGGTCCGGATAGAGAAGGAAATCGAGGAGGAGTTGCGCAAGCAACTGCCGCGCAAGCTGGCGCGAGCCTTCCATGCGCCCCCCGCTATGGAGAAGAAACCCGCGAACGAAGAGGCGTATCAAAGCTATCTTCGCGGCCGTTACCTTTGGAACAGACGCACCGACAAGTCGTTGGAACGTAGTATCGAGTATTACAAGCAGAGCATTCAATTCGATCCCAATTTCGCTTTGGCATATGCCGGTTTGGCCGATTCGTACGCCATTCAGGCCAGCTTTTCCCTCCGTCCAGGAAAAAGTTGCGGCCCCGATGCACGCGCGGCGGCCTTGGGCGCGCTAGCTCTCGACCCCGATCTTGCGGAACCGCACGCCGCGCTCGGAATGGCGAGCTTTTTTGCGGATTGGAACGGCCTCGCGGCCGAATCGGAATTCCAGAAGGCAATCGCGCTGGACCCAAACTACGCAACCTCCCACCATTGGTATGCGCTCGACCTCGCTGCCATGGGACGGCTGCCTCAAGCGCTTTTTGAGATTCGGCGAGCCCAGCAACTGGAACCTTTGTCCCTGGTGATCGGGACCAATGTCGGATGGATACTCTATCTCAACCGCGACTATGCGCGGGCCATTCAGGCGTACGAAAAAGTGATTGAGCTAGATCCCACCTTTGTCCGGGCACGCATGCGACTGGGAATCGTTCAAATGCAGACAGGCGATCTGTCTGGAGCGATCAAAAATCTCGAGGCGGCAGCAGACAACTCCGGGGACGACGCATATATCCTTGGGCTGCTGGGTCAGGCTCAAGCAATGGCCGGACAGCGCGGCGCGGCGGAGCAGAAACTCAAGAAGCTCAAGAAGCTGGCGGCAACACAATACGTGCCGCCAATCTGCCTGGCTTTGATCTACCTGGGCCTTCACGAAGACGATTCGGCGCTGGATGAATTGCAGGAAGGCTTCGAGGATCATTCGACGGCGCTGGCCTATGCAAAAGTCGATCCCGCATTCGATCGGCTGCGGGACAATCCTCGTTTTAAACAAATGCTCACAACGATGCGCTTTTAGGCCGTGTGCAGAAATGAGTGCTTTAACCGCGTAGTACTGTGTCAGGGCACGACCTTATAGCGGCTCCAGAATTGGTGTACCTCGAAACCCCTTCACTCAAGTTGACGCGAGCCCCAGCGAGCGGCAACCTTGCGGAAATTGGGGGTGTACGCCCCCAAATGCTATAGAGTATTCAGGGAGAGTACCCCATGACCGTCATTCTTCAGGAAGATTTTGTGGCCAGCGTTGCCGCCGCGTTGCANNAGCTACTACCACCCGGTGGACTTCATTACCAGCTTGAGCAAGGCCTACGCGTTGGAAGCGTCGCCCGCGGCCAAGGACGCCATCGCGCAGATCCTGATCAATAGCCGCATGTGCGCCGAGGGCCACCGGCCCATCTGCCAGGACACGGGCATCGTGGCCGCCTTCCTCAAGGTGGGCATGGACGTTCAGTTTGCAGCCGCCCCAGGTGAAGAGCGCAAGGATATTCAGGAACTGGTGGACGACGGTGTGCGGCGGGCCTATCTGGACCCGGACAACAAGCTGCGCGCTTCGATCCTGGCCGACCCGGCGGGAAAACGCACCAATACCAAGGACAATACCCCGGCGGTGGTTAGCGTGGAGCTGGTCAAGGGCGCGACGGTCGAGGTCACGGTCGCGGCCAAGGGCGGCGGATCGGAAGCCAAGGCCAAGTTCGCCATGCTGAACCCCTCTGACTCGATCGTCGATTGGGTGTTGAAGACCGTTCCCACCATGGGCGCGGGCTGGTGCCCACCGGGGATGCTGGGCATCGGCATTGGCGGCACGGCAGAAAAGGCCATGCTGCTGGCCAAGGAATCGCTGATGGACCCCATCGACATTCAGGAGCTCATCGCTCGCGGCGCGCAAAACCGGGCAGAAGAGCTGAGGCTCGAGATCTACGACAAGGTGAATCGGCTGGGAATCGGCGCGCAGGGATTGGGCGGGCTGACCACGGTGCTCGACATCAAGGTGCGCGACTATCCGACGCACGCGGCGAATCTGCCGGTGGCCATGATTCCCAACTGCGCCGCCACGCGCCATGCCCACTTTGTGCTGGATGGCTCGGGGCCGGTGTATCTCGATCCGCCCAATCTGGGGGATTGGCCGAAGCTGACCTATGACGTTTCCAAGGCCAGACGCGTGAACCTGGACACGGTCACCCGCGAGGAAGCGGCTTCGTGGAAGCCCGGCGAAGTGCTGCTGCTCAACGGCAAGCTACTCACGGGTCGCGATGCGGCGCACAAGCGTCTGACCGAAATGTTGACCCGCGGCGAGGCGTTGCCGGTGGACTTCAAGGGCCGTTTCATCTACTACGTGGGCCCAGTGGATCCGGTGCGCGAAGAAGTGGTGGGTCCGGCAGGGCCGACGACCGCTACGCGCATGGACAAGTTTACCCGGCAGATGTTGGCCGAAACCGGACTTCTGGGGATGGTGGGCAAATCGGAACGGGGTCCGACGGCGATCGAGGCCATCAAGGAGTTTGGAGCGGTCTATTTGATGGCGGTGGGCGGTGCGGCCTACCTGGTCTCCAAGGCCATTCACGGATCGCGTCTGCTGGCCTTTGGCGACCTGGGCATGGAGGCGATCTACGAGTTTGACGTGCGCGACATGCCGGTAACCGTCGCGGTCGATTCCCAGGGAACCAGCGTGCATCAGACCGGTCCCGCGGAATGGCAAAAGCGCATCGCGGGGATTCCGATACTGCAATAGGCGCCTGCGGTGCGGCTATCCCTGCGACGGAGAGATTCCTAGGGTTGCGCTTCGCGTCCAACCCTAGTGTCGCGCTGCACTTAAATCGCGGATTTTCAGTTGGTGGGTCACTTTAGGGGTCCGGGGAGCAATGGAACAGATATGGGAAGATTCCCATATCTGTTCTTATGGATAGTCCGTGATGATGGGAAGTAATCTGATGCCGGGCGGTTGCCATCGCCCGGGCTGGCGCGTTCCCCACAAATCCATGCCCTGACTTTGCTTCCCATAATCTTGGGGCTTGTGGTTGGCCTGGATTCTCGTTCGCGCCTTTGAACCCTCCGATACGGTCGATCCTTCACGGCCGTTTCCGCCATGCAGTTCCGTGCGCGCTGCGTGGTCCAACGCTGTCCTGGCGGAGCCCACCCATGACCAGGGCTAGGCGACGCGTTGTCCGGCTGGCTCTCATGCTCAAGGTAGCCTGCATCGAACCGGTTTTCGTGGGCTGCAACTACCGCGAGATGCAGGCAGGCCTGGACCAGCAATTGTCTGGACTCACGCCCAGCCGGCGCAAGGCGGTGCGGCGCCAGGCTCTCCGGTTGATTTCAGAAGCGCAGGGCCTGGAGAACGCGGGCGATCACTTAGTCCCGCGCCCGCTCCAGCAGGGAAGTATGCAGAGGGAGCCGCCCATCGAACACCCCCCTAAGCAAATGCGCTGCTTACCGCCAGCGGCTCCGCGATGTTCAGTCTGCCGGATGCGCTTCGGCTTCAAGCGTAGTTATTCCAGCCGGTCCATCGCCCAACGGGTTTGCGACCGGCAAAACGACGTTCGGCTGGCCGTTTACCCCTGCCCGGCGGGAGCTGGCTTCCACCTGGGCCACCTCCCGGACACGAGGCCAGCGACTGCCGGTCATCCCGCTACAACTCCTCAGCGACGAGATCCACATCGCGTCGACGCACACGTGGCACCAATGTTACCCACCCCACTGCACAAGGAATCCCCTATGAAGATGCAAGTCACACTCGCCAATCCGT
>PLHC01000107.1 GCA_003138795.1 Granulicella sp. | reverse complement strand
ATCACTTCCTGCGGATCGGAAATGTCGGCTGGCGTGATCTTGTTCATCACTTCCGCGGCCGTGTAGCCCAGCATCCGCTCCGCCCCAACGTTGAAGATCTGAATGACGCCATTCGCGTCCGTGGCGATGCTCGAGAAATTGGCGCTGTTGAAGATCGCGCTCTGCAGAGCGCCCGCCTTGAGCAGCGCCTCTTGGCGCCGAAATTCCATGGTGCCGTCAGGACCACCCTGCTTTTCGCCAGCGTCATCACCAAATCCGGTTAACGGCATAAACTCCTCTGCTCGAACAATCACACATCAGTAGGCTGCGCGGGCAAAAATGGCACCCGACGCCACTATAGAGCAGGCTCGCCGATTGACACTCCGATTAGCACGGAAACGGGTCCATGAAGGGTATCCGGTCTCCCACGGCCGCTAGATAAGAGCAATGAGAGGAATCGCGCTTCTGAAGTAGAGCTTCAAACAGCTTTCCTCGTTACTGACTATAGGCGTATTCACGTGCAGTCTGTCCCCCCGCTGCTGCACAAGCCGCAACTCGGTCTCCGGCCGTCCATCGTATCGCTCCTACTACGCATGATAATGCAGAGCATTTTTAGCGTGGCGGCGCGGCGGCGCAAGTTGCTCGGAGACATCGCAGATGCCGAGCGCCGGGCCGGTGCGCTAAAGATGCTCTGCATTATCATATATTGATCGAGGAGGCGGGATGAACATCAAGATCGACATGTCGGGCATGGAAAAGCTGCAACGGGAGCTGAAGGAAATGCAAACGGCCGTCAACTCCCTCGACGGTGAATTTGCCAAGGTCAGCTTTACTCCTGGCGACCCTGAGAGTGTCGAGCGTGCCATTCGGGAGATGAAGCAGGCCGTCGACCAGAAGGCCTCCCGGTATCACAGCAACCCCATCGTGAAAGCCTTTGCCGAAGAATCAAAGAAGGCTTTCGAGAAACACCTGCGCGAACAGGCGAGAAAACAGGGCTAAGCTCCATGCCTCCCCCTACACTCGATCTCTCCGTGCCGGCTGTTTTCGGCTCTGAACGCCTGCCGGCGCTTTTCCAAAGCGCCCCCAATAGCGTCCGCCGCTTCTGGGAGTTCTTCACCGTCAACATCCGCAACCCGAACACCCGGCGCGCCTACTTTAAGGCCGTCGAGGGATTCGCCGCCTGGTGCCAGGAGAAAGGCCTGGGGGATCTGTCCGGGGTGACGCCGATGCACGTGGCGGCGTATGTCGAGCAGCTCGGCCGCACGCACTCGAAGCCGACCGTCAAGCAACACCTCGCTGCAATCCGGATGCTTTTTGACTGGTTGGTGACCGGTCACATCATGGAAAGCAACCCGGCGCATGCGGTACGAGGACCGAAGCATAGCGTCCGCAAGGGCAAGACCTCCGTCCTCTCGGCCGAGGAGATGCATGAGCTGCTCGCCGCGATCGACACCACTTCCCTGCTCGGACTCCGTGATCGCGCCCTGATCGCCCTGATGGGTTACACCTTCGCCCGCGTCGGCGCCGCCACCGGAATGAAGGTTGAAGACTTCTATGTTCAGAAGCGCCGCGGATGGGTACGGCTGCATGAGAAGGGGGGTAAGGTGACCGAGCTTCCCTGCCATCACAACCTGGACCAGTATCTAGAGGAGTGGGTTGCGGCGTCCGGGCTCGGCGCCGAACCCGAGGCTCCGCTCTTC
Organism: Granulicella sp.; assembly: GCA_003138795.1. GTDB lineage: Bacteria > Acidobacteriota > Terriglobia > Terriglobales > Acidobacteriaceae > Granulicella. The sequence goes on along the minus strand of PLHC01000107.1, from coordinate 10,379 downwards.
CCTACCCTGCGCCATGGCCGGCTGACGGATCGCACTCCCCTGCCCCAGGCCAATGTGCACATGATGATTCAGCGGCGGGCCCGAGCTGCAGGACTACGAACCAAGATCAGCGCCCACAGCTTCCGCGCCACCGGGATCACCACCTACCTGCAAAACGGCGGCAAGCTGGAGATCGCGCAGCAGATGGCCGGCCACGAGTCTGCCCGAACCACCGGACTCTATGACCGGCGCAACGATCAGATCGAACTCGATGAGGTCGAGCGGATTGCTTTCTGAAGCATTATAAAAAGCCAGAATCATTCTCAGCATCCTGCCGGAGCTATGCAGTGCCCCGCGATAACCGGCAAGTCCGGTCACTTCAACGGGGGAAAGGCACCCCGATTCGAAGTTGCCGCAAGCCACATTGCAGGCAGTTCGGCCGCCAGTAGCAGCCGCGCAGTTCGCGCATATGGCGGTTTCACGTAAATCGAAGAACGGCCCCAGGCGGGATTGCAAGCCGCTACAGCGTTTTCCGGGAGTCATCCCGGCAATAGCCCGTAACCGGCTTTCAATGAGTGCTTTGGCCTGTTCTCGCCAAGTAAGGTTTGCCTGAAAGAACTTCTAGACGCCATTCCCCGCTACTGGACTGTCAAAGTTAGGGTTTGACTCTGCTGGACTGTACCGGCCGATGCGATGATCGTGACGGAACTGGCCCCAGAAGGCGTTAGGTGAGCTGCACCACCACCGCAACCTGAGGCGTTGACGGCCACTGCTCCAAGCAGCCCGACGAGCAGGATCAAGACCACATAACCTGACTTCGTAGCGATCGTGCTTCTCTTCCTCCACAGGGCAATCAGTCCGAAGCCTATAAAGGCCACGTACGTTTTACCGTTTCCCGGACCTCTTGACTCGCCGCGAACAGCAGCGCTGGCTACGTTTGTCGTTATGGTCACGGTCGAAGTGACGGTCCCGTTCGCAGTCGGAGTTACGCTTGCTGGATTGAAGGTGCAGGTCGCGAATTGTGGAAGCCCGGAACAGGCGAAGCTCACCGACTGATTGAAACCAGCGGCAGAGATGAGCGTGAGCGTCGAAGTCCCGCTTTGTCCCGCCGCCAATGTAAGCGTGGCGGGCGAAAGCGAAAGGCTGAAGCTGGGTGCCGCGGAGACGACCTGAGAAAGTGCGCTGGATGTCGACATTTGATAGTTCGAGTCGCCTGAGTACTGAGCGGTGATGCTGTGCGAGCCCTGCGCCAACCCGCTGGTCGCAAAAGATGTGGTCCCGGAGGCGTTCAGCGTGCCTGAGCCGAGCACTGTAGCGCCGTCGAGAAAGTTGACCGTGCCAGTGGGGGCCGGAGTGCTGGAGCCTACCCCGGCAACGATGGCTGTGAACGAGATGGACGCGGCGAGTCCCGCCGGATTGGCAGAGGAAGCGAGTGTCGTAGTTGTGCTCACCTTTCCCGGCGCGTCGATCACCTGAGTAAGGATCGGAGAAGTGGATGCCGCGTACGTCGAACTGGAGCCGTATGCCGCAGTGATGGAGTGTGATCCGAGCGCGAGGGCTGAAGTGGTGTAGGTTGCCTGCGCGCTTGCGTTGAGCGTTCCGCTGCCAAGCGATGTCGTTCCGTCGTAGAAGACAACGCTCCCAGTAGGCAGCGGCGAGTTGTTCGTGGTCCCGGACACGGTTGCGGTGAAGGTGATGGATTGGCCGGAGGTCGCCGGATTCTGGGACGAGATCAGGGCTGTCGTTGTACTCACCTGCGGCGGCGCGTTGACCGCCTGCGTTACCGCCGGAGATGTCGATGTGGCGTAGTTCGCGTCCGATCCGTACACGGCGGTAATCGAATGCGAACCGGTGCTTAGGCTGGCGGTGCTGAAGCTGGTCTGGGCGCTGCCGTTGAGGGTGTTGCTTCCGAGTGGCGAGGTGCCGTCGTAGAAGGTCACGGTTCCGGTCGGCAGCGGCGAGTTGCTGGTGGTTCCGGCCACCGTTACGCTGAAGGTAACGGACTGGCCGGCAGTCGATGGATTGACCGACGACATCAGCGACGTGGTGGTGTTGACCTGGTTTGCCGAGTTGACGACCTGATTCACTACGTTCGAGGTCGATTGTGCGAAGTTGCTGTCGGAGTTGTAGACCGCGGTGATGGCGTTCGTGCCGGCGGGGAGCGTGGATGTGGTCAGCGTGGCCGAGTCGCTCTGGGGCAAGGTCGCGGTTCCGATAGCGGTGGTGCCGTTGAAGAACGTGACGCTGCCGGTTGGTTGGACGCTGACTCCCAAGACGACGGGAACGACGCCCGCCGTGAAGGTGACAGCCTGGCCCGCGGAGGATGGATTGGCCGACGAGGTCAAGTAGGTTGTTGAAGCGGCGAGGCCAGTTCCGAGGAGGTTGACCCGCTGCAAACTGCCGCGAGCGTTGTCGCTGATGCTGAGCGTCCCGGATGTGGCGAGCAAAGTGGTCGGGGCAAACTCCACGTCGACCACGCAGCTTACCTGGAGCGCCAGGGTGGATCCGCAGGTGTTGCTGGCGATGGTGAACCCGGCCGATACGGCAAAGGCGTTCGCAGGGAACGTGATGACGGTATCGCCAAAGTTCGTCAGAGTGATGGCGTGCGGCGTGGATGTTGTGTTGATTCCCTGGCTGGCGAAGTTGACGGCGTTCGGGGAGATCATCAGCGATGCGCCGGTCGCGCCAATACCGCTGAGGGATACCATCTGCTGGCCTCCGAGCGCATCGTTGTCAGCGACCGTGAGCGTGCCGGAGAAGCCTCCGGCCGTTGGCGGCGTGAAGGTGACACCGATCGTGCAGGAAGCGCCCGGCGCGACCGGCGTCGAGCAGCCGTTCGATTGCACCGCGAAGTTGACAGAGGAGGAGACGCTTGAGATGGTCAGCGGGCTGCTGCCCCCGTTCGTCAGAGTTACGGTAACCGGCGGACTGGAGACTCCGATGGCCGCATAGCCGAAGTTCAACGCAGTCGCGGACAGGTTTCCGATGGGAAGCGACAGTCCTGTGCCGGTCACCGGAACGCTCTGCGGTCCGCCTGGATCGTTCGAATTGACGGTCAGCGTCGTGTTTCGGGTTCCCGCCTGGGTTGGCGTGAAGATAACGTTGAAACCGCATTCACCTTCCACTGGAATCGTCACAGGGAATGCGGCGCAATTCGCAGGACTGCCCGGCTGACTGACGACCGTGTAGTCGCTCAGCCCGGAAGCGATGGAGGAGATAACCAGCGGACCGCCGCAAGGCGTAGTTGAGCAGTAACTACCAATATTGCCGATCAGCAGGTAGGTGCTCCCGCCTTGAGAGCTTTGGCCCACTTGCACACTGCCGAGATCCATCGGCGAAGGGTTTGAGTAGATGGAGATGCCCGGGTCAGTGCTGGTCGCCGCCACCCCCTGCAATGGGATCGGTGCAAGACCGGGTATCACGGGATTGGTGGTCAGCGTGGCCGTCGCCGTTCTTGGACCGTCAGGACCAGAGGTTGGGTTGAAGTAGAAACCGATAGCGCCTTCAGTGCCGGGATTGAGCGCTAACTGACCATTGTTCCCGTTAGGCAGCAAGTTGAAATCCGCGGCGTTCGGACCCCCGATCGTCACTCCAGTGACCAGCACTTCCGTAGAAGAAGAGACGTTTGTGATGTCAGCGGTGGCCTGTGCTATATAGTTCGGGCCGGCGATGAGCGCGTAACCGAAAGAAATGGGATTTGGATAGACGTAAAGCGCGGCCGCCGCCGAAGCCACGGTCCCGGTGATGGGAATCGACTGCGGACTATCGGCTGCATTGTCGACGAAGGTCAGTGTTGCGGTGCGATTCCCGGTCGCAGAGGCGGCGGGGCTGAACATGATCGCGACCTGGCAAACATTATTGAAATTACCGGGAGGGAGCGCAGCCGTGCAGGAATTGGTCAGCTGGAAGTCCGCGGCGTTTGCCCCGCCGAGGGTGGCGCTCGCAACGACCAGGTTGATGTCGCCCTGGTTGGAGATCTGCACAGATTGCGCGGCGCTTGACGTCCCGGCAATCTGGGACGGGAATGTGATCGCCCTGGGAGCGATCGCAACCACGGGACCGACGCCTGAGGTGCCTGTTAAAGTGATGTTCTGCGTTCCAGAAGGCGCGTTGTTCTGAATGACGATGGCTCCGATCTGCTGCTGCGGAGCACATCCATTCGCGACCGTGCAGTTTGCCGAAGACGGAAACGGCTCAAGACGGACCGTTAAGGTGCACGTACTGTTCGGCGCGAGCAGCGATCCGCAGTTGTCCGACTCCATAAATGGGCTTCCGCTGCCTGTAGCCGATGTGGAGACCGTCTGGATTCCTAGCTCAAGCGCGCCCGCGCCGGTGTTCGAGAGCGTCACGGTTTGGGCTGGGCTGATGGATCCGATCAATGTTGGACCGAAGGCCAGCGCGTTGGAGGACACGCTGAGGACCGGCTCGGCGCCAGCCGTCCACTTCTGCACAAACAAAGGATACTGCAGAGGCTGCAGGGGCGACTCATTATTCGAGTAGGTGCCTGGCGTAGCGGGAGCCGTGTAGGCGTATCCGGTCAGAAAGACGTCGTTGCTGCTGTCGATCTTCAAGTCGGTTGCGCGACCGAAAAGACCCGCAACTGGCGACGCAAAGGAGAGCGTTTGGCCGTTGTTGCTCATTTCGGCGAGCAAGGGACTGAAGTCATACCCGGCGACGAGACCGTAGGCATCCTTTGTGAACGGAAAGTCGTTCGAGGTGGTTGCGCCCGTCAGCCAGATATTGCCGAGCGAATCGACGGCAATGGCTTCGCCCCAGTCCGTACTGCTTCCACCCAGGTACGTAAGGAACGAGAGCCCGCCAGTCGGGTCGACCTTGCCGACAAAGATCGTGCCGCAGGTTACCGGCGGATAGCCGAGCGTCCAAAGACAGCCGAAATAGTCGCCGCCGTTGTTCGAGCTCTGGTACGCGCCGGCCGTTACCGGAAGGCTCAGGGACGCGGTCGACCCGGTGACATAGGCGTTCCCCGCCGCATCCACGGCCAGTCCGCTCGGAATGTCATCGCCTTCGCCCTGTATGAGGGTGAGGTAACCCACGCTCAGGTTGTTTTGACTCAGCTTGAGCTGAGAGACGACGATGTCCATGCCGCCGGCCGCAACCCCTCCCGCTGGAGCATAGGTGTGCGTCACGCTTCCCAGGCTGCTCGAGAGCGGTGGCTGCGTAGCCCCCGCAACGTAGATGTTGCCGAGCGAATCGAAACCGAGTCCGGCGTCGTAGTTAGTTTTGGTGCCGCCCAGAAACGTCCCGTAGCGCAGGGCGCCGCTCGAAGGATCCAACCCTAGCAGAAATCCGCTCAAACAGGCATTGTTATCGCAGGTGCCGCCCTGATAGGTGGTTTGCGGCCCGGTCATGGCCGGCTGGAAGTTAGACGAGTTCGTCATTCCCAGCACATCGATATCTCCGGTCACCGGGTTCAGCTTGACCTGAAAACCCACTGTCGCCTGGCTCCCGCCCAGCAATGTCGAGAACGCGATGCTCGATCCGTCCGGTGAGAGCTTCAGAAGGAATCCGTCCGGGCAATCCTGAGGAGCCTGGAAGAGCGGGCACGCCTGCGGTGCCGGAGGGCCGATGTTCCCGCTCAACGGAAAGTTTGGAGACGTCGTAGCCCCGGTTACGAACAAATCTCCAGACGAATCGACGGCCACATGGGTTCCAGAGCTCGCGCCTGTGCCTCCGAAGTAATCTGCGTAGATCAAGCCGGATGCCGTGGGGTTAAGCTTCAACGCGAACGCATCCTGGCATGCATAGATCGCCGGATCGGTGGTCATGTTCTGAAAGTTTCCCGCAGTGGTTGGAAAGTCAGGCGAGCAGGAGTTACCGGTAAGGTAGACGTTGCCGGCAGAGTCCACGTCCATTCCCAGCGCCTGATTGCCGTCAGAGCCGCCAAATGCCGCTCCATAATTCAGCACCGGGTCAATGATCAGGGGTCGGCTATGATCATACGCACCGGTAGTTAGACGGATCGTGTTGTCTGGGTCGAGGCTGAAACCGCTGGTCACGGCCCGGCGAACTCCGGAGATCTCCTGATAGGCGCTCGGATGCTTCAGCCGGATATCCCCCGCGGTCGTCGTGAGCACCAGGTTGCCATCGCCATCGAGCGCGACAGCCGACGCTCCGTCGGCGGCAACGCGAATCGTGTCCGGATCCGCTCCCGCAGCGACGCGAAAGTCATATTCCAGTTCCTGAGGATTTCCGTAAAAGGCAAGATCGATCCCGGGATAAACATTGGAACGCTCCACCTTGCCGAAGTGGGGGACCTTGGTATGCCATTTTGCAGGGTCGCTTCCAATGAAGTAGTTGCTGACGCTCTCTTTAGGCTGCAGCCCCCGAGCCTTCGAATCCGGATTTGATCCCAGCAGACGCAGGTTCAATTGGGCGTGCTCCACTGCGTCCACGTGGCTGCGGTTGTTTAGATCCATCGCGACTTGCGTGAGGTTGACGTTGTGCGCTGACGCGGGTCGGCCGATGGTCAACGCAATTGCAGTCGCTGAGATTCCAAGGGTATAAGACTGTCCGTGGGCAACAAAATCAAACTGAGCCGGAGCCTGTCCGTGATTCGCTTCAAACTCGAGCGGAATCTTCGACGCCGCAATCATCGGTCGGGTGCCGATGCTCAAGCCGATTTGCGTCGAAGCCTTCGCAGAGGTGGTAGCTGAAGCGGGAGCAAGAGACTGACCGCTGCCTCTGGAGGCAGCGAAACAAAGAGCCAACATCACAGCCAAACTGGGGGCGATGGACCTTTTCATAGTCAAACATTACATCAGGTGCTGGGTAGTTTTGTCTTATTTGTCAGTAAAAGTTCCAGCTGCGCCGACCTGAACCACCGGTGTCCCTTTGGGCGGGTTGTGTTCGAACAGCCTCTCAGGAATTGCAGCGTTCCACTCCACGCGCAAAATTCGCAAAGTAATGGAATTCTGCCCCCCGGGTTGAATCATGGAGATCGTCCCCGGAAAACAGACGACCGAGGTGCCGGGAGTTTGTTCGACCGGATGCCAGTCAGCATAGGTAGTCTCAGAGAGGGACTCACCAGTCGAGTTCAACAGCGACAGTGAACTCACGGTACCCGCCTCGCGATCCAGTTTGATCTTCGCTGTCCGCGACTCAGTCCCACCGGACTGCGGCGCAACCTTCAGCACGATCTCGTCGGGAGTCGACGGTTGCCTTGCGGGCAGGCTCTCATGCTGCATTGCTTTTGGCCAGCGAAGGGCCTCGATCAAGGTCGCAGGTCGCAGATTTTCGGTCGGCTTTGAAGACAGCCCTGGCGCGTCCACCGGCCCCGTAAAGAAAGTCCTGCCGCGGGCTCCTGGTACCAGGAGACTGTATCGACGTGCATCGCCAGTAAGCTCGAACCCGCGTGCGCCCGTAAGCGGGAACGGCACGGATAGGTGCACGAGAACAGGACTTACAAAGTCAACGGTCGCCGGAAGCTCGGGCAAATGGCCAGGAACGCCAAATTCGCTGCCTGCCGAGACACGCAGCATGGTTTCGAGATGCAGGCTCAGCAATCTCTCAGCCTGAACGTTGTACGCCCGGATGAAGGCACCGACATCTTGCGCGCGTAAAGTGCCAGAGCCGGCTTCGACCAAAGAACAGGGGTGTTCAGTTCTTCGGACAGATCCGTCCTGCGCAGTGAGCGGCAAGCAATATGCGGCGATCAATGGAAATAGCCACCATTTCATACGCGCTCTCCATGATGATAAGTTTCGGCAATGGCGTCCTGCCTTCAAAGCGAACCTGAAGTGACTCGTCCACTCGCGCGAATGCCAGGTCATTCTGCGACCTCCCCGAAACGTCTATCGAGTGAACAGAGACTACCGCAAGATGCAAATGGGATAAAGCAGTTCGCTAACCCGGTCCCCGGGAAGACGCTCACCGTCTTAGTCGTGAAGGCTGTGGCGACTGGTCTTGCAACATCGAAATATAGCTTTGGCCGTCGGCTGTGCAGGTGCCCAGGAATTGGGCGACCGCTAAGACGGAGTTTTGAGCAAGTTGCCACATAGCGGATCGATGCGGTCTTTGTGAGTGCAGAATCGCCAATGCGCGTTTCGAGCGAAGCCGATTTAGAAACGTGCATTGGCCTGTTATCGCAGATAGGCTTTGGAGCCGTCATTTGGACGAGGTCTTAGGGCCCGCCAGTCAAAAACTTCTTCGTAGCCTCTGACGGCGTGAGGATCCCGCCATCGACCAGCATGCGACCTGTATAGCGGCGGTTAGCGCCGAACTCCCACGCCACGTCGTGTCCTTTACTCGCGAGCTTCGCCCACTTGGAGGTCTTGGTCGCGTTCTGCTCAAGCCAAAAGTTGCCGTCTTCATCGGTGAAGGAACGCAAACCATCCTTTCCGGTTCGTCCAGTCCAGGTCGACATGTCGGTGAGCTTCGGGGCCATAACCAGATTTGATGCGAGAGGGTGGGCTTCAGAATAGATCAAGTGGCGCCCCTCATGCACTGAGTGATCGCCACGACCCAGAGGGCATCCCCGACTATGACCGTCACGCGAGTCTCAGAAGGTCTTTCAGGAGAAGAGTCTCGTTAGTACCGGCAAGCTCGCTTCTCGGAGGGAACAGCCCGCTCGACGGTAAATCACCAATGCGCGTTTCGAGACAATGCGGTGCTGGAAACGCGCTTTGGCCTGGTATCGTCAACCGACCGGCCATCTAGGAATCGTTTTCATTTGTTCTGCCTGGTCCGGTGTTTACCGAATGGTTATTGCCGAGTAGCCGGTGATTCACTCGGAACGCGAATCTCAATTTGAGGCGAGCGAATAGATGCGCAGCTCATTGGCCATAAAGGAAGCACAGTGAAGTCCTTCAAGAGCAAGAGCGGCCCGGCTGTTCTTTGGAAATCCTCAATTCACCCTTGGAAATGATGAAGTGCGGTCGAACACGAACCAGCGACCATCGCCACCTTCATCGCATGATGTGCCAAGAACGCCTCAAAGGGGATTGCGCGGATGGGGGTCATTTGTGGCGAAGATAACGTAGTACGCGACCCTCAATCAAGTATATGGATTTTCTGATTGGGTAAGACAAGGACCGCAGCCGAAATATTAGGAACCGTTTGGCATCCCGATGCGCGCACGCTCGGATCAGATCGATGCATTCCTTGGTGGTGTCATGTATCTCTTCCGATCAGCGAGAGCGGTTAACGGTTACCGCACCTTCGGCAAACCCACTTTGCGAACCAATTCAGTGAAGCGGGGGTCGGGGCGTAGATGATCCATCCCAAAATCGGTGTTCAGTTGGCGGAGTTGGTAGTCGTGCTCGCTATATGCTGTGTTTAGCCACTCGAATGCATTATTTTTGTCTCCCAGATCGGCATAAAAGCGAGCAATCTGGTACGGGGACGCATAACCGAACCGACGTTGGCCTAACAACACATCGGTGCCTTCGGTGAGTGCGCCTCGCCAACCAGCCGATCGGAATCCCCGTTCCGCGGCACCGTCAAACTCAACGAAGTTTCTATTGCCCGACTGACCGTAGGAAAAACTCCATTGCTCGATGACCTGGGGGTACATACCTTTTCCCCAGTAGGCATATCCAAGGCAATCATGGGCAAGGATGTAGGTTGGGTTCTGGTGCAGCAACTCCCGGCAAACCGTAATGGCGTCATCGTAGCGGCGCGCCGCCACAAGGACGCTTCCCTTTACGCGGCGGATGATGAGCGACGTTGGATNNGCCTCGCCGCCAGCAAAATCCCAATCGTATTCCATCTCGTTGCTGCCGAGAATGGCGTGAGGATGCGCCAGACCGGGATCCAGGCGAAGAGCCTCGCGGGCTGCGGCGCTCGATTTAGGGAAGTCCTCAGCGGGATTCCCACCGAAGAAAGGAAGGACAGAATAGACGTCAGCGAGGGCTGAATATGCCAAGGCATAACCAGGATCTTTGGCGATGGCCTGATTGAAATAGGGGATAGACGCCTGTAGGCTGGAGAAATTCCTCTGGTGCCACCCATAACGCCCCTTTAGATACAAAGTATAGGCTCCCAGGTTCTGCGTGCCTTGCCGGCTGATAAGCTGCTTTTCGGTGGTGGTGAGCGTGGTACGCAACTTTCCCGCGATGTCGCCGGCCATTTGCTCTTGTAGTTGAAGGAGTGCAGAGGTGTCGCCGGCGTACTGCTTTCCCCAGATTGCGGTATCATCGCGAACGTCGGTGAGCTCGGCGCTGACCTTAATGTTGTTTCCATCGACGGCGACGCGACCGCTGACCGCAATCGACACGCCAAGTTCGCTTCCCGCCTCCTTCACATCAATGCCCTTGCCCTTGAGGCGAAAGACCGCATCGCGTGACCGGACTTTGAACTGCGGCATTTGGGCGAGGCTGTCAATCAAGGACTCGGTGATGCCGTCGCTGAGGTAGTCTGATCTGGCATCTCCGCTTGTGTTG
>PLHC01000123.1 GCA_003138795.1 Granulicella sp. | reverse complement strand
CTATGCCCGACACACACCTAGCGAAGAGTGCCGGACGGAAATGGGCCTCTGCAAAATAAGAGAGAAGCATACGAAGTGCAAGGCCAAGACATCTGCGGCGCCGAACCCATATAGGCATTCATCAACAGCATGGCGAAGTCACGTCTTCCCAGCGGTTGCAGCTGCGAAATCATCCGCCCTATTCGTCGCGCCGCTGCGCAGGGGAGTGCACATGGTGCCTTCTCCGCTGCCCGAATACGGCCTAAGGAATCTCTCCGCGCTTGGCTGTTCCAGGCGCGCGCAGTGCGAAAGGCCATGCATTGCGCGCATTCCTGGACACATCTACCGACCAGCTAGAATGTGAATCGACCACCAAAAATCGTGGACACACTGTTAGTGGCCAAATAGCCAGCCGATAAACCATTAGTTACATCGGACCACATAAGTCCGCCATAGGCATCTAAGTGCTTTGTCAATTTGTAGACCGCATCAAATGATGCGTTATTACGGTTACCGCTGCACTTTGAGCTGCTGTTGTTCGAGCACCCGTTACCGGAATAGCTATTCTGTCTCCACCCATAGTATGACCCGGTTAGATCGAGCTTGGGAGTCAAGGAATACTTCAATCCCGTCCAATATACTTGCAAGATTTTGTTGTTGGTATAGACAGTCTGGTTAAGAACGCTCAGTTCGTAGCCACCGATCGTGGTGATGCCGGGCGTAAGCGGGGTCCCCGGATTGGCATATCGTATATGACCATATCCTCCATACACGGTGGCGTGACGACCGACAGTGTCTTTTCCCATGACATTATATGCAGTGTTGTCGGAAATCGTCGCCGCCAGAGAGGTCGCCGGCGCGGTTAGCATTTGGGCTGCGCTCAGTGAAGCAGCAGAAATACCATCGTACCTTCGGCTATAGGTAAAATCTGCGGACAAATGTCGGTAATCCGCCCCCAAATCTAATTGAGAAGTACTGCCGTAAACGCCGTACCGACTGAAGACCGCGTTGTGTCCCTTGAACTGGCCTAATGCACCTAGCCGAAATGGACCAATTTGATTTGCATACTTGATTGACGAATTAAGTCTGTCATCTTCCGAATCCCCCCCACCTACATAATTTCCGATATAGCCGATCAATGAGAAATTATAAGATCCAGGATTCGGATCGTATTTCACGGCGCTGTCCACTATCAAGCTGGTCTGCCGGCCAAAGGTTAATGCGCCATAGCCTTTTAATTTCAAGCCTAAATAGGCGTCACCATTGTCGATTCCACCAGCCCGGTTCGTATCGTAATCCGTAGTCTGATCCTGCAGGCTGACGCCATTATTAGTGACCAATGACTGAAGGCTGTTGGTGAAGCGCAGAGACAGTGGCTCAATCCCGGGTGCCAGATTGAATATGAAGGAAAGTCCTTCAAACAACTTCACGTTTCCCCTAATGCCAATTACTGACTGGCTCATGCCGTTATCGGAGAGATGTGTGATCGACTCACGGCCATTGGGTCCAATCGAGTTCTCAACTCCAGTCTGGGGGGCGTCCGAATTATAAGGCGCGCCATTTGTTTGGTTTGATAGGCCCGAGTCAATAATTCCGTAAATAGTAATTCCGTGATAGGTCAATGACTGGTCTTTGGATGCGTCGGAAACTGTTGATGTTGATGTAATTGAGCGTTTTCCATCACTGGGCCCAGATGCCCCACCCTCGGATGCTGTCGCCAGAGGCTGCTGCCCCATCGTGGTGCCCAAACTTCCTTGGGCGAATGCTGCCACCCCAACACTAATGAAGAGCGCCAATCCAACCCCTGAACGCTTAAGCAATCGGCAATAAATCACTTTTTCCATCCTCCACATTGTTCCGTACAGCGTATCTATGTTTCTTGTAGCGAGACGAATGCTATGATGGGGTCTAGTCGTTTGTCAAGGAGATCTTGAACGAAGTATTTAAGAAGTCTTTGTTCGAGTTTTTTCTGCTTGGACGATCCAATTAGCTGCTTTTGTCGATAAAGCGCGGTTCTCCCGCGCAGAAATTGAGATGAGTAAACGATGATGGATAAACTTTGGCCTGACGCCTCGGGCGCATTAAGAGATATCGCGCGTGATGGCATGCTGCTGGCTATCGGGGGCTTTGGCCTGTGTGGAATTCCCGAGGCTCTGATTGCGGCATTGCGCGACACGGGTGTGCGCGATCTCACCATCGCCAGCAACAACGCCGGCGTCGATGGCTGGGGGCTTGGCCTGCTGCTGGAAACACGGCAAATTCGCAAGATGATCTCCAGCTACGTGGGCGAAAACGCAGAGTTCGAGCGACAGTTCCTGCACGGTGAACTTGAGGTCGAGTTCGCCCCACAAGGTACGCTCGCCGAGCGAATGCGTGCGGGAGGTGCTGGTATCCCCGGCTTCTACACGCGCACTGGCGTGGGTACCGTCGTCGCCGAAGGCAAGATGCAGATGGAGTTCGACGGTGAGCCTTATATACTCGAGCGCGGCATTCGCGCCGACCTCGCGCTGGTGAAGGCCTGGAAGGCCGATCGACATGGCAACCTAATCTACCGTCGCACGGCGCGCAATTTTAACCCTCTTGCTGCAAGTTGCGGCAAGGTCACTATTGCCGAAGCTGAGATCATTGTCGAGCCCGGCGAACTTGACCCGGACGAGATCCATACACCTGGCATCTTCGTGCAGCGGGTTGTTCACAATCCCACGCCCGAGCGACGGATAGAGCGCAAGACTACTCGGAAGGAGTAAACAATATGCCTTGGACACGAAACGAAATGGCCGCGCGCGCTGCATCAGAGTTACTGGATGGCTTCTACGTCAATCTGGGCATAGGCATGCCGACGCTGGTCGCCAATTACATCCCCGTGGGCATGACTGTGGTCTTGCAATCGGAGAACGGACTGCTGGGTATGGGGCCGTTCCCGCTTGAGTCGGAGGTCGACCCCGATCTAATTAATGCCGGCAAGGAGACGGTAACATTTCTCCCTGGCGCTTCGACATTCTCGAGCGCAGACTCGTTCGCGATGATTCGCGGCGGCCACATCGATCTCGCGATTCTCGGCGCGATGCAGGTTTCGGAACAAGGCGATCTGGCGAACTGGATGATTCCGGGCAAGCGCGTCAAAGGTATGGGTGGAGCGATGGATCTGGTCTCCGGCGTGCGACAGGTGCTTGTGATGATGGAACACACGGCGCAGGACGGTAGCCCCAAGCTTCTGCGGGACTGCGCGCTTCCCCTGACAGGCAAGGGTGTGGTTAAACGCATCATCACCGATCTTTGCGTCATGGACGTGACGCCAGAGGGCTTCGGGGTCATCGAATTGGCACCGGACGTCGCCCCCGAGCAAGTGGTTGCACGAACCGGGGCTCCAGTGCATTTTCATCTAGAGAAAACGGAGGTAGTCGCATGAGGGCCGTGATCCTTGCTGCCAAACGAACTCCCATCGGTTCATTTATGGGGGCCTTCAAAGATGTCTCTGCCGTTGACCTTGGGGTTGCCGCGGCATCTGCTGCGCTTGCTGAACTCGATGTTGTCGACGTAGCGGACGTAATCGTTGGCAATGTGCTTCAAGCTGGCCAGGGCATGAATCCTGCGCGGCAGATTGGGCTCAGGGCAGGTCTGCCGACTGATGTGCCGGCACAGACTATCAACCGGGTGTGCGGCAGTGGGATGCAGGCTGTTGTGAGTGCAGTGCATGGCCTCATCGCCGGCGATGGGCATCTCTATCTCGCTGGCGGTACGGAGAATATGTCGCGCGCGCCATTTCTCGCTCCTCAAATGCGTAGTGGTCAAAAGACGGGCGACGCCATGCTGCTCGACAGCCTCACACACGATGGCCTCACCGACCCGACCCATGGATATCACATGGGTGTGACGGCAGAGAACATTGCAGAGAAGTGGGTCATCACGCGCGAGCAGCAGGACGCCTTCGCGCTCGAAAGCCATCGCCGCGCTACCGCGGCTCAGGCGAATGGGTTATTCCGCGAAGAGATTGTTCCGGTGAGTGTGCCTCGCGCAGAGGAATGGTTACCGTGGAAGCGGACGAGAGTGTTCGCCCGGACACGAGCATGGAGGCACTGTCAAAGCTGAAGGCCGTCTTCAAGCGCGAGGGAGGCAGTGTGACCGCTGGCAACTCGAGCGGCCTCAACGACGGTGCAGCCATGCTGGCGATCGCAAGCGATGAGTATGCCCTGGCGCACGGGCTCAAGCCGCTTGCTGAGATCGTGAGCTATGCAACGGTCGGGGTTGATCCTGCGTTCATGGGTATCGGCCCGTCCGCGGCCGTGCCGCTAGCGATCAAGCGTGCGGGTCTGAGCATCAGGGATATCGACCTTTTCGAACTGAACGAAGCGTTCGCCGCGCAGTCGTTAGCTGTATGCAAGGACTTGGGCATACAGCCAGACCGCGTCAACGTGTCGGGCGGGGCGATCGCAATCGGCCATCCCATTGGTGCCTCGGGAGCACGAGTCATCGTTACACTCGTGCATGCACTGCGAACACGAGGTAACGGGTATGGCGTTGCCAGCCTGTGCATCGGAGGCGGCATGGGCATCGCCATCGTTGTACGCGCGCTCTGATTTACCGGAAGAAGCGCAAGCGACTGGCGCGCGAGCGTGCGGTTGAGCACGTCTGACGGGAGCCAACCAGGAGTGGGCGTGGCAGTGGGAATGTGGGAACAGGCCTTATCTATTTCCATAGCCCGTCATTTCCACGGCCTGCCGGTAGCCTCAGCAAACTGTCGAACCTGTCGACCAGTGGGCGAGGACAGTCCAGACCGGTGGTCCGCATGCGGAGCCAACCGAAACCGCCGTGATAGCCATTCGTGATAGCCATCACTGCAGCCGCCTGTTCGAGTCGCTACTCTCGTGTCGGCTGCCAGAGCCGGCATTCCGTGTGAAGGCACTCCATTCTCTATCCACTCCGTCCGACTCTGAGTTCATTCCTTGATTACAAGGAGGCTCGTGGTGAGGTATTTGAGATATGCCGGATTACTTGCGCTGGTTTTTCTCACTGCCTTTGTTGTGCCTGCCAGAGCGGTTGTTACCGGAACCAAGATTAGCTTTTCTTCCCTCGATAAGAGTCGCCCCGCCCAGGTTTCCGGGACACTTTACCTTCCGGAGATTGCTTCGAGTCCGGTTCCCGCTATTGTTTTGATCCACGGCACCACGGGAATCGACCAGCGCGGCGAGCTTTATCGCCAACCGCTCCTCGATGCGGGGATTGGGATATTTGAAGTCGACTTCAAGACCGGAATTTACAGGGGCCCGATGGACCGGCCGAACCCCGACGCCTTTTTGCCAATGGCTTTCGCGGCGTTGAAAGAATTGCGAAAACTGCCCACCGTCGACCCCAACCGCATCGGCATCATGGGCTTTTCTTTGGGCGGCAACATAGCCTTGAGAACAGCCATGGAAAGCAACNNTGCAACCACTTCACAAAAGAGTTTGAAAAGAGCGGCAGCAAGCTGACCGGCGGCCCGATGATTATCTTTTATGGGACCGAGGACTCTTACGGCGAGGGCAAGGCCGTTCCGGAGCTCAAAAGGCTGCTCGCGACAAAATACGGTTTTCAGGTGATCACTGTCGAATATCCAGGCGCTACGCATGCTTTCAACCTCAATGGGCCCGACATGAACTATCTCGACCCTGGCGCCGAAGGGCTGAGAGTCCACATTAAATGGAATCCGGAAGCGACGAACGATTCCGTAACCAAGGTGGTGACCTTCCTGCGTGAAAACCTGGCTGCCAAATGATGGATGCCGCCCTTAGCCCGAACAATTCCCAGTCAAAAACGGAGTGGTTCCAGCGGCATTCCGGGTAAGTGAGACTTACCGGCGAAGCCGGCAATAACGGGTACAACAACGGGGGCAATATGACGCTGACGCAGAGAATACGAGTTCTGGCTTGCTTCGGCATGGTGCTGCTCGCTACCGCAGCGGCCGAGGCGCAGACCGGCCCGGTTGCGGATCAGATTGCTCAACACGAGCAGAAGCTGGCGACGGCGCGCCAAGCCAAGAGCGTTGGAGAAGAGGCAATAGAACTAAATGTTCTAGGCATGCTGTACCGGCAGGCTGGGAAGATGGACAAAGCGTTGGAGTGCCTGAACGAGGCGTTGCCCATGGAACGGAACGCGGACAACCAACCCGGCCAGGCCATGACGCAGAACATTATGGGCAGGATTTATTCCGACCTGGGGCAAGAGGACAAAGCGCTGGCGCTGTTTAATGAGGCACTGCCGGTTTGGCGCGAGCTGGGGATTCGGCAGGTCGAAGCCAATACGTTGACCTATATGGGCAGGGCCTATAACAACCTGGGGCAGCGGCAGGAGGCACTGAAGGATCTGAACGAGGCGCTTGCGATCTGGCAGAACCTCGGCAATGGGCAGGATAAGACGCGGACACTGAGGGAACGGCTGCACGACCTGAGCCAGCTAAGGGCGCTGAAGGAACTGAGAGATGCGATGCCGAAATGGCTGGAGACGGTTGGCCGTGCCGGCGAGGCGAACACGCTGGACAATTTGGGAGAGACGTACTCCGGCATGGGCCAGGCGCGGGAGGCCTTTAATTATTTCAACCAGGCGCTGCCGATCTGGCGGGAAGTCGGAGAGCAGGGTGGCGAGGCGCTCACGTTGAATAGTATGGGCAGGGCGTACGCGGATCTGGGGCAAAAGCAGAACGCGCTGGAGGTCTTCAACCGGGCGCTCGCGATCTGCCGAACGATCGGAAACCGGCAGGCCGAAGCGCTGACGCTGAACAACATGGGCCGGCTGTACCGCGACCTGGGGGAGCCGCAGACGGCGTTGGACTATTACAACCAGGCGTTACCCATATGGCGCGAAGTGGGAAGCCGCACCGGGGAGGGGTTGGCGCTCAACGATATAGGCAGNNGGCGAAGCGATGACGCTGAACAATATGGGCCGAGATTATTCCGACCTGAAAGAGGCTGACAAGGCGCTGGAATTTGACAGACAGGCGTTGCCCATCTGGCGCGAGGTGAAGGATCGGCGCGGCGAAGCATTGGCAATGATGACGATCGGCTGGGCCTATTCGGCGCGGAAAGAGAAAGAGAAGGCGCTGGCGAGCGAACTGGCGGCATTATCTTTGGCGAAGGCCGTGGGCGATCCAGAGATACAGGGCGTAGTTGAAACCTCGCTGATGATAGGCTTCCGCGATCAGCATCTCCCCGAGGAAGCAATCTTCTTCGGTCTGGATGCAGTGAACTCCTACGAGCAGATACGCAAGAACATCTCGGGGATGGCGAAGGATCTGCAAGCTGGATTTGCGCAATCAAAGTCGACCACGTATCGCGTGCTGGCGGAGCTTCTGGTTGAGACGGGCCGGCTCGGCGAAGCCGAAGAGATTCTCGACCTTCTCAAAGAGCAGGAGTTGAAAGACATCGTGCATGGCGCCAATCCCGATGCCGCACCCCAAGTTGCGCCGCTGAAGCTCACTGCTGGACAGTTGAAGGCGCAGAGCGATATGGCGGAGCTGGAAAAGAAGGCGCTGGCATTTGAGCAGCTCAGTGTCGAGTCTGCGGGCTTGCAGGCCAAAGCAGCGCGCACGCCCGAAGAAGACGCTCGACTGAAGGCGTTGAACGCAAGCATGGAGCAGGAAAATGCGGAGCTACAGACCTTCTTCACCGGCACGATCTATGCCGAGCTCGATCGGAGATCCAACGCCTCTCCTGCGGGTGGAGTTTCAGGCGACGATGATTCCGCGCAGAGTTATCTGCAAAACACGCTGAAAAAACTGGGGCCGCACGTGCTAGGCATCCGGCTGTTGCTGGGCGAGGATCATGCCTATGAGATCGTGGTCACCGCCAACGCGCGAAAGAAGTTCGAGTTGAAGGCCACGCCAGCCGAGTTGCGCAGCAAAGCGTTTGAGGTAGTGAAGATTCTGGGCTTGCGTAACTCCGATCCCAGACCGCAGTTGGCCCAGTTGTATGCCATGATCGTGGCTCCCCTGGAAGATGAATTGAAATCCCTGGATACACCCCCCGACGCGCAGGGCCGCGTCCCCACCCTGCTCTGGTCTTTGGATGATGCCTTGCGTTATCTGCCGATGGCTGCGCTCTATGACGGCCAGCATTACATGGTCGAGCGCTTCAACAACGTTCTCTTCACGCCGGAGAGTTATGGCCACATGGTGGAATCACCGCTGATGAACGGCAGCGCACCCAGCGTGCTGGCGATGGGCTTGTCCAAGAGTTATGGCGGCCTTCCGGCGCTGCCCGGCGTGATGCTCGAGTTGGATGCCGTGGTCCACGACCCGGCAGCGCCTGAATCGCATGGCCCAATGGAGGGCAAGCTGCTGTCCAATGAAAAGTTCACGCTGGCCGCATTGAAGACAGAACTGGGGGCTGGCAAGAGCTTTCCCGTGGTGCATATTGCCAGCCATTTTGTGGTGGAGACGGGTAGCGGCGCGGAACCATTCCTGATGCTCGGCGGAGAAGATGCCAGAGAAGCGAAGGGGTACGAGTGGGATCTGTCCGAGATGGAAGACTCCACGGTTGCCTTTCACGGCACGCGGCTTCTCACTCTCTCGGCTTGCAGTACCGGGAAAGACTATACATCCAGGAACGGTTTGGAGATGGACAGCCTGGGCATGATTGCCCAGCAGAAGGATGCGGAAGCGGTGCTGGCGACGCTTTGGGACGTGAACGATGCCAGTACCAGCCGGCTCATGAGCGACTTTTACGAAAGATGGGTGAAACATGCTGCCGACGGCAAAGCCGAGGCATTGCGTCAGGCGCAGCTTGCCTTCCTGCGCGGGCCTGCTGTAGCCCCAGGCTCAAGGGGCGGTCGTGGCTTCGAAACCGTGCCGGAGTCAACGTCCGTTGCGCAAGAAGCCGAATATTCTCATCCATTCTATTGGGCTCCGTTCGTTCTGATCGGCAATTACCACTAGCGCTAACAACGTCAAAGCCGATTCCCTACAACACGCCAGCCCCACCCGCCGGACCCCGGCACCGGATCCCTTCACTGGCCAGTAGCCGTTGCCTCTGCCGTTGATCTTGAAAGCCGGGAAAGGACGATGGATTTATAGTCATCCTGTGCTCGAATCGCAAGGATGTCTCCTAGTGGGCGATAGGAGCTCACCTACGTAGCCCGGAGCGGAGCTTTGAAGCGTAAATGGATCATCGTCGTGATTGTTGCCGTCGCTGTTCTCCTAGCCGCGGTCCCCGTCTATCGGTGGCTCAACGCTCGATCAGGGCCGCTCGTCTATTCAGGGACGATCGAAACCCGCGAGATGCAAATTGGCTCCAAGATCGGCGGTCGCGTTACCTCGGTCTCCGTCGAAGAGGGCCAGCGTGTCCCTGCCGGCTCCCCACTCGTCAGCTTCGAGTGCAATGAGCTGGAGGCCGAGCGCGCTCAAGCCCAGGCTGCCGTGGACCAGACCGAGGCCGACTACAGCCGTCTCCAGCGTGGCAATCGCCCCCAGGAGATCGCCCAGGCAGACGCCACCCTCCGCGAGCGCGACGCCATGCTGCAGGAGGCAACCAACGGGCCGCGCCCCCAGGAGCTCCGTCAGGCCCAGGCCGACTACGACGCCGCCAAAGCCGATGCCGTCGACGCCGCCTCAACCTACGCACGGATGAAGCCACTCGTCGAAAAGGATGTCATCTCGCGCCAACAGTTTGACGGCTACACCGCCCAGCGCGACGGTACCGCCCAGCGCGCTGAATCCGCCCGCCAGAAGCTCGCCCTGCTGCGGGCCGGCACCCGGCCCGAAGACATCCACGCCGCTGCTGACCGCTATCAGGAAGCGCTCGCCTCCGCAAAGCTCATGCATAGCGGCTATCGCCGTCAGGACATCGACGCCGGAAAAGGCCGCCTCGTCCAGGCGCTGGCCCACGTCCAGGAGCTCGATGCTCGCCTCAAAGAGGCCAATCTCGTCGCACCGGCCGATGCCATCATCGAAACCGTCAGCGTTCGTCCCGGCGATCTCGTACCCGCCAACCAGATCGTGATGACCATGCTCGAGTCCGACCAGCTCTGGGTCAAGGTCTACGTCCCCGAGACCGACCTCAGCCGGCTGCAGATCGGTCAGTCCGCCAAGGTCACGGTCGACGCTCTGCGCCAGCGTCAATTCACCGGACACATACAAGAGATCGCCTCGGCCGCTGAATTCCTTCCCCGCAACGTCCAGACCCGCGACGATCGCGAGCATGAGGTCTTCGGCGTCAAGGTCCACGTCGAGAACCCCGACGGCATCCTCAAGTCCGGCATGTCCGCCACGGTACGTCTGCAATGAGCAGCGCTCCCTCAAGCACCGCAGCCCCCGCCCCCGTCATACGCGCCGACCACCTCACCATCCGCTTCGGCGACGTCACCGCCGTCGACGACGTCAGCTTCCACCTCGATAAGGGCGAGCTCTTCGGCTTCCTCGGCCCCAACGGCTCCGGCAAAACCACCATCATCCGCGCGCTCTGCGGCCTCATCCCCCTCACCAGCGGCAACGCCACCATCCTCGGCATGGACGTCCGCCAGCACGCCAAGGACATCAAGCGCCACGTCGGCTACATGTCCCAGAAGTTCGGCCTCTACGAAGACCTCACCGTCTCCGAAAACCTCAACTTCTACGCCGCCGCCTACGGCCTCTCCTCGACCGTCGCCAACGCCCGCATCAAGGAACTCCTCGCCCTCACCAGCCTCGAACCCTATTTCACACGTCGCGTCGCGCAGCTCTCCGGCGGCTGGAAGCAGCGCCTCGCCCTAGCCTGCGCCATCATCCACTCCCCCGAGGTCGTCTTCCTCGACGAGCCGACCGCCGGCATCGACCCCGTCGCCCGCCGCTCCCTCTGGGACCTCTTCTTCCAGCTCGCCGGCCAGGGTGTCACCTTCTTCGTCACCACCCACTACATGGACGAGGCCGAGCGCTGCGGCCGCCTCGGCTACATCTACATGTCCAGGCTCATCGCCCTCGGCACCGTCGCCGACCTCCAGGAACTCCCCGACGCCAACCCGCCCGGAACCTCGCGCGTCGAGATCGAAGCCCCCCAGGTTTCCGTTCTGCTCACGCAACTCCGTCAATTCCCCGGAGTCCGCGAGGCCACCATCTTCGGCCGCGCCATCCACGCCCTCGTCGAAACCCGCTCCATCGACGCCCTGCAAGCCGCCTTCCCCCAACTCGCCATCCGCACCATCCAGGCCTCCCTCGAGGACATCTTCGTCACCCTCACCCTCCACATCATGGGGGTCCCCCAATGAACGGCATCTTCTTCGGTCTCCGCCCCGTCTGCCGCAAGGAGTTCACGCACATCCTGCGTGACCCCACCACGCTCTTCTTCGCCCTGCTCATCCCCGTGCTCGAGCTCTTCCTCTTCGGCTATGCGGTAGACACCAACGTCCGCCAGATCCCCACCGTCATCTTCGACGAGTCCCACACCCAGGACAGCCGCAGCCTCATCCAGTCCTTCGCCGCCTCTGACATCTTTCGCATCAGCTTCTATGTCCAGTCCGAACCCGACATGTACGCCACCATGCGCTCCGGCAAAGCCCGCGTCGCCATCCGCATCCCCTACGACTATGCCCGCAATCTCCAGCGCGGCAAAACCGCGAGTGTCCTCGTCCTCGTTGACGGATCCGACTCTTCCGTCGCCGGCATCGCCGTCGACGCCTCCACCGGCGTCGCGCTCATGCAGTCCCTCAACCGCATTCCCGGCCTCACCGCGCCCGCCATCGAAGTCCGCCCCTCCGTCCTCTACAACCCTGCCACCCGCTCGGCCAACTTTTTTATCCCCGGCCTCATCGCCGTCCTTCTGCAAGTCATGATCATCCTGCTCATTGCTCTCAGCCTCGTCCGCGAGCGCGAGCGCGGCACCCTCGAGCAGCTCACGATGACGCCCATCGCCCCACTCGGCCTCATGGTCGGCAAGATGATCCCCTACGGCGTCCTAGCCTTCGGCGAACTCTGCATCATCCTCACCGTCATGGACTTCATCTTCCAGGTGCCAATCCACGGCAGCGTCATCATGTTGTTGCTCATGTCGCTGCCCTTCATCCTGACGGTCCTCGCCATCGGCCTCTTGATCTCCACCCGCGCCCGCACCCAGGCCGAAGCCTTCCAGCTCGCCATGAGCACGATCCTTCCCTCGGTCTTTCTGTCGGGCTACATCTTCCAGATATCCACCATGCCCGCATTCTTCCGCGGAGTCAGCGCTCTCATCCCGACCACGTATTACATCCAGATCATCCGTGGCATCGTCCTCCGCGGTTCGGCCTTCTCTGACCTCTGGGTAAACGCACTGGTCCTCACCCTGATGGGCTTAGCCGCAATCCTGCTAGCCGCCCGAGCCTTCGTCAAGCAGGACGCAGTCTAAGCACTGTTCTTCCTCGAATCTGTCTCGCGAAATCACTAGGTCCCCCTGCTCGTAAACAAGCCTAAGTTGACGGTAGGCCTGCGAGAACCAGAAGTGTCAAGCCTGAGCCACTTAAGGCGGCTAACGACAACCGCAGACTCTTTCGATGGCTTGATCGAAGAGTTATTCTGGCCGTGCTCTCATCGAGTTCGTGAGGCTACTTAATATTCAGGGCCTCGGTATCAGACTGGTGGGATATCACATTGGAGACCAGTATTCCAATGCTGCAAATTGGCTCAAGGGACTCGGCCTTCCGGCGGACACGCCGGTTCATTGGGTCAATGCACCCAACAAGAACAACTCGGCTAGCATGCTGCATTGCGGCATGGAGGTGATCCAACAAGATAGGAAAGAGCGCGGCAGCGGCTTTCAGATACGTGGGTGTCTCCACCAGCGTGTCATTCTTGGCTTGTACTCAATAGACACCTTTGTCAACGCGATTATGGTCGCCCGGAAGAATGGCCCGATAGTGTCGCTCCACAAAACCTCTTTCATTCGAGAGTGTCCGGGCGAAGGTCACCAACGTCGTGGCAGAGTTCGAGATCTATATCAAGAACAACCGCGAGTTCATTCCAAACTTTGGAGAGCGATGGCGACAGGGCTAAAGGATCAGCACGGCGTTCGTTGAATCAACGATCTACCAGGTTGCGAGCGGAAGGTTTGTGGCCTTGAACCAGTCGAACCATACAACGAGGTTCAGCATGAATCCTTGGAATCATGGTTTTGCTCTGCATTGTTTTCAAGGATATTCCCAATCACGTTTTGGTCGGCAAGTAGGGGCGGCGCGCCGGGAGTCGGTGCCCGGGATACAGATAACTGCGCTGCCAGTTCGGCAATCACGGTCGTATCGAGGACTGCTAGCATGGCCTCCTGGGCCTTCACCCAACACGGGTACGCTGGGCACCACGATTTACGGTCGCAGGATTTCCCGGACATGATGCAGACGTTCAGATAGATGGGGCCGTCAATGGCCTCAATCACTTCACGCATCGATGCCCGTCGTCCGCGCGGCAGAAGCTTAAAGCCGCCGGACTGTCCCCGCCATGTAGCGATCAGCTCGGCGCGCGACAAAGCCTGCAGAACCTTGGAAAGAAAGCTCTTGGGAGCCCCCGTGGCTTCAGCTAGCACGGGAAGCGAAGCGCGCTCTTCCCTTGGCAGCGTCGCGAGGTGAACCATCACACGAACGGCATAATCGGCGCCACGCGTAAGTTGCATAGTTGAACCGCATCGTTCCATATTGACTTTGCTGCCTTCTTTCCGGCCGGGTGAGGCGCATGGAGTTGGCCACGGCCGACGTGCTCGAAAGCAACATGGCGATGGCAGCGAGCACTGGAGAGAGCACTTCGGTGATGGTCAGAATAATACCCAGAGCATTGTAGAAACAAGCCCAGAACAGATTCTGCCGTACTACGCTCGTCGTTCTTGCTGCCAAACGAAACGCCTCTTCAACCTTCGACAATGAACCCTCACCAAAGCGGCCATCGCTATGTCAGCGCCGAAGCGGAGAGCAAATCCCAGATTGGCCTGGGCCAGCGCGGGCGCATCATTCACGTCATTGCCGATCAACGCGACTCGCCTTCCGGCCTGCTGTAATTCCTCGATAATACGCGCCTTGACGGCGAGGCGATGAAAAAGTGTGGGGTCCTCGCGTCGCAATTGCTAGCCGGAACTCCGCGTGCCACGTGAACTCGTTTGCGGTCATCGAAAGCGAACGGCTCGTCGGCCAAAAAACTACCGTCGAGCAACGCTTCTAGATCCGCAGCCTGGGACTGGACGCGGTGCGCTTCAGCCAGTCGATCCGAACGCACTGGACGGTGAAAAACCGCCTGCATTGGTGTATGGACATGGTCTTTCAGGACGACCAGATGTGCGCCCGGTCCGGCTTTGCGGCCGTTAATCTAGCCCTGCTCCAACACATCCCACTCAATCTCATCCGCCTCGATCCAATCAAACGAAAAGGCGGACTCAGAGCCAGGCAACTCATGGCCTCGACCAGCGACAACTACCGCGCACAACTCCTCGGACTCGCAAGGACATTCATGCGATTGCCCACCAGCAGCTACGACGCGCAATATCTTTAATTCAAAATCAACTGGACAAGTTGTCACAGTCGGAATGTGACTTGTATCACAGACGGCTCTTTTGGCCTGTACCTATACTCGGTCCATTGATTCAATGTAGAGCGAAACGGTCTAACAACTCCGCTTTGAAATGTCTGTCCTGCAGCTTGCTTGCCTGCATGGTTCAAACAATGCTGCACACGACTGGGATGACCGGGCTCGGTCGAAAATGGGTATTTCCATGCAAATGAAGTTGTTTAAGGAGAAATCTGAAATGAACACCTTTGTACGTTCTTTTGATTCCCATGTTGCCCACTGGAAGTGGGTTGCACCGATTCTGCTCATAGGCCTTTCCTTTG
>PLHC01000170.1 GCA_003138795.1 Granulicella sp. | reverse complement strand
CCGTCAAAATCTCCAGCGCCGTATCGATCTGCCCGCGTGTATGCTCGCTCGACATGATGCAGCGCACCCTCGCCTTGCCCTCGGGCACCGTCGGGAACGCGATGCCCGTCGCCATCAGGCCCTGCTCGAAGAGCGCCCGGCTGAACTCCATTGTCTTGCGCCCGTCGCCGATAATAATCGGCGTAATCGGCGTCTCGCTCTTCGGCGTGCTGATCCCGCCGATATTAAACCCCGCTGAACGCAGTTGCTCCTGAAAATACTTCGTATTCGACCACAGCCGCTCAATGCGCTCCGGCTCATTCTCCAGAATGTCGAACGCCGCAATGCAGCTCGCCGCAACACTCGGCGGATGCGACGTCGAGAACAAAAATGGCCGCGCACGATGATAGAGATAGTCGATCAAATCCCGCGACCCGCAGACATACCCGCCCAGCGCGCCGATCGCCTTGGACAGCGTGCCCACCTGCACATCCACGCGCTGCGTGCAGCCAAAGTGGTCCACGCTGCCGCGCCCATTGCGGCCCAGCACGCCCGAAGCATGAGCATCGTCGACCATCATGATCGCGCCATACTTGTCGCACAGATCGCACAGCGCGGCCACCGGCCCGATGTCGCCGTCCATCGAGAACACGCCGTCGGTAATCACCAGCTTGTGTCCCGGCTCCTTCTCGATCTCCTTCAGCAACTCCTCCGCATGCGCAACATCCTTATGCCGAAACACCTTGATCTTCGCGCGCGAAAGCCTTGCTCCATCGATGATGCTCGCGTGATTCAACTCGTCGGACAGGATGAAGTCATCCTTGCCGAGAATGCTCGATACCGCACCCGCATTCGCCGTAAACCCCGACTGAAACACCACGCACGCCTCAACCCCCTTGAACCGCGCGATCTTCTCTTCGAGCTCCATGTGAATCCGCATCGTGCCGGCAATCGTCCGCACCGCGCCCGACCCCACGCCATACTTCTCGATCGCCGCAATCGCTGCCTCGCGCAGCTTCGGGTGATTACACAGCCCCAGGTAATTATTCGACGCAAGGTTAATTACCTCGCGGCCATCGTAGTGGCACACTGGTCCCTGCGCATCGTCGAGCACGCGCAGCTTGAAGTATGTTCCCCGCGCACGCAGGTCATCTAGCTGCGCCGTCAGGTGGGCCAGTTGTGGACGCTTCGACGATATCTTTTCGGGAAGGATTGTAGCGATGCTCATAGTGCTTCGATCTTAACCCTTTTCTTTTCCCTTCAGGCAGCAATACCCAGCGCAACGGGCATCACACATTGTGGAAGATCTCGGCAATTGGCCGTTCTTTGCAAGCCATGCACCCGCGTGGGAGGAGACTTATGGCAGTTCAGAAGACAGTTCGCATCATTCTTGCCGGCGGAGGCCTGCTGGCCCTCGCACTGCTGGCAGGCTGCAAGAACAAAGAGCAGAAGGCCCTCGATCAGGCGAAGACCGAAGCCACCTCCACCAATACCCCGCAACAGGTTCAGTACGTCGACAAGAACGGTAACACGGTAACCAAGACCGTAGAGCCACCCGCCGCCGCAGGCGAGCAGCCAGCCGTATCGACCCTCATCACGCCGCCGCCGCCCGGCTCCAAGCCGCACAGCACGGCCCCCGTCATCTCACCGCTGAGTGCGTCTGCACAGAATGCTGTCGCACAGGGCGCACCTCCGGCCTACGCGAACGGCCAGCCCGAATCCGCCGCTCCCGGTCAGCCGTCGACACAACCGGCCACCCAGCCAAACCAGCCCCCGGTCGGCATCCGCGTTCCCGCAGGAACCGAACTCGCCATTCGCATCAATCAGCGCATCAGCGTCAAAACCAGCCGCGCCGGAGACCGCTTCAACGGTGAGGTCGTCGAGCCCGTGCTGAGCAATGGGAATGTCGTGATTCCACGTGGCGCCCCAGTCAGTGGTCGCGTGGATGAAGCGCATCGCCGCGGTCACTTCAAGGGCCGCTCCATCCTCGAGCTGCGTCTTACCTCCATGACGCTCGGCGGCTATCAATACAACCTCGACACGCACGATGACGTCATGACCAAGAGGGGCAAGGGCAGGCGCTCCGCCGGACTCATCGGCGGCATGACAGGCGCCGGCATGCTCATCGGTGGCATCGCCACAGGCGGCGTTGGCTTGGCCATCGGCGCTGCAGCAGGCGCGGGCACAGGCACAGCTCTCGCCGGCGGCACCGGCAACCGCGACATCGACATTCCCGCCGAGTCCATCGTCCACTTCCGCCTCGCCGATCCACTCGTCATACAAAATCCATAACCTGAAGATACAAAATCCATAACCTGAAGCTCAGCCAAAACAAAGAGGCCCATCGTCACGATGGGCCTCTTTGTTCATTCCAAACCTACCGCTTCACGGTCAGCAGAATCTTGCTCGCCTCACCCGACTCCAGCAGATGCATCGCCTCGTCGAATCGCGCCAGCGGCAGCCGATGCGTAATCACCGGCGACAGATCAACGCCGCAATCGCGTATCAGCGCCTCTGCTTGAAACCACGTCTCGTACATCTTGCGGCCGTTGATGCCAAGCACTGTCGCGCCCTTGAAGATCAGCGCATTCGCCAGGTCTATCTCCACCGGCCGCGACGGAATCCCCAGCAACGACGCTCTCCCGCCCATCCTCAGCAGCCTGAACCCCTGCTGAATCGCCGCCGGATGCCCCGACATCTCCAGCAGCACATCCACGCCATTGCCGCCGGTCCCGGCCATCACCTGCTGCTCCACATCGTCCGATTCCGGATCCAGCAGCACCTGCGCACCCACTCTCTTTGCCAGCTCGCGCCGCTGCGCATTCGGTTCAATCGCAAAGATGCGCGAAGCTCCACACGCCTTCGCCACCGCAATCGAAAATAATCCAATCGGCCCGCATCCGGTCACCACCACCGTCCGCCCCGCAATCGCACCCGACAGCACCGTTTGCACCGCATTGCCAAAGGGATCGAACAACGATGCGAAGTCGCGCGGAATCGCCGGGTCGAGCTTCCAGATATTGCTCGCCGGAATCCGCGCATAATCCGCGAACGCGCCATCCGCATCCACGCCAAGAATCTTCACGAACTGGCAGACATGCGCCTGCCCGCTGCGGCACTGCAGGCAATGCCCGCACGCCACATGCATCTCCGCCGTGACGAAATCTCCTACGCTGACGCCCTGCACCTGCTCGCCCACCGCAGCCACAGTCCCGCAAAATTCATGCCCCGGAATATACGGCGGCTTGATGCGCGCCTGCGCCCATTCATCCCAGTGGTAGATGTGCAGATCCGTACCGCACACCGACGCGGTCTCCACCGCAACGAGTACATCCGTCGCTCCAATCTCCGGCACCGGCACCTCGCGCATCTCCATCCCTGGAGCCGCAGTGGCCTTCATGAGCGCACGCATAGTATTTGGAATCTGCTGCAAAATCATTCGGTTGAGTCTCTTTTCTTGGTCGCGCCGTCTCTTCGAACAAGCGAGGCAAACATCTCATGGTATCGCCTCAGCCCTGGTCTTTCCAACATAGGTTGCGACGCCTGCGTCTCATCTTCGTCAAACGTACATAGCTACACTGAATCTGCAGCCTCAGATCCTGCCCACCGACTATGAAACATTTCGCCGCCATCGCGCTGCTTGCTGCAACCGTCTGTCTTGCGCAGACGCCCGCCTCCACGTCTCCGGGCCCAACCGGTTTGCCCGATGCTCAAACCGACTCCCAGGCACCTCCGCCCGCGGCCTCCATCACCGTTCGCTCCAGCCTCGTCGTCGTCCCCGCGCTCGTCCGCACCAAGTCCGGCCAACTCGTCTACACCCTCAAAGCCAACGACTTCATCCTCACCGACGACGGCATCGAGCAGCCACTGCATCTCGAGCAGGACACCGGCGACCAGCCTCTGGCTCTCGTCATCGTCGTCGAAACCGGCGGTTCCGGCGCCGCGCACCTCGAACAGTACCGCAACCTCGGCCCCCTGCTCGACAACCTGGTCGGCAACATCGAGCACAAGGTCGCCGTAGTCGGCTTCGACAGCACGCCCACCCTGCTGCACGGCTTCACGCCCAATCTCGAATTCATCACCCACTCCCTCAACACCCTCGATGCCGGCGACAAGCAGGCCGCCGTCCTCGACGCCATCGTCTTCTCCGTCGACATGCTCAGCAAGCAGCCCACCACCTATCGCCGCGCCATCCTGCTGCTCTCCGAGACCGCCGACCAAGGCAGCCACACCTCGCTCACCGGCGCGCTGCACGCCATCAGCGACACCAACACCACCATCTACAGCGTCGGCTTCAAAACCACCCAATCCGAAATTGGCCACGAGGCCTCCAAGCTTCAGTCCGACGACCCTGGCCCGGAACACGGCTGCTTCAGTCGCGACTACGGCACCGACGCCAACGGCAAACCCATCCCGCCGCCCGAGAGCCGCGCCACCCAGAACTTCGATTGCTTCGCCGAGCTTCTCCCGCCTCTGCGCTTAGCCAAGATGGCCGAGATCGCCGCCCGCAACGCCCTCCGTCACAACATCTCCGAGTCCGTCGCGCACCTCACCGGCGGCGAATACTTCAAATTCAAAGACGTGAAGACGCTCGACCACGACCTCTTCACCATCTCCAACCACATCCCCAATCGCTACGTACTCAGCTTCCATCCCCAGTCCCCCGCGCCAGGATTCCACTCCATCGTCCTGAAGCTGCGCGACAGCCCATACCTCTCTGCCGAGGCCCGCAACGGCTACTGGGTCAACGCGGATGAAGGAACATCCACACCGCAGCCCTGAGCCAGGTCTTCACCCCAATGACCTTCACCCAGTCTCCCACCCCATAAGCTGCAGTCTTCCATCCCATGAACTGTCATCCTGAGCGAAGACTCTCGCAGCTTTATGCGAGAGTCGCAGTCGAAGGACCGCCATTGGCTCGCAGCGCCAATGATCTTCCTCGGTTTCGGCCACAGATATGGCGGTACTCTCTTCCGGTAACGACCTCATTCTCCTTTACCGTCCGCGGAACCGATTAATCTCTCTCCGGTCGCGTTTCGACGGCCTGCCGACCGGCACGGCCTCCACCGCAAACATGGCCTTGCGCTCCTCCGCAACCTTCGCGCGCGCCATCTTGCTCGCCTCGGTTTCGCGATACAGCCCCTGCGCCACCGCCGCGGGTCCGCGCACCTCGCTCAGCGTTAAGACCTCGATCACAAAATCCCCACCCTCGTTCCGCACCTGCAACAGATCACCCAGTCGAACCTCACGCGCAGCCTTGGCCGGCAGCCCATTCGACTGCACCCGCCCCAGTTCACACGCCTTCGATGCCAGCGCCCGCGTCTTGAAGAACCGCGTCGCCCACAACCACTTATCGATCCGCACACCACTCACGAAGCCGTTCCTCCCGCAACCTGCGCCCGCGCCAACTCCAGCGCCTCGTCCTGCACCGCTGCCTCATCGCCAAAGCCAGCGAGCCATCGCATCCCAGTCTCTCGCCGAAACCAGGTCCCCTGCCGCTTCGCATAGTTGCGATGCCCCTGCTGCGCTGCTGCAACAGCCTCATCCAGTGTCATCTCACCCCGCAGCACGGCCATCGCCTGCACATAGCCCAGCGCCCCCAGCGCGCGGCAGTCATCTCCGAAGCGCTCCCGCAACATCTCCGTCTCGGCCAGCAGGCCACGCTCAAACATCGCCGCCGCGCGCGTGTTGATCCGCTCATACAAGCGCTCACGAGGCGGCGCCAGCCCCATCTTCAGCACGCGATACCCTCGCAGCGGATCGCGCCCCGCCTGCCACTGCTGCGTCCGCGGCTGCCGCGCGGCCAGCGTTACCTCAATACTCCGAACCAGCTTCGGAACATCATTCGCATGGATCAACTTCGCCGCGCGCGGATCAAGCCGTTGCAACACACGATGCAGCCACGCCGATCCCCTGCGCTCAGCCCGCTCCCGCAGCCGCTCGCGCAGCGCATCGTCCCGCTGCGGCGCCGGCGCCAGCCCCTCCAGCAGCGCGCGCAGATACAACCCTGTTCCCCCTGCAACGATTGGAATGCGCCCACGCTCACGAATCCCGGCAATCGCCTCGCGCGCATGCCGCGCGTAATCCCCCGCCGTGCACGCCTCATCCGGCCAATACAGATCAAGGCAGT
>PLHC01000080.1 GCA_003138795.1 Granulicella sp. | reverse complement strand
ATGCGGTACGCGCGCACGTTCCTCGAGCGTTGGCTTCGCCGTGCCAATCTCCATCAGCCGGTACACCGCAACCGAGTCGCAGCTGACGATCTCTCCACCGAGTTCTTCCGCCAGCCGCAGCGCCAGCGCCGTCTTTCCACTCGCTGTTGGCCCAGCCACCACCAGCAGCGGAAATTCGTTCTCCCCGCGCTCAGTCATTTCGATCTCCAACATTCGTTTTTACTCCCGCCCTGCGCGTAGCAGCTCTCGACCTCCGNNGCGTAGCAGCTCTCGACCTCCGCGCAGGAGCGTAGCAGCTCTCGACCTCCGCGCAGGAGCGTAGCAGTCACGGCCTCCACCAGCCATGCACGAACACCCGATCCAGCCCCGCGCGCGCAATGCTTCCCACCAGCACCAGCACTGCAAGCACGATCAATCCGCACATCACGCTTCGGCGCTCGACCACCTCGCGTTCCCTGCGATAGCGCCGGAACTCCTCACGCTCACGCTCGAGCCAACGCGTCGGCTCGGGTCGCCGCGGTGCCGCTGCGCGATGCTCACTGCCACGCTCAGAGCTCTGCATCGCCGCTACTCCGTCTGCTGATTGACCAGGTAATGAATCCGTAGCTCGAGATTCGGTCCATGAAACTGTTTCGGCAGCGGCGGGAACTGTCCCACACCCGTAATCGAGCCCCACGCCGCGCGATTCAGCGCATCATCATGCGTCGAGCCGTCCAGGTGCATCGCCGCAATCGTTCCATCCGCGTTGATCGTGAAGCGAATCTGCGTCACGCCATGCTTATTCAGCGGCGGTCGCGCCTCCTCCGGAATCAGCGGTATCCACTGCTCATAAATCTCGCGCAGAATCCGCTGCAGATACGGCTGGAAATTCACGCCCTGCGTATCCGAAAGAATATCGACGCCCTGCCCCAGCCCCGCGCCTCGGCTACCACCACGTACTCCCACACTTCCACCGCCGCCCGCATGCTCCGAGCCCTGCATCGCCTGCTGCATGTCCTGGCTCGCCGACCCCGGCGTGCTGAAGCTCGGCCGGCCCGGAGCCTGCGGCGAGGGCGCTTCCGGTACGGGCGCAGCCGCGCGCGGCGTCACCGGAGTCGGTGCCGCAGGCATCGGCAGCGCCGGTGACGGAACCGGTGGTGTCGGCTGCATAGCGGATGGCTGCGGCGGTGCGACCGGCGTTGTCAAGCGCTTCGCCTCCATCGTCCGCAGCTTTGACAGGGTTCCTTTATCGATCTTCGGCGGCGCAGCCACCGCAGGGTGCGGCAGTACCGGTGCATTCAACTGCACCATCGCCTGCTGCTGCAGGGCCTCCGTCGGGCTGATCAGCTGCGGAGAGTGCCACAAGTATTTCGGTCCATAAAACGCCACCCACGCAATCGCCAGCCAGATAAACAGCGAGATGTAAATCGACTCACGAAACCGTCCTCGCGCTCGCTCATCCTCAATCGTATCCAGCAGATGGATGAGCTCATGCTGCTCCAGGTCGCCATACCGGTTGGTGCGAATCCGCACCGGCGCAGCCACCGCTCCACCCTTCGCCTCATGGGGCACAACCGACACTGGAGCGTCAGATCGCGCAGTCTCCGTCTCGTTGGCGGAAGTCTCAAGATCGTTCGAGCTGGCCCCACTCTGTGGAGCCTCACTCTCGGGGCGTGGTCGTTCTGGATCGATCTGTGGGGGTGTTGTCGGCATCGGCTGTTAGTCTGTGACGGATCAGCCACGGCGAAGGTTGCGCCTGCCGCAGCAAATCACCAGACCAAGAAGACGCTGGCCCCTCTATTTTCTCATCTTCAGCCATATTCCGCGCACCCGCATCTATTCTTGAGACATGCAAACTCCCGCATCTCTCGCTGGCCGCACTGCCATCATCATCACCGTCAGCGACCGCTGCGTCGCCGGCACGCAGATCGATCTCTCTGGCCCAGCCATCGCCCATCTGCTCGCCCAGGCCGGCGCCCAGGTGCTGGACACCCTCCTGGTCCCCGATGAGGTCGAACTCCTCACCCCCGCCCTGCGCGCAGCAGCCAGCCGCGCCGCCCTGATCCTCACCACGGGTGGCACCGGCCTCGCCGCGCGCGACATCACCCCCGAGGCCACCCTCGCCGTCTGCGACCGCCTCGTCCCCGGCCTCGCCGAGCTTATCCGTCAGGATGGCGTGCACCACACCCCCTACGCCGCCCTCAGCCGCGGCATCTGCTGCGTCGCCGGCCACTCCCTCATTCTCAACCTCCCCGGCAGCCCCAGCGGCGCCGAAAGCTCCCTCCGCGCCGTCCTTCCCCTCCTGCCCCACGCCCTGGATCTCCTCGCCGGCAATACCGAGCATCGAACCGAACGGTAGAATGAAGATTCAGTGAAACTCGCACCCATCGTTCTTTTGCACAAGTTCTCCGCAGTCCTTCTGGCGGTCCTCACGCCCCTCGGTATCTGGGGCGTTGCGGCCCTCGCCTTCACCGACTCCGCGCTGATCCCCATCCCTGGCGGCATCTACGGTGTACTGGCGTTTTATGTCAGGGGAAACCACAAATTCTTCTTGGTGTACTGCCTGGTCGCCGCTGCAGCCGCCGCAGCCGCAGCCGCGATCGGCTCTCTCCTCCCCTTCTATATCGGCCGCGTCGGCGGCGAACTTTTCTTGATGAAGCGCATCAACCGCGAGCGCTACGAGCACCTGCGCGACCGCTTCGAGCGTCAGGAGTTCCTCGCCATCATGATCCCGTCCATGGGCCCGCCGCCCACGCCGCTCAAGGTCTTCCAGTTCGCCGCCGGGGTCTTTGAGATGAAGCCTCTGGTCTACGTTCTGGCAACCTTCGTCGGCAAGTTCGTGCAGTTCCTGACCTGGTGCCTGCTCACCGTCTGGTTCGGCCCAACCATTATCCACTCCTTCCGCCACCTCCTTCACACCCACCTGGGGATCGTCCTCGGCGTCGCTGTGGCGGCACTGATCTGCCTGGTCTTCTACATCGTCCGCAAGGTCTTCGACCGCCGCAAGGGCCTGTCCCTCCCCGGCGAAAAAGAGGTCTAAGGATCTAAGCGCGTACACGCCAACGACCAGCACGCACCAACGACAAAGGCCGCGCACTCTGCGCGGCCTTCACTCTTGCCTTAGCTTTTATCTCAGCGTCTATCTCACTCAGCGTCCCGGCTGCTAAACCGTTGGCTCTTGCGCCGACGGCATCATCTCCGCCAGCCGCGTCACCAGCACCGGCAGCCCGAAGAACGCAGCCGCAAACGCACCCGTCGAGATCAAATCATTGCCATAGAACGGCAGCGCCGCCGCATAGCATCCCGCCAGTCCGGCAACGCTGTGCGGATACATCGCGCCGCCCACACTCCCCATCCACACCATGAAGTTGCTCAGCACGAAGAAACTCGTCGCCGAAGCCAGCACGCCACCCACAACGCGCAGCACCGTCACCTTCCGCAGCAGCGCGCTACCCATCAGGCAGACCGCCGCATACCACGCCCACGTCACCAGGTATGCGCTCACATGGAACGCATAGCCATACACCTTCGTTGTCAGGTAGACATCCATCAGCGCCATCACCGCAACCGCCAGCACCGTCTGCCAGCGCGGTCTCCGCGAGCCGAAGAACAGCAGCCCGGCACCGACCGCCGTGAAGTTAAAGGCCACACTGTGGATCATGTGTGGCAGAAGGCGGCTCAAAGCGGCAAGCATTAGAACGAGAATGGCAAGCATGATGGTTAGGCCTTGGTTGTAAGGGTTCGCGGCCGCGCAATGCGACCGTCTGTTTTGATTGTAATTCCTTTTCATTTTTTTCCTGTCATTCCCGCAGACGGGGTTCCCCGGCAGGCGTTCTTCGCCTGCCGGGGTAGAAAGGGAATCTGCTTCCAGCACCTGGCAACACCTACCGCTCCACGTGCCCATCCATCGTCTCGCGCGCGACGTGCCCGGCCGCATCCAGCGCCACCGTCCCCACCAGCGCCGACCTCGCGGCATCACCCATCCACCCGCCCATAAACCGCGGATCGCGAAACGTCACCACCACCGCGCCAACGGCCCCTGGATCGCCACTCGTTGCAGCCGCCAGCTCACTATCCGCCCTCGCCACATCCACAATCGGCATTGGCGACCAGTCCATATACACGCGTCCAAGCTGGCTCTCCTCCGCCGCCAGGACAGCAGCACTGCGGCCGGGCTTCGGATACGTCGTATCCCCCGTCGTCAGCTCCCTGTTCCTCGTATCGATCTCCGACAACTGATACAGCGGCCCAAAGTCCGTCACCGCCGACCACTGAAACGGGTTCAGCGGATCAGGGCTCGCCAACACCCGCTGCGCCGAAAGATACGTCGGTGTAGGCTCCGCCCGAGCGAGAGCATCCGGCGGTAACGGTGGCGCTGAACTCATCACGGGCACCGGCGCTGCAATACTCTGCGCCATCGCCATCTGCACCGCGTGCTCATGCTCCACCGCGCGCAGCGTCCACAGCCCGGCCACACCCAGCAGCGCCGCAATCGCCCATCCCCGCGCCGGGAACGGCTGCTTTCTCGCGCCCACCTCCGAACCCACCAGCCCAAACAGCCAGGGAGCGATCAGGGCTCCCAGCAGCAACACAAACATCACCGGATCGAAGATGAACACAATCGACGCCGCATACCATCGGTCATTGAACGGAAAGAACGGCCGCAGCCCGTAGTTGTTCGCGTAGTCCAGCAGCAGATGACTCAGGAGCGCCAGCAGCGCCAGTCCATACAACACACCCCACCGCACCGGCGCCGCCGTCAACGGCTTCACCACCGCCGCCTGTGCGGCGCCCTCACCCTGAATCAACGCCCCTGCACCTGTCTTTGCTGTTGTCTTTCTTTCTGTCATNNCGTCGCACTCGCCACCGATGCCATCCATACACCGCGGCAACAATAAAGGCTGCCTCAAAGGGCAGCCCCAGAAATGCATGGGTAATTCCGCGATGGTGTTCAAAGCCCTCGACCGGCCCGCGCAAACCCCACAGCGTATCGATGTCGGGAAACTCCGCCGCCACGGCCATCGTCAGCGTGGCATAGGCCGCGCTGCGATTGAGCCCCGTCCGCGACAGGCAAGCCCCTGTAAGAATGTGCGTTACAGGCTCCATCGGAGCCGTCTACCGGGGCATTGCGATCGAATGCATACCCATTGCGTGCTGCATAGCATTCGCGGCCTCAGCCTCACGCTCTGCGCGCTCTTCTCCAGCCTCACGCTCCCGGGTAGCCTCACGCTCCCGAGCGTACTTCGATGCTGCCGTAAACACCGTCAACTCCGCCGGTGCCAGCATATCCGGCTTGAACCCGGCGACAGCCACAAACCCGGGCTCATCGCCCAGCGCCTCCGAGACGCGATTCCACAGGAAGAACGG
>PLHC01000090.1 GCA_003138795.1 Granulicella sp. | reverse complement strand
ATCTACCGAGAATCGTTCCTGATCCTATCGTTTCCCAGTACCTATGGATGGTGCGCGCGCCGCCCCTCAAGTTTACGACTCGGAGATTTACGAGAACTGACGCAACTGAGCACAGCTGTTGAAGCGGATAATCATATGTACGAGAAGCTCGCGGACCTCTCCAACCCTTTTGGGGCACAAACCTAATTACTAGGACATGCTCCTAAAAGCTGACGATACTGGCGCGGCCGGCCTGAGCAAAGAACTTCTTCTTCCACTCCGGGCCAGAGTGTTTCTCGGCAAGTGCGACGACGATGTGCAATGGCTTGATGCCAAGGTCCCTATTGCGACCAAGGCCTTGTAGACAGGACGGGCAGTTGGTGAGCACCGTGGCCTTCGCACCGTTCAGGACTTCGACAAACTCCTCGCGCTTGCGGTGCAACATGGAATCGGTAATGTCGGGACGCGAGAGGGAGAGGGTTCCGGCCTCGGAGCAGCAATGTGGCACCGGGGTTACGGTGCCGAAGCCGCCGAGTTTCTTGAGGACGCCGGTCGCCTTGCCGTCGAGAGAGTCGTGACAGGGCGCATGGTACAGGTAGCTGCCTGTGCCTTGGACTTTGAGACCGCGCTCAAGCATGTAGGCTCCCGCATCCACAATCCGCTTAAACAGCTTTGGGGTGTCCATTCCGGCAAGGCCTTCTTTGCAGGTTCCGCAGGTGACTACACAAGCGTCGAAATCAAGATAGGCGAACATCTCGCGAATCTGCGCAAACAGCATCGAATCGCGAAGAACGGTGCGCGAGTGCAGGGTGGTCTTGGCATTTACATGGGCTGGGAAGCCGCAGCAGAGAAATGGCGGCGGCAGAACCACGCGTGTACCCAGCTCCAGCAACATATGAATCGTGGCCATGGAGATATCGGAGAAAAGGCGCTCGGATCCACACCCCGGAAAATAGAAGACGGTCTGCTGTTCTTGGGGGGCAACGGTTGCCGATGGGGTGGGCTCGAAGACCAGAGCTTGATCTGGCTCGCAGTTTGGCAGAACGTCACGCAACGTCTGGCCAGGATAAGAAGGAAGTGATGAACGCAGCATTTGCAGCGGATAAAACTGCGAGGATCCGCTTGAAGGTTGTAACGGAGCAACCATCTTACTGGCCACGCGCTGCACTGTGCCGCCAAGCTGAATAACGGAGGCGCGGAAGAGCTTATTGAAGACCGGTGAGTGGCTGTCCAGATAGCGCAAGGTGAGCTGGGTTGCGGCGTGTGTCTGCTTGTAACCCCAGCCGGAAAGGATCTCGCGCTCCAGAATCGAGACCTCACCGGTGTCGATATCGACCGGACAGACGGGCAGGCACTTGTGACAAATGGTGCAATGATCGGCGATTTCTTCCAGCTTCGGCAGTAGGTCAAAGCTGGTGGAAAGCTTTCGCTGCGCGTCGTAGAGTAACGCCTCGATCAAGGATCCGATGGCAAGATTCTTGTTGCGTGGGTGAAAGAACATGCCGCGCGCGGGATGGTAGACGCAACAGTTAGGTTTGCATTTTCCGCAGCGGACGCAGTGCGCAATCTTGCGTGAGAGCTCTTCCAACTGCCCGTGCTGGAGAATGCGGGCCTCGAGTTCAAGTAGGTTGAACGAGGGAGTGAAGATGTGGCCAAGCACCACGTAATCTTCAAGCTTGCCGGGATTCATGAGGGCGCCGGGGTCGACTTGTCGACGATAGGCAGTAAGCTCCGTGATGCGCTCGGGTTCCAGATACTTAAGCTTGGTAACGCCGATGCCGTGTTCGCCGGAAACCACGCCGCCGAGCGAAATCACCTTAGCCATTACCTGATCGATTCTGTGATCGGCGCGTTCCAACATAGGCCTATCGTTGGAGAGCACAGGCACGTTGACGTGTACGTTGCCATCTCCGGCGTGCATGTGGGTGGCCAATACGATGCGGCGATCGCGAACTTCCTGGTGTGCGCAGTCGAGCGCGTTCAGCACCGATGGGTATCCCTGCATCAACCTGTCCAAGCCGTGGCGAAATTCCTGAAAACCGGTGAGCGAACGCAAAGTCTTCGCATCAAGGCTTTCGACCTGCTCGCGGAACTTCGTGCAGAGTTCGACCCCGGCGGAAATCTTGGGGGAAAATTGCTCGGCGTCCTCACTGGCAATCGGAGTCGTCAGGATTTCTTCTGCGCGCTGGGCAAAATGAAGCTGAGAGTAACGTTCTTCCTCTGTGTTGATGCTATCGACAAAATGGGCGAATTCAGCCAATGCCTCCAGGGGAAGGACAATGTCCTCGTTCATCTTGAAGGCGTTGGTGCGACGGGCAATAGCGCCCATTTTCTTACGGTCAGCCCAGAAACGTTGGGCCTCGGCGGCATCGCGGGCGGCGAACATCAAGGTGTTGGGATGCTGCGCAAGCAACGCGCGAACCCGTTCCACGCCGCGGCAGGCCTGCTCCACGGTGTTGCCAGCAACATCAATGAGGAGTACCGCTCGGGGAGTCTGTGCGCGGGCCGCTTTTACCTTATAGCCGATGGCGCGGACGTATTCGTCGTCGAAATGTTCGAGCGCAAGCAGCGCTTCCTGATCCTCAACGGGGAAGGGGAAGGCGCGTGACAGTTCAAGGATGACGCGGCTGGCCTCATCGAAATCAGGCCCGAAAAACTCCAGGCACAAGGTCTGTTTTTCCTTGTACTCGGGATAAAGCACAAACTTGGCCGAGGTGATGACGCCGTCTGTGCCCTCCTTCTGCAGTCCGGGAAGACCGCCAAGCGCCTTGTTGGTGACGTCCTTCCAGAGTCCTTTCTTGCGAATTTCTGTGCCACGCAACTCAATCTGCTTCACAGTCGAGTTCTGTTCGCTCAGAACGTCAAAACTCACAACGTCCTGTGGCATAATTTTGCGCAACTGATGGTTTGTGCGCCGCACTGTCCAACGCTGGCCGTTGGGCATGGCTATCCGCCATTCGAGCAAGTTGTCGATGCATGTGCCCCAGCGCACGGCGAGCTTGCCGCCCGCGTTTTCTGCAATGTTGCCGCCCACGGTGCAGGCCCAGGCGCTGGTGGGGTCGGTAGCAAACACCAGGCCGTGTTCGCTGGCGTGTTCCATGGCTGTTTCCGTGACGACGCCGGCTTCCACCTCCATCACATGGGCTGTGACCGCGCGTCCATCTGCGAGTTGAAAGTCGCGCTGGCCGATACCGCGAATGTGGTTGAGCTTCTCGGTATTAACCACAACACAGCCGGATCGCAGCGGCACTGCGCCGCCGGTCAGACCGGTGCCGGCTCCACGCGGAATGGCCTTGAGGCCGAGGCTTGCAATTGCTGCCAAAAGCGGAGCTACGTGTGCTTCCACGTCCGGTGTCACCACGGCGATCGGAAGATGCAAGCGCCAATCAGTAGCGTCGGTGGCATGAGAGACCAGCGAAAAAGGATCGAAGAGAACATTGCCGCTGCCCACAATGGCTCCGAGTTCGCGCTTGATGCGTTTGCGCGAATCAGGAGTGCCTTCCACGTCGCTGCGAAACTCCGCAATCAACTCACGGCATCTGGCGAGCGTGTCCAGTACGCGCGTATCGCCGTTTGCCGCGGTGGTGATGGCTTCCAAGTCCTTTGCGATATTTTCAAAAAAGCGCCGCCGTCTGGGAGCGGAATCGACCAGTTCCTGGAAGAGATAGGGATTGCGGCGGTGAATCAGCACGTCGCCAAAAATGCGCATGAGACGACGGGCGGAGCAGCCAGTGACTCGGGTGCTCCGAAGCTCGTCCAGAACACACACGGTCTCGGGGCCAAGCAGGAATGCAATGGCCTGACGGTCGTCGGCCGACGTGTAGTTGAAAGGTATTTCGCGCGAGTTCGGAGCCGCCAATTCGCTTACGTCAGAAAGGGACAACATAGCTAAGCTTATCAAATTCGTGGATTGCGAGGTTTATTAGGAATTTGACAGGGTTCTGCTCATGTGAAGTCTCAGTGGTAGGGCGCAGCACAGGGCTCCTCGGAATCATGGCAGCCAACGCAGGTGTTTTCGACGACTATCGGTTCGTTGAGGACGCCTCAATATGGCGTCAGCAACTGGGCTCAAGGGGGGACGGCGGCGGCGGCGCGTATGTTACCTCAACATACATTCGCCGGGGGCCGAGGGGAACAGCGAACGATCAGCCTTGCGCCAGCCGGGGGTACTTGGCGAGGGGAGTGTGAGGAATGGAACTCGGTTTACAAGAGAAGGTAGCGGTAATTACAGGCGGTTCCAGTGGCATCGGTCTCCCGGCACGCCTCAACTCCGACTCCACGCGCCACAATCTCTCCGACGAGCTCCCGCCAAGCTCTCTGAACCTCTGGCAGGGAGGATGATAGTGAAACATCAGCTTAAATTGCGACGTACAGAAGCGATGGGGGACTAGCTCGAGCCTCAAACACTCTTGTGCAGTCTCAATGTGACCTTGCCCTCAGAATGTGTATCCCATAACCAGCCGGTTTGAGGAGATATTTATCCTTGTCGTAGTCGTGTCAGTGGGAATGTGGGAATCGGCTTTATCGATTTCCAAGGGCTGTGGGGAGGGTGGGAAAACAGCTTTTCGTTTTCCCATGCTTTCCATAGCCCGTCATTTCCACGGCCTGCCTTGATCACCCCGGACTCTCAGGCGGCGATCTTC
>PLHC01000161.1 GCA_003138795.1 Granulicella sp. | reverse complement strand
AATTTGCAAAGGCAGATGACCAAGCAGTACATCGAGGATCAAAAGTACGTTTAATGGGCAAGCGAGCGAAGACCCCCAGTTACGTGGCCGAGTTTGAGGTTGAAACGACCTCAAAGGATAGAAGCGTGCTGCTCTCTCGCCTGGAGGCTGCGCGTCAACTCTATAATGCGGTCCTTGGTGAATCGCTTCGCCGCTTAGCTAGAATGCGGGAGGATGCCGCCTTCGCGGAAGCGAAGGCCATGCCCAGCAAGATCGACGAAAAGGCCAACCCTGCGAAACACGCTGCTTTCAAAGCACTTCGGGAAGAATACGGTTTTCGCGACTACGATCTGCATAAGTTATCCTCCCTTTCCTGCAATTGCTGGCTTCGAGGCCATCTCGATGTCCAGACGGAACAGAAGATTGCAACTCGTGCCTTCAAAGCCGCCGAGCGATATTCATTTGGCAAGTCCGGGAGGCCTCGGTTTAAGCGGTATGGTGAACTGGGAAGTGTCGAGGGCAAGGCGAATGCCGCAGGCATTCGCTATCGGTCTGGCTCCATTCTTTGGAATGGCGAGTTCGCGAAGCTGGAATTACCGTTGATCGTTAAGGTAAACGATCAGGTACAGGCGTATGCGCTGAAGGAAGCCGACCAGGGCAAGGTTAAATATGCTCGTCTCCTGACGCGCTCGATCCGGGGCGAGGAGCGCGTTTACGCGCAACTCGTTCTGGAAGGGAAACCGTGGATCAAAGTCGATAAGCAAGGGGAAGTGAAGCATTCCATAGGCGCAGGCGTGGTAGGCATGGACCTTGGTCCATCCCATGTTGCCTTTGTTGTCGAGGGCAAGGCGTCCTCCACCGAATTTTGCCGCGGCCTCGATCGCAAGGCAAAGGCTCTGCGGCGCTATCAGCGTCGCATGGATCGCCAGCGGCGGGCCAACAACCCTGAGAACTACAACTCCAATGGGACAGCCAAGAAAGGCCTCCTCCCGTG
Organism: Granulicella sp.; assembly: GCA_003138795.1. Taxonomy (GTDB): domain Bacteria; phylum Acidobacteriota; class Terriglobia; order Terriglobales; family Acidobacteriaceae; genus Granulicella. Next base: position 3,526 of record PLHC01000161.1, on the reverse strand, counting down.
GAAGAGTTCTACGCGCCAGCGGAGAACGCAACACCAGGTCAAGGAGCACCACCGCACTTTAGCTGCGCAGCGAAAATCGTTGCAGGGAGAACTAGCGCATCAGGTTCTCTCCTTAGGAAATCAAGTCATCACCGAAAAGGTAAGCAAGTCCGCCTGGGCCAGAAGATATGGTCGCAGCGTAGGACACAAGGCGCCGGGCTTCTTTGAGGCGCGGGTTGCCACCCTGGCGCTCGCGTCCGGCGGTAGCTTCGAGCCCGTATCGACTTATTCAACCTTCCTCTCCTCCCGCTGTCTTTGCGGGCAGAGGAAGAAGAAGACGCTCCGAGAGCGCAAACATTTCTGCGGATGCGAATTCGTGCCTGAAGGCACGTTCGTAGACCGCGACGAATTCTCTGCTTTTCTGGCGATGTTCAGCCAGGGAAGTTTGTTAGGCATAGAGCGAGCGCGTAGCGCGTGGAAGCTCTGGGGGGCCGACTGCCTCCTTCGGCCGGTGCCTAGTCATGAAGTCGCAAACGGGGAGGCTTTGCCTTCCCTCCGTGCAAGAGATGCGCGGCAGAGCGATTCGACCGGAAATGAGTCTGGACATCGGCGTGAGGTCGCTCCCTTCGGGGGCGGAGAGCGCCGGAGGTTGAAAAACCTTCGAAAGACTCGTACTGGAGAGAAGGCAGAAAAGCCTTCGCCTCTGGGAACCCCCGCTTTAGCCATGGGGGGCAGTCAGAACCGAAAGAATTGGGACAAGGGGGTCAAATGAGCATCATACTAGCCAATCCGACTGAAATGATCCGACGCGGAGCTCCGCGTCTAATCCATTCTGACGAAGAGTTGGAGGAGTACACCAGAGCTCTTTTTCAGCTAACCGCAAAGCCAAAGCTGACGCTAGTGGACGAAGAGGCGATTGAACTGCTCACGGTCTTAATCGAACGTTACGAATCGACTCATTACGCGATACCGGAAGCCGAGCCAGCGGACGTCCTACGCTTCCTCCTAGAGCATAACGGTCTATCTCAGAGGGATATCGCAGCGGATTTAGGCGGGGAGAGTGTTGTATCTCTGATCTTGGGCGGAAAGCGACAGATGAATCGTGATCATATTGCGAGGTTAAGTCATCGATTCCAAGTTTCACCCGCTGCCTTCTTCGGGCCGTACGCTTCGAATCGTACGGCTGCAATATCAAAAGCCCAAGAGAGCTATTTTGTCGAACAGCGTCCAGACGGGGGCTATGCGACCCGTAAGCCGAATTTCCGAAAGGTCACCGTGCGGCAAACCCAAGCGGACGCGATTAAAGCTACCAAGCAAACGGGAGCAAGCACCTCATCGCCCTCAAACCGGAGGCGTGCATCTCGGACTCGAGTAAACGCTATGGATTCGCAAGCAAAGGCGTTCACAAAATAGAGCTCGACGTTCAAGGACTCATCGGGCCGCTTCGAAACGAGGAAAATAGAAAACATGTCAGAACCAACTATTATCTGTCCGAGGTGTGGGACTGAGATCAAACTGAACGAACAACTGGCAGCTCCACTCTTCGGCGCTAACGAAAAGTGACCCACTTGTGCTCGCTTAAAGTGACCCACACCAAGAACACGACGCGGCGAGGGTAAGAACCCGCAAAGTAATCGGCATAGGGGGCAGCGTGAGCTGCTCCCCTGCCACACCACCCGGCATGCGGGTCCGCACCGGGCGGTTCGAAAAGTTGAGGTCAAGTGAGACGAGGGAAGCCAAGGCGGTCGAAGTATTTGATGGTGAGCACTGGATTCAGGCTGGACTCGCTATTGTGCCAGCAGCTACCTGTGCCGCAAGCACACAGCGTGGCCCGCTCATGGGAAGCACCCAGTGCCCTGAGACGGCTGTAAACAGTCTTCCCGGAGCCCCAGTGCTTGAGCTGAATGGCCCGAAGTCTGTGGCGTATCCATGAGTCCAGGTCTCTGAACGTTCGCGGTGTCTGTGCAAGGCGGAAGTAAGCCTTCCATCCCGGCAGATAGCTCCGCAGTTGTTCAGCAACTTGCTTCATGCCTTTTCCACCTACCCGGCGAGTGATAAGCCTTATGCGCTGCTTGAATGTGTCGATTGCCTTTGGAGCGACCGCGATCTCCACCGTGTCCTTTGTCCCCTGCCGTAGGCAGTAGCCAAGGAACTTGCGCCCGAAGACCGGGCCAACCTCGGTTTTCTTCTCATTCACCCGAAGGTGCAGCTTCGCATACAGCTTTCGCAGCGACAACAATACCCGCTCACCAGCCCTTTGACTGCGAACGTAAACGTTGCAATCATCGGCATACCGAGCGAAGCGATGTCCACGCCGCTCCAGGTCCTTATCTACTTCATCCAGCAGCACATTGGCCAACAGGGGCGAGAGCGGCCCGCCTTGCGGCGTTCCTTCTGACCTGTCCATGACCACGCCATTCGCCACGATCCCGGCCTGCAAGTACCGCCGAATTAGCCGTAGAACAGCCTTATCGGAAACGCGCTTAGCAAGTCGGTCCATGAGAACGTCGTGATTGACCCGATCAAAGAATTTCTCCAAATCAACATCGACTACTACCCGGTAACCTTCCTGCGCATAACGCTGTGCTTGAAGCACCGCATCGTGCGCACTCCGGCCAGGACGGAAGCCATAACTGCATTCAGAGAACGTCGGATCAATCAGTGGCTGAAGAATTTGCAGTATGGCCTGTTGAACCAGCCGGTCCTGGACCGTCGGAATACCCAGTTCCCGCATGCCGCCAGTTGGCTTTGGAATTTCAACGTGGCGTACAGCCTGAGGCCGATACGTTCCCGCCATGATTTCCTCACGAACCTGCGGCCAGCGGACTTTGAGGTGTTCCGCGGTCTGTTCAATCGTCAATCCATCGACGCCTGCACTACCTTTGTTGGCTTTGACGCGCTTCCACGCCGCCACCATATTCTCACGCGAGAGAACCTGCTGAAGCAGGTCATCTCGCCCTGAGCCTTCTTGTCGATGACCCGCCGTCGGCGCTTCATCGCAGGACGAGCGGAAATGGGTTTCACCCACCTTCGCCACAGCCCGCTCCGGTTGCCCGGACTTCTGATGCGATGCACTTCCAAGAGTCATAACGTCCAGCTCTCCTTTTCGTTTAGCCCTTCGTTCACCGTTCCCGGCTCTGCCTAACTGTTTCTCCACCTTTCGGCTTTGGAGTGTCTCAATAGCATTACCGACGACATGACCTACTATGGCCTCTGCTGACTTCTCGCTGCCAGCCTCGCGGCCGTCGCCCTTTCAGGCGTAATGCGAGATCTCCCCAGGTAAGAACGCGATCCTTCACCGCACAACCGCCGGATTTACGCAATTTCATCTCGACCACAATGGCTTCGCAGTGATGAGCCTGCTCGCCATAATCCATCACGCCTCATATCCGATTTTTGTTCATCGGCTCACGGTTTCATTCCATGCTTCCTTCCCACGCTCGGTCACCCTCACGCAGTTGCACTTCATTTCGCTCGCTGTGGTCAGCTCGCGGGAGGACTTTCACCTCCAAGATCGCGCCCATGCTGGGCGCACTCATCCACGCCG
>PLHC01000154.1 GCA_003138795.1 Granulicella sp. | reverse complement strand
ATGTGCCCGATCGTTCCGATGTTTACGTGCGGCTTTGACCGATCAAATTTTTCCTTGCCCATGACTGCTCTCTTTCTTCTCGATATCGAAAACCAGACTATGCTGCAAAATCCATCGCCGGGTCAGCCCCAGCCGTTATGCGCGCCTGCGGTTCTTAGTAGTACGCGTAAACCTTGAAAAACTTGTCACGAAGCGCGAGTTCCACCTGCTCCAGCAACGCCAGATACAACTCGCGAATCTGGCCCTGATCGCCGTGAGGCAACTTCGCATACTGCGCCGCCATCCCCGCGCCCAGCTTGCCAGCGTTCAGCACCCTCTCAAAGTCACGAATCCGCAAGCTCGAGCTGGCCACCGACTTCAAAAACTTCGCCACGTTGGCGGGAGCGTACGAGCTCTCGATCGCCTGCTTCACCTCGGCGAACGTCACTGCGTCGACGATATCCATCGCCGGGCGCTCATACAGAGCGGTCGTGCGGTCTACTTGAAATTGCGGTTGCGCCATTGTCTAACTTCCGTCCTTCGGAGCTTCAAAATCTGGAGCGGGAGACGGGAATCGAACCCGCGACCAACAGCTTGGAAGGCTGTGACTCTACCACTGAGTTACTCCCGCCCGGGGTCCTGCCGTACACCAAAAATATGGAGCTGATGATGGGGCTTGAACCCATGACCTCTCCCTTACCAAGGGAGTGCTCTACCACTGAGCTACATCAGCGTTCTACTGCAACATCTACTCTACCGCGTCTACCGCGATCGCAGCCGTGTCAGCACGACGCGGAACGCGAAAAAACCCAGCAGCAACCAGCTCAGCTGCTGGAACCTACCCGGCTCCATCGTCCGCCACACCAGCACTGCCAGCAGTGCCAGGATAACCAGCGCCACGATCATCCGTCCGTCGCCCGAAGGGTGCATCTCCATCGAGCTTTCCTCACCCGCAGAGATCATCCTCCGCGGAAAAAAATGGTGCACAGGGGAGGATTCGAACCTCCGTAACTCGTAGAGTGGCAGATTTACAGTCTGCTGCCATTAACCACTCGGCCACCTGTGCCCTGGATTGCCGGATGTCCATCGTGCAAGCCCATCCAGATTCCATGCAGACACCCGCGCGATGCCTCTCACACGAGAAATTCAGCTCAGGATGTGGATGGCGAACGCTGCAGGTTGGAACATCAAGCAGGTACAACCAACTTCATTTGCAACAATCTCTCACTGCTGCCCCAGAAATCTGGAGCTGGCGAAGGGATTTGAACCCCCGACCGCCTGATTACAAATCAGGTGCTCTACCAGCTGAGCTACGCCAGCCCTGACAGCAAACCGCGCTCGTCGAATCGCCCGAGCGCAGATTTCACTTTATCATAGGCCGCACACCCGCGAAACCCCATCCCTCGGTCACCCGCAGGCAGGGCGGCAACGCCCTCGCCTTACTGGAGCATTTCAGGCTTGCCTGGAGCCACTGCACCGCAGTCCGCGCTGATAAAGTGGCTATCCCAAACCGTATCGGTGATCATGTGCTGCCCACCGGAGTTGATGTCCATATGCATCCTGCCATGGCCAGTACTCCCACCCGAGAAGTCCATCTCGCCGTGCCCCGTGGCATTCATACTAGGGCAGCTCATGTCGAAGCTGTCGTGCCCAGGGGTAACGCTCTCATGGCTGACCGTACAGTCCGACGCCCGTTGCGATCTGCCAAATGACTTGGTCCACGTCTCTGCCGTTACGCAGTTGCGGACTTTGACACTGCGTGGCGGCTGCGCCGGCATTCCGGGCATCACCATTGTCATGGTGGTTGTGATCTCCCACAATCCCAGCTTCATCGGCGGCGCCGCAGGTGGCTGGGGAAAACCAGCCAGCAGTACTCCCATAACCACTCCGGATTTCACCATCAACGCGTTCATCACAGCACACCTCCACGCCATCGTTAAGAAAGCATAATAGGCAGGCATCCCCCAGGCGCGCAACCGCCAAATCTCCAAAATCTCCCACCGGCAGCCCTCCATACACCGGAATCCACTTTCAGCTACACCCATCGCCTCTATCATCCCCGCCTGCAATCCACTGTGACTAAAGTCCTATCGACACCTCCCGCTTCTGGCTATTGTGGGCAGTGGAAGGATCCAATGCCCACCACCACCGCGTCTCCCGTCGCAGCGACACCACCGGACAAACTCCCCTCGAAGCCGAAGAAGCCGCTGGTGCGCAGGCTGTTGCAGGACCGTTCCCAGCAGGTTCGCCACGCGGTGCAGCTTGCGTTCCTTGCGCTGAATGCATGGCTCGCCATCGAGTTCCTCCTGTGGGTGCGCTACTTCGAGAGCAACGGACAGACTCGCTACTTTGAGCGTCCCGCCGGCGTCGAGGGCTGGCTTCCCATCGCGGGCCTCATGAACCTGAAGTACTTTCTTGTCACCCATCATGTCGCAGCGGTCCACCCTGCAGCCATGGTGCTGGTCGCCGTATTTCTGCTATCGAGCCTGCTGCTGAAAAAGACCTTCTGCTCCTGGCTCTGCCCCGTGGGCACGGTCTCCGAGTATCTCTGGAAGCTCGGCCACAAACTCTTTGGCCGCAACCTCACCCTGCCCCGCTGGCTCGATATCCCCCTGCGCAGCCTGAAATATCTGCTCCTGGGCTTCTTCCTCTACATCGTGATCTCCATGTCGGCGGATGGCCTGAACGACTTCCTGCTCGCTCCCTTTGGCATCATCGCCGACGTCAAGATGCTCAACTTCTTCCGCCACATCGGCACGATTGGAATCGCAGTCCTTGCGACCTTCGTCGTGCTCTCCGTCTTCATCAAGAACTTCTGGTGCCGCTTTCTCTGTCCCTACGGCGCCCTGATGGGTATCGTCTCCACGTTCAGCCCGGTGAAGATCCGTCGCGATGCCGACGCCTGCATCGACTGCGGCAAGTGCAACAAGGCCTGCCCCTCCAACCTCCCGGTCGATCAACTCGTTCAGGTGCGCTCCCTCGAATGCACCGGTTGCATGACGTGCGTCGCCGTCTGCCCGGCAGAGAACGCGCTGCAGTTCGCTCTACCGCCGCACCGCCTCAGCGCTGGCGAAGTCTCCGGTCTCGAAGTGTCCGGGCCAGCTTTATCCGCCGCTCGCTGGAGCCATCGCACCGTGCAGCCACGCATGGTTGTGGTCGTGCTGGCAATCGTCTTCTTCGGCCTGATCGGCCTGGCGCGCGCCACCGGCCACTGGCAGACCCACATCTCACGCGACATCTACATGCAGCTCGTACCGCACGCCGACGACTACAACCACTAGCCCATCGGTCCAGAGCATTTGCTCCTCGTACTGCGAGCTGGCCGATGTACTGCGAGCTGGACGATGCATGAGAGCGCTGTTTTTCCTGGGGAAAAACAGCCCGCTGAGAGCCGTGGTTTCGGCCTATCCCCACAGGACAAATGCTCTAAGGCGTCGCAACCAGAAGCGCACTCAGACCCTTCATATCCTTCACCACAATCTGGCGGGCGTCCACATCCAGCAGACCTTCAGCCTGCAGCCGCATCAGGTTGCGCGAGATCAGTTCGCGCACGGTGCCAAGCTGGCTGGCCAGCTCCTGGTGGCTGGCGGGCAACTGGAACTCGATGCCGCGCTCGGTCTGTTTGCCTTGGCTCTCCGCCAGCCGCAGCAATGCAGAGATAAGCCGCTGGCGGATGGTCGTAAACGAAAGCTCCTCGATGATGCCGACCAGCCGCCGCAGCCGAGCGCCCACTACGGCCAGCATCTTGAGCGCAACCTCCGGATGTTCCATGCAGAAGGCCTGAAAATCACGCCGCGAGATGAACGCAATCTCTGCATCTTCGATCGCCACAGCGGACGCCGGATACGGCCCGCCATCGAAAACCGGCAGCTCGGCCACCGACTCCCCTGGCTGGTTCATCGCGAGCACCTGTTCCCGCCCACCCAGCGACGTCTTGAAGATCCTCACCTTGCCCCGCGCGATGATGTGCAGCCCATGGCACGGCTCGCCCTCGGAGAACAGCAACTCGCCCGTCCGAAACATCTTGCGCACCGTGCGCGCCGCCAGCAGTTGTATCTCCGCCGGCGTCAACGTAGACAGCAGCGCAGTCTTTTGAAGAACAGCAGCCAGATCCGTGCGTTCCCTGCTTATTGAGGAGTTGCTCGTTGAGGAATTGCTCATTGGGAAAAGTTTAGCAGCGCTCCCTGCCGCGCCATTGAAACCACGCAATAGAAGATGCCCGGAGAAGCACATCTCTCCGGGCATCGACCATCAGACAATCATCGCTTCTACGCCAGCATCGCCGCCAAATCTGCATCCGCCGTGGTGATCGCCATCAGGTTGTACTTCTCCTTCAGCAGCGCGAGCACGCCCGGCGACAGGAACGCAGGCAGCGTCGGCCCGATGCGCATGTTCTTCACGCCGAGATGCAGCAGCGTCAGCAACACGGCGACGGCCTTCTGCTCATACCACGACAGCACCAGCGACAGCGGCAGATCATTGACGCCGCAATCGAACGCCTTGGCCAGCGCCAGCGCAATCTGCAGCGCCGAGTACGTATCATTGCACTGCCCGATATCCAGCAGCCGCGGCAGCCCGCCAATCTCGCCAAACTCCAGCTTGTTGAACCGGAACTTGCCGCACGCCAGCGTCATGATCAGGCAGTCCTTCGGAATCGACTCCGCAAGCTCCGTGTAGTAGCTGCGCCCCGAGCGCGCGCCATCGCAGCCGCCGATCAGGAAGAAGTGCCGGATCGCCCCAGCCTTCACCGCATCGATAACCTTGTCCGCAACGCTCAACACCGCATTATGCCCAAACCCGACGGTGATCTCCTCCCCTGTGCCGTCTTCCGCATAGCCCGGCGCGAGCAGCGCCGCGGCAATCACCGGAGCATAGTCCTGATCCGCAATATGCTGCACCCCCGGCCACGCCACCGCGCCCGAGGTAAAGATGCGCTGCTTGTACGAAACCTTTGGCTGCTGAATGCAGTTGGACGTCATCAGAATTGCGCCGGGAAAATCGTCGAACTCACCGGCCTGGTCCATCCACGCGCCACCGTAGTTGCCCGCGAGGTGTTCATACGCCTTGAGCGTCGGGTACCCATGCGCCGGAAGCATCTCGCCGTGCGTATAGATCTGGATGCCGAGCCCCTTGGTCTGTTCGAGCAACGCATACAGATCGTGCAGATCATGCCCGGAAACCAGAATCGCCTTCCCCTTGCGCGCATGCAGCCGCACCTTCGCCGGCTGCGGATGCCCGAACGTCTCCGTGTGCGCCTTGTCCAGAATCTCCATCACCCGGTAGTTGAGTTCGCCAACCGCCAGCGCCGTAGCCAGCAACTCATCGGCCGTGGGTGCGGGGTGGGTCAGGAAGTCGAGAATCTCGTGAATCTTGCCAAAGGACTGCGGATCTCCCGCACCCAGAGCCAGCGCATGCACGGCGTACGCGGCGACGCCCTTGATGCCGTACAGGATCAGCTCCTGCAGGTCGGCGACCTCCTTGCTTTCAGAGAGAAAGCGGACCGGCAAAATCACCTGCTGGCCCTGCGCGAGCAGGCCCTCCAGTGTGGCCGCTGGTGTCCACGCGGCAGCGCCACCGAACTCCGCGGGCACAGCGCCCGACTTAACCGCAGCGCTCTCATAAAGATTGCGCGCAACCTCACGCATCGCGACGGCCTCATGGATCAACACCACCAGCCGCTCCGGATCGAAGTTCACATTGGTCAACGTGGAGAATACCGCCTGGATAGTGAACGCATCGACCTCCGGATCGGACGCACCCAACTGCCGCGCATGATGCGCATAAATCGACATGCCTTTGACTGCATGGATAAGCAGGTCCTGCAGTGAAGCGGTGGTATCGTCCTTGCCGCAGACGCCAAGTGTCTGGCAGCCTACGCCCTGTGAAGTCTGTTCGCACTGGTAGCAAAACATCGTATGAATTTCCTCTCTCATTCAGCTTGCAATCTGAAGATAGGTGCGCCGCGCCGCAGTCGCAGCGACTTAAGTCACTCGCCAGGTCACGCGCGGAAAAGAAGCCACCGATCGCACTTTTTCGCAGCAACCTGTGACCTAAGTCGCTGCCACTCAACCGCGCTCTCTCTAGGCTGATGGCAAGGGAGTACACCATGACATCGACATCCACAACACAGACCGTTCGCGATATTGCACTGCAACAACCGACCTCGATCCGGGTCTTCGAGCAATACGGAATCGACTACTGCTGCGGTGGGCGCAAGCCGCTCGCCGAAGCCTGCGCCGCCAGCAACCTGGAAGTGGACGCAGTGCTTGCCGCACTCGAACTCGCAGCCAACGGTCCAGCCCCAGCCGCAGCAGACTGGTCGCAATCTTCACTGGAAGCGCTGAGCGGACATATCGTCGCCACGCATCACGCCTATGTGCGCAGAGAGTTGCCGCGCCTCACTCTACTCGCACAGAAGGTCGTCAACCGTCACGGCGACACGCACGCCGAGGTGCCAGTAATTCAAACCACGCTGGCGCAACTGGACGACGAACTGACCCATCACTTTGCGAAGGAAGAGGCAGTCCTGTTTCCCTACATCGCCGAGTTGGAGCGCTCCATCGTCGCCGGCAGCGCGAAGCCGCACAGCTGCTTTGGCACGGTCTCCAATCCCATCGCCATGATGACTGAGGAGCATGACGCAGCGGGCGCGCTGCTCGCGGAGATTCGCCAGCTCAGCCATCACTTCACCCCGCCCATAGGCGCGTGCCCCACGTATCACGCGTTTTATGACGGCCTGAAAGAATTCGAGCAGGACCTTCACCAGCACATCCACCTGGAGAACAACATCCTCTTCCCCCGCGCGATCAATCTGGAGGCCACCACCACCAACACGAACGCCTAGCTCCACGGCCGCCGGTGCACTTCGACCCCATCTGGCTGTATCGATCCGCTGACCAATAGTGCAGCGGATCGATACAGCCAGTTTTTCTTTGCCCAGCGGCGAACCCCGCCGCCGCCGCCCGGCGTCACCGACGTCGGCCTCTACTACAAAGACAAGAATGGGCAATGGATGGACGTCGTCAGCGAGAACGTGAACTACAAAACCTTCACCTTGGTGGAGTAGTTGTGGAGTAGTTTCAACGGACCGATGTTAAGATAACGCAATGGTTTCGCCGCATCGCGGTTCGTCCCTGTGCTGTCTGTGGCTGATGCTTCTCTGTCTCGCCGCAGCGGCACGTCCGCTCACCGCCCAGACCCTCCCGTGTCTCTCCGCGAATAATTCCATGTAACTCCCCGGCAACTCCAGAGGCTCATGCGCAAGCGCACCTACATTCCACTGCTGATCGTCGTCATCGTCCTCGCCGCACTCGGCAGCATGCTCTATCTGCGCTCCAAGGCACCACCCGAAGCCGCGCGCCTTCTGCCCGAATCCGACGCCATCATCTACATCCATCTCAAGGCCATCCGCTCCGCCACGCACTTCGACCAGACCCCGGTGCAGCGCAGCCCCGACTTCCAGCAGTTCATCGACGCCACCGGCATCGTCCCCGAGCGCGACCTCGACTCCGTCGCCTTCGCCCTCCATCGCATGCCCGACCCCAACGGCCCCAACGGCACCGTCGCCTACTCCGAGGTCTTCGTCGGCCGCTTCGACGGCGTCAAGCTCGCCCACTACCTCGCCAGCATCGCCACCTCCGAAGAGGCCTACACCGGCCGCACCATCTACACCATCCCCATCGAAGGCCGTCAGCTGCGCATCGCGCAGCTCGGCTACGACACCATCGCCGCCTCCAACATGCCCACCGCCGAGCAGATCCACTCCATGCTCGACCGCTCCCGCACCTCCGCCCTCAGCACTCCCGGCTCCTCCCTGCTAGCCGCGCGCTTCCACGACGTCCCCCTGCTCTCCGAGGCCTGGGGCATCGGCCACATCGGCCTTCCCTTCTCCGCAGACGGCTTCATCTCGGTCCTCGGCCTGCAACTTCCGCTCTCTGAAGACACCGACTTCGTCGCCAGTCTGGGCTACACCGGTGCGGCCCATGTTCTCTCCGGCGGAGCCATCAGCCTGAGAATCGAGGAGATCGCCCCCGATCCCACCGCAGCCCAGCGCACCGTCGACACCCTCACAACGCTTCTCAACCTCCTGCGTGGAATCATCCGCAGCGAGCAGCAGCCGCGAACCCCGGCCAGCGAGGCCATGCGCTCCATGCTCGGCTCCATTACCCTCACCCACCACGACGACCGCGCCATCCTCAACGCCAGCGCCAGCCCCGACCAACTCAAGGCTCTCACCTCAGCCAACAATCCAGCCGCCTCGCCAACGGATGTCCCAGACACTCCCCCACACCGTCTGCGACTCCAACCGCCCTTTCGGCCTCAAAGTAAAACGCCGCAACAAAAATAAATTCGTAGCACTCCTACGCAGGCCCGGGTCATCGACCAGGGAGTCAGGGCGCCGGAGTCCGGAGGCGCGAGCAGGCGCAACCGCGCAACACGAAACCGCAACACGAAACCAGGCTGAACCGGTCGTCGCGCAACACGAAACTAGGTTGTATTCGCTCGAAAAACAAGGCTGAGCTGGGCGAGTTGGGGTTTAGACCTGCGGTATAAGACGCGCTTTACCGGCCGCCAGGACCGCTGCCCAGCTGCGCCATCGTCGTCCGCAGATACTTATGCGGGTTCACGGCGATCCCGCGCACCTGTACCTCGTAGTGCAGATGCGAGCCCGTCGTGCGGCCGCTATGCCCCACATAACCAATGACTTCGCCCTTCACCACCGTCTGCCCCGCAACCACGTTGTAGCCCTGCAGATGGCCATAAATCGTCACAATTCCGTTGCCGTGGTCGATCTGTATCTCGCGTCCATACCCGGATCCCATCGCCGCCTTGACCACACGCCCACCTGCCGGCGCATGCACCGGCGTCCCATCCGGACTCCCGATGTCAACACCCTTATGAAATTCCCCGTCGCCATTGCCTAAAATGGGATCTTCGCGCTCACCGAAGCCGCTATTGATCCGCCCCATGATCGGCCACATATCCGGTACGTTGCCGCCTGCATCCGAATCGAGCGCTGCAAAATCGCTCAGTGCGCCGCGTACGCCCAGGTTGGGATTCAGCGGTTGCTGGAGCGTAAGTCCTTCACTTGCGGTAGTTTTGAGCGCATAGAAAGTGTCCAGCGACTTGTAGTAACTATCGTCCGTGAAGGTCGCCGAATCATCCTTCAGGGGGGCCTTCGCAGCCGCGGTCGCAGCCGACTTCGCCTCATGGAGGCTGTGGCCATGCGTCAACCTGCCCGCCGTAAGCCCGTAGATCGCCGATACCTCTATTGCCAGAGAGCCGAGGCTCGCCGCCTGCACATCCTTTTCGTGCGTCTTCTTTTCGAGCCCGGCGTAGTCTTTACGCGTCATCGCAAGCTCATCGCGCATGTGGTTGATTGACTCAGCCTTCACCAGCATCCGAGAGTACGACCCCGCCATCCCCGCGAAGGTAAACATCCCCGTAACCGCAGCCGCTACGAACAAATAGACGTAACGCATCGGAATGCTGACGCGATCCACCGCGCCATCCTCACCTTGAGATACATAAACGATATGACGCCTTCGCACTGCTACTCCTGCTTCAGATCTGGATTTGCCATTGCGTGCTGTCCTTGCCCGCTGAGAACTATATGCCCGTCCTCAATACCAGGCTGCATCTACAGCCGCTCTCCGCGGTCTGCCGCGATAAACATCGGTTGACGAAACTCTGGGAGGAGCTCTGCGCCATTGCCCGATGAACGTCCTTTCATCTTAACGGACTGCGCGCCCCCAGGCAACCTTTCCAAGCCTCCTCACCCTCTTATACCAACTCGCTGCAGCTGGGATTTACTCTGGAATCCATGACTTACGACGCGCACTCTCGGCCGCCGAAAAAAACCATCGGCGAGCTCCTCTTCATCGAGCGCATCCGTACCCGCGCCTCAGCCTCGTTCTCAAGCGCCGTTCGCCTGGGCATCGGTGACGATTGCGCCATCCTGAAACCGATACCTGGCCACGAGCTTCTCGTTACGACCGACTTCTCGCTCGAAGGCCGCCACTTTCGCCGTGACTGGCATTCAGCCGCCTCCGCAGGGCACCGCACGATCGCCCGAGGCCTCAGCGATTTGGCCGCCATGGGAGCGAAGCCTTTAGCGGCATTTCTCTCGCTCGCTCTGCCCAGGTCCGCCGCGCGCAATACGCGCTGGCTCGACGGCTTTCTCGACGGCTTGCTCTCGCTTGCCAACACGCACAGCGTCCCTCTCGCCGGCGGCGACACCTCCGAATCGCCCTCCGACCAAATCCTCGCTGACATCGTCCTCATCGGCTCTGCGCCCGCCGGCCGCGCGCTCCGCCGCTCCACCGCACGAGCAGGAGACCTGCTGTACTGCACCGGCTCGCTCGGCGGAGCCGCAGCCGAACTCGCCGCGCTCGCTGCATCTCCGCGCAGGTTTCGCAGCGCGGATTCTTCGGGTGACCACCCACACCTCTTCCCGCAGCCGCGTCTTGCAGCCGGCGCAGCCCTTCTGCGCCGCCGTCTCGCGAGCTCCTGCATTGACCTGAGCGACGGCCTCTCTACAGACCTCACGCACATCTGCAAGGAATCGAAGGTCGCCGCCGAAATCGATGCAGTCGCCCTCCCAATCCATCCGCTGGCGCAGCTCCTCGGCCCTGACCATGCACTCCACGCGGCTCTGCACGGCGGCGAAGACTACGAGTTGCTCTTCACCGCCCGTCCAACCGCGAAGCTCCCACGCGCACTGGGCGGTGTGCGCATCACGAAGATTGGCCGCATCCTGACCGCGCGAAAGCCCCGCCCGCAGATCACCCTGATCGACCGCCAGGGCCATCGCTCCGCACTCGCTCCGCACGGCTGGGAGTACTTCACATGAGCTCCGTCCCCTTCGCCCAGACCGCCTTTCCGAAAACCTGGAGCGCTCGTACCCTCACCGCGCCGCCGCTGATCGCTCCCGTGCGCCAGTTCGTCTACCCTCTGCGCGTCCCCGGGGAGGAGGACGCGATGGGACGCGGTGCTCTTCTGCTGGATGTGAAGCCGGCTGCTGGCGCAAACTTCCTTGCCACGTGCGCCCTGGGCTTCCGCGACCCATCGCTGCCCAGCGGTGTCTTCGCCTGCCCACGCGCCGATGATCTTCTCGCCGTCGCAGGAGGCTACGCCTATCTCATCGACACACTCGCGCCCGAACACTGCCTGCACCTGCCGCTACGCCCGGTGACGCAAATCCTGCCCGCACCCACCTTCGGCAGCCAGGCCGGTCTCATCCTGCTGGCTGGCTTCCACAACATCATCGCTGTCGATGCCAACGGGTTGCGCTGGCAGAGCGCGCGCATCAGTTGGGAGGGCGTCACCATGACAGAGATTCGCGACGGCCATCTTCACGGCACCGGCTGGAACCTGCACACCGATCGCGAGGTGCCCTTCTCGATCGACCTTGCCACGGGCGCGCACGAAGGCGGCGGTTTCACAGGCTGACGCTATAAAAGCTCAGCGCCGCATCGCCCTGCTCCAGCACGCGCGTTCTTTCCAATACCGAATACCTCGCCTCCAGCGGCTGCTTGCGCGCATGTTCCGCGACGACCACCGCTCCATCGGCAAGCGCCGCCGCATGATTCCGCGCCAGGAACTTCAGCGTCGATTCGTACTCCTCCGCGTCCTCATAGGGCGGGTCGAGAAACACGATGTCCGCCGCTCGTTCTTTCGCCACCAGCGATTGCAGCAGCTTCCCCACTCCGCGATCCTCGAGTGCGAAGCCGCCCGCAATCTTCAGCGCGGAAAGGTTTGCGCGCATCGCCGCCACGGCCGGCCGGGCATCTTCGGCGAACCAGACAAAGTCCGCACCACGGCTGATCGCCTCGATGCCGACCGCCCCTGAGCCAGCATACAAATCGACGAAGCGCGAGCCCTCTACGCGCGGCCCGAGAACACTGAACAGCGTCTCGCGCAGCCGGTCGCTGGTAGGCCGGGTGGCTACGCCGCGGGGCGCCTGTAGAAGTCTCGACCGGAACTTGCCTGCAATCACTCGCATCGTTCGAGCATATCGCGCCTACACGGGTATATCGCGCGCCTACAATAGACTCATGCTGCGTTCGTCCATCGCCATCGGCAGGTTTATGAATGTCGACCTGCGGGTACATATCTCGTTCCTGCTTCTGCTCGTAATCGCGGTGGGTTTCTCTATCGTCACCAATGGCGGAGCTTCGCGCGGTGTGGCGTTATGGTTGGCGATGTGCTCCGCTGTTCTTGTGCGCGAGATCGCACGCTCCATCGCTGCAACCTACGTCGGACTTCGCCTGCGCGCACTCTTTCTGCTGCCGATCGGCGGCCTGATGGCCTTCTCCACCTCGACGCACGACGCCAGCACTCCCGAAGCAAACACCCGGTTGCTGATGCTGACTGGGCCGATCGCGAACTTCGGCGTCGGCCTGCTGCTGCTCGGCACCAGTTATGGGCTGGAGCCCCATGTCTCGCTCCTTGCGCAGCCCTGGATATCCACCAGCCACATTCTCCGCAGCCTTGTATGGATGCAGCTCATTCTCGGCATGGTCAACCTGCTGCCGATGCCGGTCGTGCCCTCGCGGACGACGAAGTCCGACGCCGCAGCCGACGCCAAGCCGGAAAAATCGGGACTCTCCGGTCTCCTGCCGTTCCCTTCGTTTGGCCTCGGAACCGGGCTGGCTCTCGCCATGATCGTTGCAGGCTTCGTCCTGATGAATCTTTGGCTCGTCATTCTTGGCGGCTTCATGATGCTCGGGGCGCAGCTGTCGAGCGCCCATACCGTCTCGAGCACCGACGCCGAAACCATCCTCGTCCGCGAAGTCATGCTCACCGAGTACACCCTGCTCTCCAGCTCGGACACCCTGCAGGGCGCACTCGACCGCTCGATCCACAGCTCGCAGGACGTCTTCCCCGTCGTACGTGGCGACCGCCTCGTCGGCTCCATCGCGCGCCAGACCATCGCCGAACGCCTGCTCTCCGAGGGCGATAGCTATCTGCAAGGCATCATGACGCGCAGCCTGCAACTGGCCAGCCCCACCGACAAGCTCGTTGAGGCGCTGCGCCGCGCCGCGTCGCTGGGCGCCAGCGAATTCATCCCCGTCGTCGAAGATGGAGCAATGATCGGCATCCTCACCCCGCAGAGCCTGTCCCGCGCCGTGCAGCAGGTCAAACTCATGCGTCCTGCGCCGTCACAGTCTCGCGAGAATAGCCGTGATTGAGCACGATGCCACCATGCACGGAGCAGTCGAAGACAGCCACCCCCCAAGTTCTGAGCGTGTCGACAAACCGCTCGCACCCGGCCTCTATCTTGTGGCCACGCCCATCGGCAATCTCGAAGACATCACCCTCCGCGCGCTGCGTGTGCTGCGTTCGGTCGACCGCATTGCCTGTGAGGACACCCGCCAGACGGCCAAGCTGCTCGGCCACTTCGGCATCCGCACGCCCACCGTCAGCTACCACGCCCACAACGAGAGCTCGCGCGCCAGCGAGTTGATCGAGGCGCTCAAAGCGGGCGGTCGCATCGCCGTCGTCAGCGATGCGGGAATGCCCGGCATCGCCGACCCCGGCGCGACCATCGCCTCCGAAGCCATCGCAGCCGGCGTTCCGGTCTTCCCGATCCCCGGCGCGAACGCCGCGCTCAGCGCCTTGATCGCCAGCGGCCTGACCGCCGAACGCTTCGCCTTCCACGGCTTTCTGCCTTCCCGCGAAGGCCAGCGCCGCTCCGTCCTCGAATCGCTTCGAGCCCACGCGACGGACGAAGCCACAACCGCAATCTTCTACGAGACGCCGCACCGCATCGTCTCTGCGCTCGCCGACATCGTCGCCATCTTCGGGCCGGGCCAGCGCATCGCCCTGGCCCGCGAACTCACCAAGCTGCACGAGGAGTTCCTGCGCGGCACCGCCGCCGAGCTGCTGGCAACGCTCAGCGCCCGGCCCTCCGTACGCGGTGAGATGGTCCTGCTGATCGATGGCCCCCCCGCTGCAGCCGCATCCGGGGCAATGCCCCGCACGCAGACATCCAGTCTTGCGGACGAGGTCGCAGGACTGATTAAAACCGAGAACCTATCGGAAAAAGATGCGCTGAAGCGAGTTGCCAAAGCCCGCGGCATCGGCAAGAGCGAAGCCTATCGAGAGCTCCAGCGATCCCAATCCCGCAAGTGCTAGCGCATTTTCCTGCGCTGGCAGCTACTCGCGGCCTTTGACGCGATCGTAGTCATACCGGTCGCTCGTCGTCCCGAGCGCCTCGTTATAGAGGGTCATCGCGCCGACAGCCTCCTTCAACTGCTCATTGAAGTGGTGAATCGCGTGCAGATGATCGGCCGTAGCAGGAATTTCGAGCTTGCTGGTCTTTAGAAACTTTTGGTAGCCACGGTCGAGCAGTCTCGCAATCTCGCCATTCAACACCCAGCCGCCCTTGGTCAGCAATCGTACTGGAGCGTCTTTCTCGGGGCTGGGCGCAATCTCCGCCGCGCAGCCATCCTTGCTCACCCGGTAGGCACCAGAGGCCCGATTTGAACCCTCCGTCGCCGGAGAGACATCAAACTTCTCGCCACCTAGCGTGGCCATAACATCATCAAAAGTAGGGATCTTTTTCGTCTTTGCCATGGTTGGTCTCAAACTCTCTCTGCCCCAGTCGTCGATCCAGCAAGCGGCTTCGCGCCCTATCTCTCGCATCCAGACTGTTCGGCTAAACTCCACTAACTGTCGCACATCCGCTGGCGACGATTCAACGCCGGGCAACTCCAGCCCCCGCGATACACTACAAAGTTACCGAGGGCCTTCGACGCAAACCATGACCACCGCTCCCATAAAGTTACTCGGCGTCAGCCTTCTCGATCGCATCGGGAACACGCCGCTGATCCGTCTCGACCGGCTTACTGCGCACCTGCCCGGCATCCAGCTTCTGGGCAAAGCCGAGTGGGCAAACCCCGGCGGCAGCGTAAAAGACCGTGCAGCGTCCGCCATCGTCCTGGACGCGCAGCGCAAAGGCCAGCTGATCCCCGGCAAAGCTCTCCTCGACGCCACCAGCGGCAACACCGGCATCGCCTACGCCATGCTGGGTGCAGCGCAGGCCTTTCCCGTCGTACTCTGCATGCCATCGAACGTCTCCCCTGAGCGCAAGAACATCCTCGCCGCCTATGGCGCGAAGATCGTCTGGACCGACCCCGCCGACGGCTCCGACGGCGCCATCCGCATGGCTCGCAAGCTGGCCGCCGAACAGCCCGAAAAATTCTTCTACGCCGACCAGTACGGCAACGACAACAACTGGCTCGCCCACTACCACGGCACCGCCAACGAGATCTGGCAGCAGACCGAAGGCCGCGTTACCCACTTCATCACGGGCCTCGGCACCTCGGGCACATTCATGGGCACCACGCGCCGCCTGCGCGAGTTGAACCCCGCCATCCAGTGCATCTCCATGCAGCCCGACTCTCCCTTCAACGGTTTCGAAGGCCTCAAGCACATGGCCACCGCCATCGTTCCGCCGATCTACGACCCCACCCTCGCCGACCGCAACATCGACATGCCCACCGAGCGCGCCTACATCATGGCCAAACGCCTGGGCAAGAGGCAGGGTTTGCTCGTCGGCGTCTCCGCAGCCGGAGCGGTCGCGGCGTCACTCGACATCGCCGAGGAAGAAGCCCGCGCTGGTCGCGAGGCGGTCATCGTCACCATCCTCTGCGATTCGGCGGATAAATATCTCAGCGAACGCTTCTGGACCGAAAAAACCGAGGGCGAAGACGCCGGGGAAGGACAACAACCATGAGCCTGATCCTCTCGAAACAGCTCTACCAGGAACTCCGCGCCCACGGCGAAGAGACCTACCCGCACGAGTGCTGCGGCATCCTGCTCGGCAAAGCGTCCGGCGACGATCTCCGCGTAACCGCGCTCACCCGAGCCGGCAACACCCGCACCGACTCCCCCCACAACCGCTACAACATCGCGCCGCAGTCGCTCGTCCAGGCCCAGCGCGAGGGCCGCAGGCAGGGGCTCGACATCGTCGGCTTCTATCACTCGCACCCCGACCACCCTGCGCAGTGGTCGTCTACTGACCTGGCCGAGGCCCACTGGTTTGACTGCGCCTACGTCATCACCGCCGTCGAAAAGGGCGCCGCGCAGATCACCAACTCCTTCCTGCTCAACGGCATCAGCGAGGACGAGAAGGCTTTCGTGCCGCAATTTATCGCAGTCGAATAGCTGAATAGGCGATAATTAGATCAATGGAAATCCACATCCCAACCCCGCTGCGCACCTACACCGGCAAGCAGGAAACCGTGTCGGTTGAGGGAGCCACCGTGGCCGAAGGGCTCGCCGCGCTGGTCGCCGTGCACCCGGCCATGCAGCAGCACCTCTTCACCGCCGAGGGCAAGCTGCGCTCCTTCGTCAACGTCTACCTCAACGACGACGATGTTCGTTACCTCCCCAACAAGGAAGACAGCCCTGTCTCCGCGACCGACGAACTGACGATCATCCCGTCCATTGCCGGCGGTTGTTGTCGCTAGCCGCGAGAACACCCCACCCCACTCCACAATCGAATCGCACTCGCCCCACGGAGCATCTGTTCTATGGAGGCGCGCTGGGTCGCATTTGACCGCGCTCCGCAGCTACACTTAAAGGACACCATGCCCACCGCTCTCGAACCCGAAACCGTCGCCCTCCCCAAGCTCACCAACGAGGAGATTGCCCGCTACTCACGCCACCTGATCCTGCCCGAAGTCGGCATGGAAGGCCAGCAGAAGCTCAAAGCCGCGAAGGTGCTCTGCGTCGGCACCGGCGGCCTCGGCGCGCCACTCGCGCTCTATCTCGCCGCAGCCGGCGTCGGCACCATCGGCCTGGTGGACTTCGACGTCGTCGACGAGTCCAACCTCCAGCGCCAGATCATTCACTCGCAGGCCACCGTCGGCAAGCTCAAGGTGGACTCCGCCGAGATCATGCTCAAGGGCCTGAACAAGAACACCAACATCGTCAAGCACAACACGATGTTGACCAGCGCCAACGCGCTCGAGATATTCAAGGACTACGACGTCATCGCCGACGGCACCGACAACTTCCAGACGCGCTACCTGGTGAACGACGCCTGCGTTCTTACCGGCAAGCCCAACGCCTACGGCAGCATCTTCCGCTTCGAAGGCCAGGCCTCCGTCTTCGCCACCAAAGAGGGCCCCTGCTACCGCTGCCTCTATCCCGAACCACCGCCGCCGGGTCTCGTCCCCTCGTGCGCTGAGGGCGGCGTTCTCGGCATCCTGCCCGGCCTCGTCGGCGTTATCCAGGCCACCGAAGTCATCAAGCTCATCTTGGGAATTGGAGAACCGCTCATCGGCCGCCTGCTTCTGGTCGACGCGCTCGCCATGAGCTTCAAGACACTCAAGCTGCGCAAGAATCCCGATTGCCCCGCCTGCGGCACGCACGAGATCAAGGAACTCATCGACTACGACCAGTTCTGCGGCATCCCCAAGCCAACCGAAACCGGCCCCCTCGAAGTCAGCTCCCACGGCCAAACCGCCGATCTCCCCGTCGTCGATGGCATCCCGCAGATGTCGGTCGAGCAGCTCAAATCCCGCATCGACGCCGGCACCGCGCCCTTCATCCTCGACGTCCGTGAGGCCAACGAGTACGCCATCGTCGACATCGGCGCCCCACTCATCCCCGTCGGCGAACTCGCCCTCAACCTCCACCGGCTCACCTTCCCCAAGACGACCGAGATCGTCGTCCATTGCAAGTCCGGAGCCCGCTCCCAACGCGCCGCCCTCATCCTCAAGGAGAACGGCTACACCAACGTCTCGAACCTCGCCGGCGGCATCCTCGCCTGGGCGGACAGGATCGACAAGTCGCTGCCGAAGTACTAACTCCGCGGTAACAACACACAAAGGCCCTCGCACCGCGCGAGGGCCTTTGTTCTTGCAATAGAGCGAATCTGTTTCTCGTCGGAGCCGCCGCTAATCCGTCTCCGGATCGTCGACCACCAGAATCTGTAGACACAGCGGCGGCTCCAGCATGAAATCGAACTTCGCCATCTCCGCGATCGCCTCCCCGAGCTTCGAACTCAAACACGGCTCGGTCGTCACCACAAACGGCAGCCTCTCCGTGCCAAAGCCACGATGCTGCAGGATCGAATCGATGTTCGCCCCGACCTTCGCCAGCTCGCTGGCAATAGCCGCAACGATCCCCGGCTTGTCGTCGACGACAAACCGCAGATAATACGGCGCAATCACATCCCCCACAACCGCCATCTTCTTCGCCGGCAGCCGCACCTGCACGCTATTCTCAGCGATCGCGCGCACATCGCTCATCACCGCAACCGCCGTCGGATGGCCGCCCGCACCATGACCGCTGAACACCACATCGCCGCCGAACCTGCCGCTGGTCACCACCATGTTCTGCGTCCCTCGCGACCACGCGATCGGCGAACTCTTCGGCACCAGCATCGGACCCACGCTCGCGCTCACCGCATCGCCTAACAGCCCTGAGCCCTTCGGGGTAAGCTGCGCGCGCGACACCTGGCGGATCGTGCAGTTCAACTCCCTCGCGTAGGCAAAATCCACCGCCGACACATTCGAGATCGTCTGCGCCGGAACCTCATCTGGATTGATCTCCGCATGCAGCGCCAGCCGCGACAGGATGCACAGCTTTGCCCGCGCATCGAAGCCATCAACATCGGCCGAAGGATTCGCCTCCGCATACCCCGCCATCTGCGCCCTGGTCAGCGCCTCGCGGTAGTCCGCTCCACCCTCCATCGAGCTCAGGATGAAGTTGCATGTCCCATTCAAAATGCCGCTGATGCGCGTAATCTGGTCGCCGCTCAGTCCCTGCGCCACTCCCGGAATCACCGGCACTCCACCCGCAACCGCCGCGCCATAGAGCAGCTGCACGCCCTTGCTCGCGGCCAGCGCAAACAACTCCGCGCCTCTGTAAGCGATCAATTGTTTATTCGCCGTCACCACGTGCTTGCCCGAGCCTAACGCCGCACGCAGCCAGCCATCCGCAGGGTCGAGTCCCCCCATCAGCTCGACGATCACATCCACGTCCAGAGCCTCAAGAACGTCTTCGACGCGCTCGGTCCACACCGCGCCGTCGACCACAAACTTTGCGTGCCCGTGCAAACGCTTGCGCTCCACCCCGCGATTGAAGACGTGCGTAATCCGCACATCCTCATTGCCACAGGCCGCGAGCACTTCGGCAAACGCACTCCCCACCGTTCCAAATCCCAGCAATCCAATACGCAATAGGTCTCTCCTTCGCTCGTCTGTCATCTAGTACACCACCTTCGTGGCCGCATCGCGCCATGCGGCAAAGCTGACCCATGCCTCATCCGGCAGCATCTGCACGATAGGAATCCTGCGCTCGCTCAGTGGCTTTTTCACCTCGTCATAAAGAAACGAATCATCGAAGCCCACCTTGGCCGCATCCGCCGCCGTGTTCCCGTAATAGATCGCCCTGCAGCGCGACCAGTAGATCGCCGCGAGACACATCGGACAAGGCTCGCAGCTCGTGTACACATCGCAGCCTTCGAGTTGAAATGTTGCAAGCGACTGACACGCATTGCGAATCGCCATCACCTCCGCGTGCGCCGTCGGATCGTTCGAGGCCGTCACCAGGTTGACACCCGTCGCAATCACCTTGCCATCCTTCACAACAACGGTGCCGAACGGGCCACCGCGGCCACTGGTCACATTTTCGGTTGCAAGCGCGATAGCCTGCATCATGTATTGGCTCGCCTGCTGCGTGAACTCGCTATTTGCCTGCATGAACGCGCTTCCTGTCTTTGCCTATCGCGCAAAAAGGCGATAATCAGCAACATGGTACACGCTCTCCGCTCACGCCGCGTCATCACGCCCCACGGCGAACAGGACGCTGTGGTTGTCATCGATGCCGACTGCATCACTGCGGTCAAGCCCCTGTCCGAGCTCGCGGATGATATTCCGGTCGAAGATCTCGGCAATCTTGTGCTGCTGCCCGGCCTCGTCGACGTCCACACCCACATCAACGAGCCTGGCCGCACCGAGTGGGAGGGCTTCGCCACTGCCACACGCGCCGCAGCGGCCGGCGGCTTCACCACGCTCATCGACATGCCGCTGAACTGCCTGCCGGAGACCACCGACGTCGCCGCGCTGGAGCTCAAACGCGAGGCCGCAAGCGCCGGCGGCCCCATGGGAACGTCCCAGTGTCTGGTCGACTACGCCTTCTGGGGTGGCTGCGTTGACGGCAATCAGCATGCGCTCGAGCCGCTTGCGCTCGCCGGCGTCGCAGGCTTCAAGAGCTTCCTCATCTATCCCGGCTGTGATGGCTTCACCTCCATCGATCGCGCCAACCTCGAGCGCGCGCTTCCGCACATCGTGCGCACTGGCCTGCCGCTGCTCGTACACGCCGAGCTCGAACCCTCCATCAGCGCGGCCGTCGCGCGCCTCAACGCCACCGGCGCGGACTGGCGCAAGTACGCCACCTATCTCGCATCGCGCCCCGACGAAGCCGAGCTGGAAGCCATCGAGATGCTCCTCGATCTCTGCCGGGAACACCGCTTTCGCTTGCACATCGTGCACCTGTCTACATCCAGGGCGTTGCCGCTGCTGGCAGCGGCCAGGCGCGAAGGTCTTCCCGTCACCGTCGAGACCTGCCCACACTTCCTGCACTGCGCGGCCGAAGAGATCCCCGACGGAGCAACGCTCTTCAAGTCCGCACCGCCGATCCGCAGCGCGGCGAATCGTGAAGAGCTGTGGCAGGCCCTGTGCGACGGCGTCATCGACCTTATCGCCACCGACCACTCTCCCTGCCCACCGCGCATGAAGCGCCTCAAAACCGCACAGTCTGGCCCGGATCATGGCCAGGCCACTGGCCGCTTCGACCTCGCCTGGGGCGGCATTGCGTCGCTCTCAACCGCGCTGTCCGTGGTCTGGACCGAGTGCATGCGCCGCGAGCTCTCCCTCAACCAGCTCGCCGAGTGGATCTCAGCGGCTCCCGCGCGCCTCGCCGGAATCGACACCCACGTCGGCTCCATCGAGCCTGGAAAGCACGCCAACCTGGTCGCCTTCGACTCCGATGCCACCTTCACCCTCACCCCCGATATGCTGCACTACCGCCTCCAGATCTCGCCCTACATGGGCGAAACCCTCCGCGGTGTTGTGCGCTCCACATGGCTGCGCGGCCAGCGTATCTTTTCCCGCTCTGCCGCTGGCGACGTATTCCCCGTCACAGCCCGCGGTCGCGAGTACGCGCTATTCTGTCCCCTCACACGTCACTAGTCACTCATCATGATGACCGAGACGCACACACCCAATTCGACCCTCGCAGCCCTCCAGAATTGGAACCATCTCGACGCGCGTATCGCCGCCGAGACCATTCTCCCCTGCAACGGATCACGTGCGTGGGCTGCTGGCGTCGTCGCGCTGCGTCCCTTTGAAACGCCTGAAGCGCTCTTCGCCGCCGCCGACAGCGTGTGGCTCGCGCTTCCCGAGAGCGACTGGCAGCAGGCCTTCGACTCCCACCCTCGCATCGGCGAGCACCAGATCAAAGCCGAAACAGCCTTGAGCCCCGAAGCCAAAGCCCTGAGCCCGGAAGCAGTAGCCCAAAGCCTGCAATGGTCCTCCGCCGAGCAGTCCGCCGCACAACTCACGGCCGGCGCGCAGACCGCGCTCGCCGCCGCCAATCGCGAATACGAAAACCGCTTTGACCACATCTTTCTCGTCTGCGCCTCGGGCAAATCCGCCGCCGGGATGCTCACCATCCTGCAACGCCGCCTGACCAACGACCCACGCACCGAGCTCCACGAGTCCGCAGAACAGCAGCGCCAAATCACCCAACTCCGACTGCGCAAGTGGCTAGCCGCCTCATAGTCTTTCTCTACGCTCTATCCTCTACACTCTGCCTTATGAGCCTCTCCACACACATCCTCGACACCGCCCTCGGCCGCCCCGCAGCCAATGTATCGTTGACGCTCTCGCAGCTCGTCGGCGCTACGTGGCAGGAGATCGGCAGCGCTCGCACTGACGCCGACGGTCGCTGCAAGACCCTCCTCGGCGACCACCTCCTACAGCCCTCCACCTACAAGATCCGGTTCAACACCGCCGAGTACTTTCACGACATGCGCATTACCAGCATCTATCCATACGTCGACGTCGCCTTCACCGTCGCCGACCCGGGCCAGCACTATCACATCCCACTGCTGCTCACCGCCAACGGGTACACCACCTATCGCGGAAGCTGAAGTGCACACCGATCGCGGAAGCTGAAGAAGCTGAAAAGGATCTGACCATGCCCGCAAAACTCCGCTCCAACCGCTACGGCAAATCGCGCATCCGCCTCATGCGCCTTACCAAACACCTCAATCTCCACGATCTCGACGAGTGGACCGTGCAGATCCTCCTCGCCGGCGACTTCGAAAGCGCGCATACCCTGGGCGACAACTCCAATATCCTCCCCACCGACACGATGAAGAACACCGTCTACTTCGTCGCGCGTGAGTCCAAGGCTGAAAGCATGGAGGACTACGCCAAGGAGCTCATCGACTACATCCTCACGCGCAGCCCCCAGGTCACCTCCGCCGAGGTAACCATCGAATCCACGCTCTGGAAGCGCATCGCCATCGACGGCAAGCCCTTCCCAACCGCCTTCATGCGCGGCTCCGAAGAACGCCAGAACGCCACCATCGCGCGCACGCAAAACGGCGGCAAGCCCGGACCCTTCACCATCACGGCCGGCCTCGACCACCTCACCGTGCTCAAGACGTCCAACTCCGCCTTTACCGGCTACATCAAGGACGCTCTCACCACGCTGGCCGAGACCACCGACCGCCTCTTCGGCACAGCGCTCAAAGCGGAGTGGCCCTATACGCCAGCGGCCATCGCCGCGGGCATCGACTTCAACAAGGCGCGAAAACACATTCGCGATGCAATGATCTCCACCTTCGCCAAGCATGAATCCCTGTCTGTGCAGCAGACCCTCTTTGCCATGGCCGAAGCGGCGCTCGCGCATACCGACATCCTCGACGAGATCTACCTGCTCATGCCCAACAAGCACAACCTGCTCGTCGACCTCAGCCGCTTCGGGCAGGAGAACCCGAACCACATCTTTGTTCCAACCGACGAGCCGCACGGTACTATCGAAGCAACCGTGCGCCGCGCCTAAGTTTCGCAGCCAGCAAATGACCCCCCGAAGATGACTCAAGGACCCGCACCCCACGCCTCCACCACACGCGCCGCCAGCATCATCGCGCGCTGCCGCGAGCTGGCGCGCATCACCGACGTCCCCGGCGAAACCACGCGCCTCTTCCTCTCGCCCGCCACGCGCGATGCGCACACGCTGCTCGCCGGGTGGATACGACAGGCTGGCCTCGTCTCTCCAATCGAAGCAGCCCGCACCGACGACGCCGGCAACCTGCGAGCCCTGCGCCGCTCCGCCGTCGAAAACGCACCCACGCTCGTCCTCTTCTCGCACATCGACACCGTACCCAACGCCGGCGCCTTCGACGGCCCACTCGGCGTTCTACTGGGCCTTGCTGCGATCGAACATCTCGGCGCAACCCCTCTGCCCTTCAATATCGAGTTGATCGCCTTCTCCGAAGAAGAGGGCGTGCGCTTCGGCTTTCCGTTCCTCTCCTCGCTTGCGGCCACCGGCCAGCTCACGCAAGAGCACCTCGCCCGCACCGATGCCGATGGAATCTCCGTCGCCGACGCCATCCGCGCCTTCGATACCGGCAACGGAAGCCGCCTCGACCCAGCGCGCATCGCCACCACCTGCCCGCTCCCGCCCCACACCTTCGCCGCGCTCGAAGTTCACATCGAGCAGGGCCCGGTCCTCGAAAAAGGTGACGCCTCGCTTGCCGTCGTCGAAACCATCGTCGGCCAGTCGCGCCTCGAACTCACCTTCGAAGGTCAGTCCAACCACGCCGGCACCACGCCCATGCCGCTGCGCCGCGACGCCCTGGCCGCCGCCGCGCAGTGGATCGTCGAGGTCGAGCGCTACGCCGCCAACTACATCCAACTGGTCGCAACCGTGGGCCGCATAACCACTCTGCCCGGAGCCATCAACGTCGTCCCCGGCACCGTTCACACCTCGCTGGACGTCCGCCACCCCAGGGACGAGTCGCGCCACGCCGCCGTCGCACATCTCCTGACCAAGGCCGAGGCCGCCGGTGCCCTGCGCGGAGTGCGCGTCCATGCCACCGTCAAGTCCGAGCAGCGCGCCGTCCCCATGGATCACGATCTCACGCTCAAACTCCACAAGGCAGCCGAGCGCGCCGGCTTCGACGCGCAACCGATCTTTTCCGGCGCCGGACACGACGCCATGATCCTCGCCGCCGCCGTTCCCACGACGATGCTCTTCATCCGCTCCCCCGGCGGCCTCTCGCACCATCCCGACGAAGACGTGCGTGAAGAGGATGTCGAGGCCGCGCTCGAGACGGTCCTTAACCTGCTCCTGCATCTCCACCCCAAACACTGAGCCCTACCCTCGTCGTCGCCGATTCTTGCATTTGCTCTCTCTACCCTCTACCCTCTACACTCTGTCTTATGCACAACCTCGGCCAAACCCGCAGCGCCAACCATCGCGACCACCTCCTGCTCACGCCGGACACCTTCATTCGCACGCCGCTTCCGGGACTCACCGGCGGCCTCGCAATCGTCCACGTCTCGCCCGCTGTCGGCGCCGCCTTCACCCAGATGACCATCGAGCTCGAACCGAAGGGCAGGCTCATTCAAGGCCCGACACAGCGCCTTATCTATGTGCTCGAAGGAGAGCTTAAGCTCGAAGAGCCCGGCAAATCCGTTCCCCACGCGCTCGCGCCCGGCGGCTACGCCTACCTGCCGACCGACTATCCCCACACCCTGACGGCGATCACCCAATCCCGCGTCGCCGTGATCGACAAGCCGTTTCTGCCACTCGATCCGCTGTACATGAAAGAACTCGGCGCTGAGCCCTACCCGTGGTTCCTCATCGGCCGCGAGCCGGAGGTCGCCGCCCTTCCCCTCAGAGGCGATCCAGACCTGCAGCTCCGCTCCCTGCTACCCGACTCCCTCGCCTTCGACTTCGCCTGCAGCACCCTGACCTATGCCCCGGGCGCATCGCTCTCGCAGGTCGAAATCCACTACATGGAACACGGCCTGCTCATGCTTGAAGGCGGCGGCATCTACCGCCTCGGCGACCACTGGTACCCGACCACAGCGGGCGACTTCATCTGGATGGCGCCCTTCTGCCCACAGTGGTTCGGCGCCATCGGCAAGCAGCCCGCAAAATATCTCATCTGCAAAGACTTCAACCGCCACCCGCTCGCTTAGTATTTCGCAGCCTTTGCTTTTCTTTCTGTCATTCCTGCGGGCCGCGAATCTGCTGTTGCCTTTGCACTTGCCTTCCTTTCTGTCATTCCCGCAGGGAATCTGCTTCTCCTCTGGATCTGGTAGGCATTCATGACCCTCACCATCAACGCCGACCGTCTCCTCCGCGAGCTCCACCACCTCGCCAGCCTCACCGACTGCCCGCCCACCGAGGACAAATCCCTCCCCGAGCCCACCCAGGCGGTCACGCGCATTGTCTTCACGCCGCACGATCTCGAAGCCCGCGCCTGGCTCATCTCTCTCGCGGAAGCCGCAGGCTTCCGCGTCCGTGCAGACGCCGTCGGCAACACCTTCCTGCGCTTCGCAGGCTCCGCCCCCACGCTCCCCGCCATCGGCACCGGCTCCCACACCGACGCCATCCCCCACGCCGGAATGTACGACGGCACGGTCGGCGTTCTCGGCGGCCTCGAGGCCATGCGCTCAAGGAGTCCGGCTTCGTGCCCAGGCGCTCCATCGAAACCCTGATCTTCACCAGCGAAGAGCCAACGCGCTTTGGCATCGGCTGCATTGGGTCGCGTCTGCTCGGCGGCGTCATCGACCCCGCCGCCGCCGACCAGCTCCACGACCGCCTCGCCGAAACCGACCCCACCGCCCCCGAAGGCCTCACCCTCCGCGACGTCCGCACCGCCGCCGGCTTCACCGGCTCACTCGCCACCGTCAAGCTCCCCGCGGACTACTACCACGCCTGGGTCGAGCTCCACATCGAGCAGGGCCCACTCCTCGAGCGCGACGGACGCGCTAGCCAAAATGAAGAAATCGTTCTCGGCATCGTCACCAATATCGCCGCGCCCGCCAGCTACCGATACATCATCGAAGGCTTTGGCGGCCACGCCGGAGCGCTGCTCATGCCCGACCGCAGCGACGCTTTGTGTGCAGCCGCAGAACTGATCTTGGCTGTCGAGCGCCACACCCTCGCCGCCAACGCCGCCTCCCACGGCGTCGATTCGGTCGCGACCGTCGGCACCGTCGCCGCGCACCCCGGCGCGGTCAACTCCGTGCCCTCGCGCGTCACCCTCATGCTCGACATCCGCGACACCAACGTCGCTCGCCGCGATGCCACCATGAACGCCCTCCACGCCGACATCCGCGAGATCGAAGCTCGCCGCCACGTCGCAATTACGGAAGACCCGATCAACGCCGACATCCCCGCCCGCAGCGACCAGCACATCCTCGACACCCTCGAGGATGTCTGCAAACAGGAGGCCGTCCCCTATAAGAAAATGGTCTCCCGCGCCTACCACGACTCCAACTTCATGGCCCGCGTCGCTCCCATCGCGATGCTCTTTATCCCCTGTCGCGCCGGGGTTTCGCACCGTCCGGACGAGTACGCCACCCCCGGCTCCATCGCTCTCGGAACCCGCATTCTCGCCCGCACGCTGGCCGTACTAGCCAACGAGTAGCCCCGTACGGCGCTACACTACACACACAATCTGAGCAGAACCCTGACTCTGGACACCTCCATGCCAATTCAATCCCTCAATCCGGCCACCGGAAAGCTGCTGCGCAGCTTCGAACCGCTCACGCCCGAAGCTCTCAACGCCAAGCTCGCCATCGCAGCGAGCGCTGCCAGAACCTACCCCGCCGAGACGCTCGACCAGCGCATCTTCTGGATGCGCCGGCTCGCCGCGCTGCTCGACGCCGACCGCGAAGAGCTCGCCGCGACGATGACCACCGAGATGGGCAAGACGCTCGCCTCCGCGCGCGCCGAGGTCTCCAAGTGCGCCGCTGCCTGCCGTTACTACGCCGAGAACGCCGCGCGCATACTCACGCCCGAGCCCATCGACACCGAGAGCGCGCAGAGCTATGTCCGCTATGACCCAATCGGCATCGTGCTCGCCGTCATGCCGTGGAACTTCCCTCTCTGGCAGGTCTTCCGCTTCGTCGCCCCCGCGCTGATGGCGGGCAACGTCGGCCTGCTCAAGCACGCCTCCAACGTGCCGCAGTGCGCGCTCGCCATCGAGGCCCTCGTACGCCGCGCCGGCTTCCCCCGCGGCAGCTTCCAGACCTTGCTCATTGAGGCCCGCCAGGTGGAGAGCCTCCTCTCCGACGACCGCGTCGCCGCCGTCACCGTCACCGGCTCCGAGGCCGCTGGCCGCGCCATCGCCGCGCAGGCCGGATGGCTCATCAAGAAGACCGTGCTCGAGCTCGGTGGCTCCGACCCCTTCATCGTCCTGCCCTCCGCCGACCTCGACGAAGCCGTACCCAGCGCGATCAAGGCCCGCTGCATCAATAATGGCCAGAGCTGCATCGCCGCCAAGCGCTTCATCGTCCACGAAGACATCTACGACGAGTTCGAGCAGCGCTTCGTCGCCGGCATGGCAGCGCTTCGCGTAGGCGATCCCACGCTCGGCACAACCGAGATCGGTCCGCTCGCCACCGCCCAGATCCTCGACGATCTGCTCGACCAGGTCAGCCGCGCCAAGGCCGCTGGCGGCCGCGTGCTCACCGGTGGGGAGCGCGCCCTGGACGTGAACGGCGGGGACGAAGGAAACTACTTCCAGCCGACGGTCATCGCAGGCGTTCTCCCCACCGCGCCCATCTGTCAGGAAGAGATCTTCGGCCCCGTCGCTCTGCTCTTCCGCATCGGCTCGCTCGACGAGGCCATCGAGCTCGCCAACCACACGCCCTTCGGCCTCGCCGCCAGTGCCTGGACCACCGACACCGCCGAGCAGCAGCGCCTCGCCGTCGAACTCCAGTCCGGTGCCGTCTTCTTCAACGCGATTGTCGCCAGCGACCCCCGCCTTCCCTTCGGCGGCGTCAAGCGCTCCGGCTACGGCCGCGAACTCTCTACCGCCGGCATGCGCGAGTTCCTCAACGCCAAAACCGTTGTCGTCGCTGGCCCTGCCCGCGAAGCCCAGCCCTCCCTCTTCGAGCAACCGAAGTCGGAGCCTCGCAACGAAAAACCGAGCGAGTTTCTGCAGATCGCCGACCACCTGCGCAAGTTCGAGCACCGTAAGGGGCCGCCGCCGGTTGATGAGCCGCTCGAACCAGAATCTGCGCCCAGAGACGGCAAAGACCGGCCACCCACACGCGGCTCCATCCTCGGCCTGCGCTAACCCCAGCACAACCGCACCTGCACTGTACGAGAAGAGGCGCAACCGCGTGGCTGCGCCTCTTCCCGTCTCGTCTGAAAGTTAGAACTGGAACGATGCCTGCAGCGAAATCCTACGCAGCGCACTGTTGGTCGTGAACGGACCACCAGTCACCTGCGTCGACTGCCCAAACTCCGGAGAGTTCAATTGGGCGATCGGCGTAGCCAGGTCTTCGTTGTTGAACAGGTTCTGCACCTGCAGCCCCACCGCGAAGTTGTAGCGCTTGCCTGTGCTGGGCCCGCCACCACCAAAACCCGGGCCACCCGAATGGCCACCACCTCCGTGACCCCCACCACCAGGACCACCGCCTTGACCCCCACCTGGACCGCCGCCTGGACCGCCGCCATTGCTGCCGCTGTTCTTGGCCACCGTCGACGCGCCAAAGCCAAACGTCTTGGTCAGGCGGAAGTTGAATGTGAACAGCGCCGGACCGGTGCATGCATTGATCGGAGCAATCTGCGCCCCCGCCGGCTGATATCCGGGCTGGGCAAACGTACCGCATCCCGCGATGGTCTTGATGTTGGCGTTACCCGAAGTCGCAAGGCTCGAAGCCACCGCATACGGTCTGTCGTTGTAGACGCTGTCGCCATTGTTATCGCTGCCCGTTGTTACGTTGTACGGATTGCCGCTCTGCCCAATCACAAACGGACTGAACTGAATAAACTTCGGCAACGTAATCGATCCACCCAGAAAGACCCGGTTGCGAACATCGAAGGTCGCGCGCCCATAGTCCGCCTGCAGGTCGTACGGCGTGCTGACCATGGAACCCGCGCCCGACGTATCGCCGTGTGCCGAGTTCAGCGCGTAATACCCAAACAGCGACACCCGCTTCGAGGTCTGCACATGTCCATTCACCGTCAGCTGGTTCTGCTTGAAGACGCCCTCCGTGAAGTACTGGTAGTTCACCCCGTTCGGCGAGCTCAACGTCGCAGGATCGTAACCAACATTCTCCGTCGCCAGCTGATGCACGCCCTGCGAGTGGATGTAGTTCACCGAGATCGTTCCGAAGCGTCCAACCTGCTGGTCCGCGCCGCCGGCGACCTGGATCGTATACGGAGTCCGCAGCCCGGACGCCGCAGAGTACTTCGTCGCCGCGCTTGCAGCCGCGCCCGCCGTGCAGGTTGCGACATCGGTCGCGGACCCTGGATCGAACGTATTCGGCGAGCATGCTGCTGGCACATTGTCCACCGTGTAAATCGTCTCGTTCGTGCCGTTCTCCTTCTCTAGCGTCAGCACATTCGACTGCCCGAAGCGGTCATAGAACAATCCAAAGCCGCCGCGCAGCACTGTCTTCGGCGCCCCCTTGCCACTGAACAGCCCATAGGAGAGCGATGTGCGCGGTGCGAAGTCATGATGATCGCGCAGGTGGTTCTGGGTCTCGTAGCGAATGCCGTAGCTGAGCGTGAAGTTCGGCTTCACCTTCCAATCCGTCTCCGCATACAGGCCCAGATCGGCCAGCGTAAAGTCGATCTTCGGTACATTGATCTGCGTCAGGGAAAACTGGCTCGCTGCCCCGGCCTCATAATCGCCAAGGCTCGCATACGTAAACGCGCCATTCGTATTGCTCTCCGTATCCTGCGCCTCGCGTGTCGCACGCAGGCGTCCGCCCACGCGAATGAAGTTCTTCTTCAGCTGCAACGACGTGTAGTTCTGCACCTCATAGTGGTCCTGATGGTCCGTCAGGCCCTGCGAGAAAGAGCCGCCGTCGGTAAACGCTCCCTCAACCGTCACGTTTGGCGTCGTATTCAATGGCGTCGTTGCCACACGGTCGCGCTCATACTCAAAGTGCGTCTCATTGATCAGCCGCAGGCTGAACGTCTCCGTATCACTCACCTGCAACTCAATGTTCTTCGTATGCGAATCGTACGCCGACGCGGGCAGCGTCAGGTTTCCGAGGCCCAGGTTGTTCTGATCGTTCTGCACATACTGAAATCGCGTTGTCAGCACGTTCTTATCGCCGATCGCGAGATCCACGCGCGGAGAAATATCCATCCGCGACTGCGGCGTATTGGTGGACACCTGCGCGGTCGTCGAGACGCAGGGCGCACCGGAGCTCGACGTCGTCGCTCCCGCCGCGCAAGGCGTCGTCGCTCCCGCCGCCGCATACAGCGTCGCATTCGTGAACGCATCATCCTGGATCTCCCGATACGATCCGCCTATCGAGTAGGATGCGATCTTGCTCAGCGGTCCCGTCAAGCTCCCAAACGAAAAGATCGTGTGGTAAGGCGGCACATACACGCCAGCCTCCAGCGGATCCTCGGAGTTGAACTGCGATGCGTTTCCATTGACCTGGAAGTTGCCATGCACCTTGTCCGTACCCGGCTTTGTGAAGACCTCGATGCGTCCATAGCCCAGCTTGTCGTACTGCGCCGAAAACGGATTCTGGTTGATGCGAATCTCACGAATCGACGACTTCGGCGGCAGCTGCCCGCCCGTGAATCCGTCCACGTAGATCTGCCCGCCGTTCGGTCCCGCGGATGGTCCCGCCAGCGCCGTCAGTTCGCTCGACAGCTCATCCGGATCATCCGACAGCGCATCCAGGTCCTTCCCCGTCAGTACCGTCGAACTCTGGTTCGAGTCCGGATCCACACTCAACTGCACCGAGTTCGCCTCTACCGTAACCACCTGCGCCTGCACGCCAATCTGCAGCTTTGCGTCGAGCGTCGTGCTCACCACCGCGGGAATCTTCATGTTGATCGCCGAGTAGGACGCAAAGCCCTGCATCGTCACCAGCAACGTATACGTGCCCGGCGCTACCAGCACACTATACGTTCCGTCCGAGCCAGACTTCACCGTAACTCCCTGCCCCGTGGTCGGCGTCAGCGTAACCGACGCACCGGGAATCAGCTCCCCATCCGGATCCGTGATCGTCCCATGGACTCGCGTTCTAGCCGATTGAACCACCGCAGGTCCAGGCGCCGTCGGCGTCTGAACCTGCGTGCTCGCGGCCTGCGCCAGCGCGGCCCCCGTCAGCATCAAGCCCATCAACCCCGGCCCCACCCATCGAGACATCATCCTCTTGCGCAAAATCCGAACAGACATCCTCACTCCTGAACTCTTCAATCGGTCCGCTTCTCAAGTCGCTTGACCACGCAACCCCTGATGACCAGCTCTTCCTATGCTTCCTGGGGCGATCCACGCGCTGCCCAACGCCCTGCTTTTATTGCAATGGCCACTATTGCGGACTCGCCGCGTGCTGCGGACCAGCGTCCTGCGCGNNCGCCGCCTCCCTCTGACGGCTCCCCACCGCCGCCGACGCTCCACGGCGATAGCGTCATCGTCTGGCCGCTCGGCGATGCCGTCAGAATTGCCTCGACTCCTGCCAGCAACGTCACTGCCGTCGAGCTCGGCGAGTCCGCCGCCGGCGAAGTCGCAACGATCATCACCGCATCGCCCGCCTTCAATCCGCCCAGCGTCTCGGTCGGCAGCCGCGACAACATCTGCGACAGATCCATCCCTGCGCGGCCGGCTCGCTGTGCTCCGCCCTCCGCATCCTCCGAGTGTGCCCTTGCTGGCGCTCCACTCTGTCCAGCCGCACCCGCCGCTCCGCCCTTCATCTGCAGCGCAACCCTCTGCGCCAGCATCGGAGGAATCCGCCGCACGTCGCTGTTTGCGGTGACCACAACCGTTACGGTCTTCTTTGTCGCAAGATCCTTCAGCGTCACCGTCCCGGCTGCAGCATCGATCGAAGCAATCAATCCCGAATAGTTGCGGAATGTGCCCGTAACCAACTCATCGGCCGTAATCGAGCTGCCATCCCCAGACCCATCTCCCGGTTTCGTCCCACGCACTCGCAACTGATCGCCCGGTCGAATCGCCCCGATCGTGCTCACCTGTGCATCGGAAAACCGCACGGAGTCGCCCGCGTACCGCCGCATGATCGTCGAAGGCGTCGTCAGCACCGTCACCGTCTTCAACCCGCTTGCAATCACGATCCTGCCTGCCGCTGCATCCACCGACCGCACAATCCCGCCGCCGCCCTGCGCCCACGCCGCATCTTCAGCCGCATGGGTCTCTGCGATCGCCTGCGCCTTCATTAAAATCACGCGTGTCGCCGTCAACGCCGCTCCGCTGTCGCCCGCAGTTCCCGTCACCAGCACACGATCGCCCGGCGCCACATCACTCAACGTCCCAGCCGTCGCCGACTTCAGATCTTTGCTCCCAGGAGCGACCACCAGCACCTTCGCTGCGTCGGGAACCGTCACCGTAACGTCCTGCCCGGCCGCCGTCGTCAGCGTCAGGCTGGTGGCATTCGTCGTCTTCACCGTCCCCGCCTGACGCGGTGCCGCAGCCGCTGCCGCAGTCTGCGCCAGCACCGGCGCCGCGATCAATC